>NZ_CP051515.1:3335053-3638240 GCF_012689525.1 Paraburkholderia aromaticivorans
GCGATAACTGGGTCAAGTTAGCCCCGCCATCGGATGAGGCAAGACCGGTTGGCGAGAGCCCGACGTTCGGAAGATTCACCACCACGACGTGCGCGCCGCCGTTCTGGACAATCTGCCCGATTATCTGAGCCAGGGTGTTAGCCGCTGTCTGCACGGTCGGTGCAGCAGCCGGCAGTTGCCCGGCGCGAAGCACGTCGTTCGCGCCGGCCCAGACGAGCACCAGCTGATTGGCGTTAAAGCTCCCGTGCGCGGCCAGGTAGCTCGAAACCTGCTGATTAACCGGCATTTCGACGTTGCCGATCACTGCGGTCAGAAAATCGGACTGGTTTGCCGGCGTGGCCACGGTGGCGCCGCCTTCCGAATAACCGAGGCCGCCCTGCGCAGTGAGCTTATGTGTGATGTCGATCGTGTAGGCAGCCTTTAGCGTATCGCCGTAGTACTGCGCGACATTCTGACTCCACACCTGTCCGGGATTCGTCGTGAAACGCCCGCCGCCAACCGCGCTTGCGAGCGGCGCGTAGGTTCCAACGTCGGAAAGGCTGTCGCCGAACGAGACGATTTGCAGATTGATGCCGCCTGCCGGTGTGGCTGGGCTACTGTTACTCGAGTCGCCTCCGTGCCCGCCGCAAGCCGTAAGCAGTGAGAGCGCCACTGCAAAAATTGCAGCGCGTACCGTGTCATTTATTCCTCGCATCGCAACGTCTCCCTAGGTGGCCGGAGAGCCATTGCGACGTTGCGGCTTAACCGCCGGTCGCTCTCTCCCGCTAAGCCCTCTCCTTAAGCAAAAAGCGTGCGCTATCGTGGCTGGCGCTGCTGTGACGTCGTACAGCCTTCTAGGAACGGCGAGCGACGCGAAGCAATTAGGGAAACAGAGCCACCGTCAATCGAAGGATTCCGTATCAATCCGCTGTCCGGGTTTCGGCACGCACCTCATGGCGTATCGGACGCATTTCGCCAGCGTAGAATCACACACTCACTTCGAAACACGCACTCGCTACTACGCACAAAACCGATCCGACACGGAAATCAAGTGGATCGAGGACTTCATCGCACTTTCCCAGTATCAAAGCATCTCGCGCGCGGCGGAGTTCCGGAATGTCGCCCTCGACCCGATCAGGTACGAGCAGTTCACTGTGGGCGTCGATGTACTGCTGCCCGTTTGCCGACCCAATCCACGCGGTGCGCCTATCCGGCGAGCATTCGTTTCGTCGCGCCTGCGCTTGCCTCGACACGCGACACGCGACACGCTTGGCTTGCCGGCGAATGGCCGCTTGCCGCGCGTAGAAATCGTCGACGCGCGCAGCAACATGGACGGAGCGCAGATCGACCACGCGATCGCCGATGGAGCGAAAGGTATCGTGCTGGCGGGCGAAGGCGATGGAGATGCATCCAGGGAGGCGCTGGCCGCCCTCGATCGGGCCGCCAAGAAGGGCATTGTGGTTGTCCGCTCGACGCGTGTGATGTCGGGGTTCGTCAACGACGGCCCCGCGGCCGTCTTCGGTTGGCGAACTGCGATACCCGATCCGGACGTTAGTCTCGCGCCCGGTCGATCGCGCTGACAGCCAACTCCCGCGCAAGGTCCGCGTACAGTTCGGCCCACTTGCCTATTAAGCTGGGATCATCGGTCAGGAAAAGCGGGTGTTCGGCCCAGGCGCTGACGTCCGCACCTTTCCAGGCCATTTCGAATATCCGCAACTCCTCATCCTCGCTGACGCCGACGTCGACCAGCTCGCCGAACGAGGCGAGATTGGAGAGCGACACATTTTCGGCCGCAATGCCGTGGATAGCGGCCAGCGCGCCGGTCGCCCGTTTTCGCGCATCGTCGCGGCTGCCGGCAAACAGGAACACGATGCTTTCGTCGCGTGCGTTGTTGACCACCGCCCGATACAGCGAGGTTTTGCAGCGATGGCTCAGTTGCGTGCCCATGGTTGCCCCCGGTTCCGAAAACTGTTCGTCGTTTTGCTCCGCCGCCTGGGTTACGCTGGTTTGCGTCTCCAAGCGCTGCTGCCGGTCGCGGTATCTGTCGCTGCTCCAGTACAGGTAAATACCGCACACGACCAGGCAGGCCAGCGCGAGAATCCCGACGCCCCCAAGTATCGCCAGATCCGCATGCGCCATTTCGGGCCTCCTCTAGTCTCGCGCGTGCCGCGCCCGCCGTTTGCGGGATCTTGCCGGCACACCATCTATCAGAATACGGCGGCCCCACTCGACTTTTTAAACCGTCCCACGCATGAACCGGGCGTGAGCGGCGAAGAATCGGTCTGCTCGCATCGCCGGCGTGGCCATGATCTTGCGAGCGCAGGGAGGACGATGCTTCGAGTATCTGATGGGAGTGGCTAATGATCAACAGAGCACACCTCTCTATTGACCAATCGATCGCGCTATAGGACGCTATCAGGCTTACGCCAATACGCCGGACGGCAGTCACGCCGCGACCCCCATCTTCCGAAACTGCCCCGCCGCAGAAACGCCGGACCTAGATCGCGGCAACCAAGTCCAGCGGTTTCTCTTGCAGTTCGGCCGCGATGAAGTCGACGAATACTCGACCAGCCAGACGGGTGGCTCGCGCCATCGGCCGATAGGCCTGCACGGGCTGGCGCGCATGCCGTCCACCGCATCTACACGCCAGCCAGCGCCGGCAGTTCCACGTCGTACGAAACGCGTTCGCGCCAGCTGCTCATCTCTGGCTGATGAGCCACGCGACTCTGACGCGGCGCGCTTTCGACGCGTCTCGGCAGCGGCGCCGGATAACGCGCACGCTTCTTCTCAAGAATGGCCTGGCTCAAAAATTCTGCGCTATACGCTTTCAACAAGTGCGCATGATGCGCTTCGATGTACGCGGCGATCTGCGCCTGTTCACCATCGATCATGGCTAACAACGCCAGCGTCTGCGCATCCCAACGAAAGCGCAGGCCGAGTTCGTCGAAAGCGGCGTTATAGGCGCACAGTTGCGCCTGGATTTCAGCATGGTGCGCGCTGTCGCCAGCGTCGAATTGCAAGGGGGTCATGGTCGTCTCCATCAGGCATGGTGGCACGACCAAAGAGTAGAAGAGCCTATGAATAAACAATAGTTAAAGTTTTTTCGAAAAACGATAGTGCTTTGTTTATATATTGGTTTACCCCAAGTAGCCACAGCATCGAGATCTGCGCACCTTGGACAGCGAGTCGTCGCCCGCAATCAAGCCATGGTTAAGGCCGACAGCGCATCCATTAGGAATGCCGAATGCAAACCATAAAATGTTTTAACTTTTACTTATTGCTGTTCTCGCGCAGCATCCTCTCAGACGCGCTGCACGACCCATTGCCTCTCACCCGGCGGTTCTGCGCTCAACGGGTAAGGGTTTTCGTTAGTGCAGCTCCCTCTGGCCGACCATTGGCGCCTCGTTGCCGCAAATAAAACGGCGATGAAGCGGTTCGATCACGTAAGTCCAACGCGCCGCTTGAGCGCGACGGAATATACAGGAGACGGAGACATGGGACATTCCGGTGCATCGGAAAGAGGCCGCACTGCATTCACGCATCACCGCTGGGTGCAACTCGCGATCGGCATTGTGTGCATGGGACTCGTCGCGAATCTTCAATATGCGTGGACGCTGTTCGTCGTACCGATGGACAACGCGCACCATTGGGGACAAGCGGCGATCCAGACCGCGTTCACGATCTTCATCGTCACCGAAACCTGGCTCGTGCCCGTTGAAGGCTGGCTCGTCGACAAGTTCGGGCCGCGCCCGGTCGTAATCGGCGGCTCGCTGTGTGCGGCGCTCGGCTGGATCATCGACGCCCATGCGAGCAGTCTCGCCGAACTGTACGCCGCGGCAGTCATCGCCGGGATCGGCGCGGGCTGCGTGTACGGCACCTGTGTGGGCATGGCGCTCAAATGGTTTCCGGACAAGCGCGGTCTCGCCGCCGGTTTGACCGCGGCGGGTTTCGGCGCCGGCGCGGCCGTCACCGTGATCCCGATCGCCGACATGATCCAGCGCTCGGGCTACCAGCACACCTTCATGTTCTTCGGCATTTTCCAGGGCGTCTGCATTCTGTTGCTCGCCACCATGCTGATTCGGCCGAAGCCGCCCGCAACCGCCGTCGCCGCTAAACGCGTGGTGTCGAGCAAGATCGACTACACACCTGGCGAGATGATCCGTTCGCCGCTCTTCTGGGTGCTGTATCTGATGTTCGTGTTCGTTGCAGCCGGCGGCATCATCGCGACCGCGCAGCTCGGGCCGATTGCGAAGGAATTCGGCTTCGCCAAGCTGCCCGTGAGTCTGATGGGCATCACGCTGCCGCTCCTCACGATGACACTGTCTATCGACAACCTGTGCAACGGTTTTACCCGTCCCTTGTGCGGCTTTCTGTCGGATCGCATCGGCCGGGAAAACACGATGTTCATGATCTTTCTCGGCGAAGGCGTCGCGCTGCTGGGCCTCATGCAGTTCGGCCATAACCCGTACGCCTTCATGTTCTTCGCGGCCGCCGTGTTCCTGTGCTGGGGCGAAATCTTCTCGATCTTCCCGGCGACCTGCGCGGACACGTTCGGCAGCAAATACGCCGCAGCCAACGCGGGAACGCTTTACACCGCGAAGGGCACCGCATCGATGCTGGTGCCGCTTGCATCGGTGCTGTCGGCAAACGGCGGATGGAGCACGGTGTTCATCTCGGCCGCCGTGGTGTCGATCGCGGCAGCCGTGTCCGCGAAGTTCATCCTCGCCCCCATGAGAAAGCGCTGGATCGAAAACTCAGGCGCGCCGGCCAGCGTCGTCATCGCCGAAGCACGGCTGCAGCCGTTGCCCGGCGGCTCGCCTGATTGACTGACCACGTGAGCGCACCGCTCACGACACACCACACAACGCCCCGCCACCAAGGAGAGATGTCATGGCAGAAGCCGACCAGCCCACAACAGACAACACGTCGACACAACAGGCGACCGAGACGACCGACGGATTCCATCTCGTCATCGACGCGCTGAAACTGAACGACATCAACACCATCTTTGGCCTGGTCGGCATCCCGATCACCGACCTGGCGCGTCTTGCCCAGGCGGAAGGCATGCGTTTCATCGGCTTTCGCCATGAACAGCACGCAGGCAACGCAGCGGCCGTGTCCGGTTACATGACGAAGAAGCCGGGCATCTGCCTGACGGTGTCAGCGCCGGGCTTTCTGAACGGACTGACTGCACTCGCCAACGCGACTACCAACTGCTTCCCGATGATCCTGATCAGCGGTTCGAGCGAGCGCGAAATCGTCGATCTGCAGCAGGGCGATTACGAAGAGATGGATCAGTTGAATGCAGCCAAGCCGTACGCGAAGGCCGCATATCGCGTGTTGCATGCGGAAGATATCGGCATCGGCGTAGCGCGCGCGATTCGAGCCGCCGTATCGGGCCGCCCCGGCGGCGTGTATCTGGACTTGCCCGCCAAGCTGCTCGCGCAAACCATGGACGCCGTGAAAGCACAGCAATCGCTGGTGCGCGTGATCGACGCCGCGCCGCGTCAGTTGCCCGCACCGGAATCGGTCAAGCGCGCGATTGACGTGCTGAAGAGCGCCAAGCGTCCGCTGATCCTGCTTGGCAAAGGCGCGGCGTACGCGCAGGCCGACGCGGAGATTCGCGGGTTCGTCGAAGAAAGCGGCATTCCGTATCTGCCGATGTCGATGGCCAAGGGCCTGCTGCCCGATACACACGAGCAATCGGCGTCGGCGGCGCGTTCGTTCGTGCTGCAGGAAGCCGACGTCGTCGTGCTGATCGGCGCGCGTCTGAACTGGCTGCTCTCGCATGGCAAAGGCAAGACGTGGGGCGCCGAGCCGAAGAAGTTCGTCCAGATCGATATCTCGCCGACGGAAATCGACAGCAACGTCGCGATTGCCGCGCCGGTGATCGGCGATATCGGTTCGTGCGTGGCGGCGTTACGCGAAGGCCTCGATGCGAGCTACACGAAGCCGGGCGCCGAGTGGACCGGCGCGATCGCCGAGCGCAAGAACAAGAACCTCGCCAAGATGGCCGCGACGCTCGACAAGGACCCGTCGCCGATGAATTTCCACAGCGCATTGCGCGCAATCCGCGATGTGCTGAAGACGCGCCCGGACATCAACGTCGTCAACGAAGGCGCAAACACGCTCGACTACGCGCGCAGCATCATCGACATGGTCGAGCCGCGCAAACGCTTCGATTCGGGCACGTGGGGAATCATGGGCATCGGCATGGGCTTCGCGATCGGCGCGGCGGTGACGAGCGGCAAACCGGTCGTCGCCATTGAAGGCGACAGCGCGTTCGGCTTCAGCGGCATGGAACTCGAAACCATCTGCCGCTACGACTTGCCAGTGTGCACGATCGTCTTCAACAACAACGGCGTGTATCGCGGCACCGACGTGAATCCGACCGGCGGCAAGGACGTCGCGCCGACCGTGTTCGTGAAGAACGCGCGCTACGACAAGATGATCGAGGCATTCGGCGGCGTCGGCTACCACGCGACCACGCCGGAAGAACTGACGAAGGCGCTGCTCGAATCGATCGCCTCGGGCAAGCCGAGCCTGATCAATGCCGTGATCGACGAAGCGGCCGGCACCGAAAGCGGTCGACTGACCAATCTGAATCCGCAAAGCGCGGCAATGAAAAAGTAATCCAGGCAACCACGGAGATTCAACATGACCAAACCTCTCGACGGCATCAGGATCATCGACTTCACCCACGTTCAAGCGGGCCCCGCCTGCACGCAGTTGCTCGCCTGGTTCGGCGCGGACGTCATCAAGGTTGAACGGCCGGGTTCCGGCGACGTCACGCGCAATCAGTTACGCGATATCCCTGACGCCGACGCGCTGTACTTCACGATGCTCAACAGCAACAAGAAGTCGCTCACGCTGGACACGAAAAAACCCGAAGGCAAGGAGGTGCTCGAAAAGCTGATCCGCGAATCGGACGTGCTGGTCGAGAATTTCGGCCCGGGTGCATTGGACCGGATGGGCTTTTCGTGGGAACGCCTGAACGAACTCAACCCGAAGATGATCGTCGCCTCGGTGAAGGGCTTCAGCGACGGCCACCATTACGACGACCTGAAGGTCTACGAAAACGTCGCGCAATGCGCGGGCGGCGCGGCCTCCACCACGGGCTTCTGGGACGGCCCGCCGACCATCAGCGCGGCGGCCCTCGGTGACAGCAACACCGGCATGCATCTGGCCATCGGCATTCTGACCGCACTGCTGGGACGCGACAAAACCGGCAAGGGCCAGAAGGTCGCGGTGTCGATGCAGGACAGCGTGCTGAATCTGTGCCGCGTGAAACTGCGCGACCAGCAGCGGCTGGAACGTGTCGGTTACCTGGAAGAATATCCGCAGTATCCGCACGGCGAATTCAGCGATGTCGTGCCGCGCGGCGGCAATGCGGGCGGCGGCGGCCAGCCGGGTTGGGTGCTCAAGTGCAAGGGCTGGGAAACGGATCCGAACGCGTACATCTATTTCACGATCCAGGGCCATGCGTGGGAACCGATCTGCAAGGCGCTCGGCAAGCCCGAGTGGATCGACGACCCGGCCTACAAGACAGCGGAAGCACGTCAACCGCATATCTTCGAGATCTTCAAAACGATTGAAGGCTGGCTGGCCGACAAGACCAAGTTCGAAGCGGTCGATATCTTGCGCAAGTTCGATATTCCGTGCGCGCCGGTGCTGACAATGAAGGAACTGGCCAACGACCCGTCGTTGCGCGCGAGCGGCACGATTGTCGAAGTGCAGCACAAGAAACGCGGCTCGTATCTGACCGTCGGCAGCCCGATCAAGTTTTCGGATCTGAAGCCGGAAGTCACCGCCTCGCCGCTGCTGGGCGAACACACCGAAGAAGTGCTCGCGAGCCTCGGTTACAGCAAGCAGGACATTTTCAACCTGCGCGAAGTGAAAGCGGTTTAAATGCTGCTACGCAAGGCCGGGTATAAGCCCGGCCTTGCCGATGCGGTGCCCCTGGCGGCGCCGCATCTCATCCAGGCATTCGTGTTGTCACATTCGGGGGAGCGCCATGCAAAACGCCATCGACTTCCAGCAACTTGCCAACGCAATCGGCGACGCGATCATCATTTCAGACGCCCAAGGCAGCATCACATTCTGGAACCCCGCGGCTGAACGCATGTTCGGTTTTACGCAGAGCGAGGCGCTCGGCAATTCGCTGGACCTGATCATCCCGGAACGTCTGCGCGGCCGCCATTGGGACGGCTATCACAAGACCATGGCAACCGGCGAAACCCGCTATGGAAACGACGTGCTGCGTGTACCCGCCGTGCACAAGGACGGACGGTCGCTGTCGATTGCCTTTTCGGTCGCGTTGCTGCACTCGCCACAAAACGAACTCACCGGCATCGTCGCAGTGATCCGCGACGAAACCAGCCGCTTCCAGGAGGATCGCCTGCTGCGCAAGCGGCTTGCGGAACTGGAGGCGTCCGCCGGCGCTTGAGCGCTTGGCCGCTCGAGCGCCCCTGCTCCACTCCCTTTCGGTCCATCGCTGTAGACTCTGCCAGATCGCGTTTTCAATCACACCGGATCAGGCAACATGGATCGCATCGACGCAATGAAGGTGTTCGTCGCCACGCTCGACGAAGGCAGCCTGGCCGGCGCGAGCCGTCGACTCGGCCGCTCGCCCGCCGCGGTTAGCCGCGCTATTGCGTTCCTCGAAGAGCATGTCGGCACGGCCTTGCTGCATCGCACGACGCGCACCATCAAACTGAGCGAAGCCGGCGAACGCTATGCCGCCGCCTGCCGCCGCATTCTCACCGATCTCGAAGAGGCCGATCTGCTGATCGCCGGCGAGCGCTCCGCGCCGCGCGGGCTGCTCACGATCACTGCGCCGGTGGCGGCCGGCCAGGACATGCTGCAGCCGATCATCGACGAATTCGTCGACCGCTACCCGGCTGTGTCGGTACGCCTGAATATGCTCGATCGCCCGGTGAGCCTCATCGACGAAGGGATGGACCTGGCGTTGCGCATCGCTCATCTGCCCGATTCGACGCTGGTGGCGATCCCCGTCGGCGAAGTGCGGCGTGTTGTTGCCGCGTCGCCTCATTACCTGGCGAAGCACCCTCCAATCACCGAACCCGGCGATCTGGCCCAGCATCAGATCATCTCCATGACCCACTTCGGCCTGGATTCGTGGAGCTTTCCGCCGCCGAACGGCTCGACGATCCCGCGCGTCGTGCAGTTCACGCCTCGTTTTATCGTCAACAGTATTCAGGCGGCCGTGGCCTCGGCGGTCGCGGGACATGGCGTCACCCGCATGTTTTCCTACCACATCGCCGAACAGGTCAAGGAAGGCTCGCTCAAGATTGTCCTGAGCGACAACGAGCCCGCCCCGCTGCCGGTCCACCTGCTGACGCCGCACGGGCGCCTCGCCGTGCCCAAGGTGCGCGCGTTCGTCGATTTCGCGGCGCCGCGTCTGCGCCGGCATTTCACGCAGTCCCAGCGGATTACGACGCGAAATTGAACCGTTTCGCGGAAGAATGTCTGCCGAGTCGCGTGGATTCTCTCTTCAATCGGTTCAATCTAGACTTACCTCCATCGAGATCACCTGGCGCAAGCCGTCGGCCACCCCGGCAACTCACTGACACGACCGACGCCACGCTCGACTCGAATCGGCAATCTTCGTAACGGACAAACACCCCGCACATGGACGGCGGCCATAGCGTCGGCGCTCCAGGCATCGTTTGTCACATTGCGAGGTATTGCGGATTCAGTTTGCAATCCTCATGAGAGGCATTGCGAGCGGTGACCTTCGTACCTATCGTGTCGAGCCCGCCAGCAAGATGAGTCGGCGCGTAACCGAACAGTGGAGGCAGTAATGCAACGTGCAGTCGTCAACGAACCGATCCCGCCGGCATTCAATGTCTGGCGCGGCACGCGGGCAGGCGCCAGCGCGAGCCTTGTTGGTATCGGCCTCGCGCGCTTCGCCTATACCCCGTTGTTGCCGGCGATCGTCAGCGCGCACTGGTTTCCGGCGTCGACCGCCGCGTATCTCGGCGCGGCCAATCTCGGCGGCTATCTGGCGGGCGCGCTCGCAGGCGGTTGGCTGGCACGGCGCTTCGATGCCACATTTGTTTTACGCGCGATGATGCTGCTCGTGACCGTCGCGTTCGTCGCCTGCGCCTTTCCGGTTTCATTTCTCTGGTTCTTCGGCTGGCGCTTCGCATCCGGCCTGGCGGGCGGCGCGCTGATGGTGCTGGCCGCGCCGACGGTCCTCGCGCACGTGATCCCATCGCGCAGGGGCTTTGCGAGCGGCGCGATCTTCAGCGGTATTGGTCTTGGCATCGTGGCATCGGGGACGGTCGTGCCGATCCTGCTGCGTCAGGGCCTGATGCAAACGTGGCTGGGACTGGCCGCGATCTCCCTCGCGCTGACGGCCGTCGCGTGGAACGGATGGCCCGGGCGTGGCGAATCCGCCGCGCAGCACACGACGCATCACGCACAGCATGGCCAGACTTATCCGGCTGCGTCGCTGCGCGCGCTCTACACCGAGTATGCGTTGAACGCCGTCGGCCTCGTTCCGCACATGATCTTTCTCGTCGATTTCGTGGCGCGCGGCCTCGGCAAGGGTCTCGATGCCGGCGCGCAATACTGGGTGCTGTTCGGACTCGGGGCGATTGTGGGCCCGCTGCTGACGGGTCATCTGGCTGACCGCACCGGGTTCGGTCCGGCATTGCGTGTGGCCTATGTCCTGCAGATCGTCGCGGTCGCCTTGCCGGCTGTCGTGCGCGGGCCTGCGGCACTGATCGTGTCGAGCGTCGTAGTCGGCGCATTCGTGCCGGGCATCGTGGCACTCGTGCTCGGCAGGATCAATGAATTGCTCGCGCATCATCCAACTGCCCAAAAAGGCGCCTGGAGCGCGGCGACCACCAGTTTCGCCGTCTTGCAGGCCGTCGCGGCGTACGGTTTGTCGTTTCTGTTTGCGCACGACGGCGGCAATTACGCGACGCTGTTCGTGATCGGCGCGGCGTCTTTAGCACTTGCTCTCGCGGTGGATCTGTTCGCGGCGCTTCGCTTCGGTCCGAAGCAAGCCTAGCCACTCCGCTGCAGGCGACTCTACCCATTGCTCCAACTGTGAGAAACCCATGACCTCCAATACCCGCTTTCTGCAGGCACTCGGCGTACAGCATCCCATCATTCAGGCGCCGATGGCAGGCATCTCGACGCCCGCCCTCGCCGCCGCGGTCTCCAATGCCGGCGCGCTTGGCTCGATCGCCGTGGGTTCGAGCACCGCGCAGCAGGCGCGCGAACTGATCGTCGCGACACGCGCGCTCACGAGCCAGCCGTTCAACGTCAACGTGTTCTGCCATCGGCCGGCGTACAGCGATCCGCTTCGCGAAGCGACCTGGTTGGCGCATCTGCAGCCGCTGTTCGCCGAGTTCGGCGCCAGAACGCCCGTTGCGCTCAAGGAGATTTACACGAGCTTCGTGGTCGACGAGGCGCTGCTGCAGGGTTTGGTCGAAGAGCGTCCGGCTATCGTCAGTTTCCATTTCGGGCTGCCATCGCGCGAATGGATCAATGAACTGCATCGCGCCGGCATTCTGCTGTTAGGTTGCGCGACCACGCCGCACGAAGCCATGCAGATCGAGCAGGCCGGACTCGATGCGATCGTCGCGCAAGGTGCGGAAGCAGGCGGTCATCGTGGCGTCTTCAATCCGGACGACGACGCGATGATCGGCACCCTGGCGCTGGTCCGGCTGATCGCCAAACAGTCGACGCTGCCGATCATCGCCGCGGGCGGCATCATGGACGGTCAAAGCATTGCCAGCGCATTGCTCCTCGGAGCTAGCGCGGTGCAGATGGGCACCGCGTTCGTGCTGTGTCCGGAATCGGGTGCGGATGCCGCCTACCGGCACGCATTGACCACCCAACGCGCGTACCGGACGGCCGTGACGGCCGCGATCTCCGGTCGCCCTGCACGTGGTTTGAGCAACCGGTTGTATATCGACGTAGACTCGCCGGACGCGCCGCCGCTGCCCGACTATCCGATTGCCTACGACGCCGCCAAGGCGCTGAACGCCGCGGCCCGTGCAAAGGGCAACACCGAATTTGCCGTCCAGTGGGCCGGCCAGGGCGCGCCGCTCGCGAGAGCATTGCCTGCAGCGGAGTTGGTTGCCACCTTGGTGAACGAACTTGCCGAAGCAGAGGGCCAGTCACGCTCGCATGCAATTGCCGGGAAGACGATATGAACACCCCTCCGCAAGTTTCCCTGCCGTCCGGTCAGGCAACGCGCGGCCTCGATTATTCCGCGCGACATGAACGTTACTGGCGCCGCAATCTGGCTGTGTGCGTATTCGGCTCGTTCACCACGCTCGTCAGCCTGAGCATGCTGCTGCCGTTCTTGCCCATCTACGTCCAGCAACTCGGTGTGCAGTCGCAGGCCGCCGTCATCCAGTGGTCGGGCATCGCGTTTGGTGCCACGTTTCTGGGCACTGCCGTCACCGCGCCCGTGTGGGGACGCCTTGCCGATCGTTATGGCCGTAAGCCGATGCTGGTGCGCGCGGCCGTCGGCATGGCCGTGGTGATGTCGCTGATCGGCATTGCGCACAACGTGCATCAACTCGTCGCCCTGCGTTTGCTCGCGGGCCTCGTGGGCGGCTACTCGTCGGCGTCGACGGTGATGGTCGGCACACAGGCGCCGAAGGAACGCGCGGGCTGGGCGCTGGGCGTGCTGTCGACGGGTGCGCTGGCCGGCAACCTGATCGGGCCGCTCGTCGGCGGTTTTTTGCCGGGCTGGCTCGGCATTCGCGGCACGTTCTTGGCCGGCGGCGCCATGATCGCGGTCGCCGCGCTGCTCACGATTTTCGTCGTCAAGGAAGATTTCGACCCGGCCGCCCATGCCAAACGACGCCCGGCCGAGCGTGCGCCGGCGAGCACGCATCGCAACAACTATCCGGTCATCGCCGCGTTGCTCGTCACCGCGATGATGGTGCTGCTCGCCAACATGTCGATCGAGCCGGTCATCACCGTCTATGTCGGCAGTCTCGGCGTGCCGTCGCTGCATCTGACACGCGTGGCGGGAATCGTGATGGCCTGTTCGGCGCTCGGCAGCGTGCTGACAGCCGCCCGCCTCGGTGCATTGGCCGATCGGATCGGCAGCTGGAACGTGATCGTCGCTTGCCTGGTGTTGACCGGTCTGGTGATGATTCCGCAAGCGTTCGTTCACGCGTGGTGGCAACTGGCGGGATTACGCGCGCTGATGGGCATGACGCTGGCCGGTCTCTTGCCTGCGATTGCAAAACTGGCCCGGCATGCAGTGGAAGAGCACAAGACCGGTCAGATGCTCGGCTACCTGCAGTCGGCGCAATTCAGCGGACAGGTCATCGGTCCGATTATCGGCGGCGTGATTGCTGTCCATCTCGGGTTGCATTCCGTGTTCTTCGTCACCGGCTCGTTGCTGGTGGCGTGCGCCGCGCTTGCGCAGTGGGCGCGGACTCGTCAGGGCGTGGCTGTTTGATCGGAGACACTGCCGCCGTCATTCGCCCGCGACTGTTTTACCCGACGGATTCTTTACCCTCGCGTGCAACTGCGTGCGAATCTCACTCGCGACCGCCGGCGGCAGCGGAATATAGTCCAGGTCCTCCGCCGCCCGGTTGCCGTTCGTCAGCGCCCAGTCGAGGAATCTCAGCGTAGCCTCGCCGCGCTCCGGTTTGTCCTGCGCGCTGTGAAGCAATACGTACGTCGCGCCGACAACGGGCCATGCGTTCGCGCCCGCTTCGTTGGTCAGGATCGGAAAGAGCGATTTGGACCAGTCGGCGCTCGCGGCGGCGGCCTTGAATGTCTCCGGCCCTGGCTGAACCACGGCACCCGAGGCATTTTCCATGGCCGCGTACGACATATGATTCTGCTTCGTGAAATCCCATGCAACGTAGCCGATTGCACCAGGCAAATGTTGTACGAAGGTAGCGATCCCTTCGTTACCTCTTCCGCCTATTCCGCGCGGCCAGCGCACTGAAGTCCCCTCGCCGACCTTGCTCTTCCACTCCGGGTTAACCTGCGCGAGAAAGTGCGTCCAGATCAGCGTGGTACCTGAACCGTCGAGCCGACGGACCACGGCGATAGGCGTGTCGGGTAGCTTGATCGTCGGATTGATGGCGGCGATGGCCGGGGCATTCCAGCTGATGATTTTGCCCAGATAGATATCTCCGAGCACGCGTCCGGAGAGAATCAATTCGCCTGGCTTGATACCAGGTAGATTGATGACCGGCACGACACCGCCGATTACGGTTGGAAACTGAATCAGCCCATTCTTCGCCAACTCGTCGTCGCTCAGCGGCGCGTCCGACCCGGCGAAATCGACCTGGCTGACCATGATCTCCTTCAAACCTTCCGTCGACCCGACAGCGCGATAGCTCACCGTGCCGCCACCCGCACGCTGGTAGGCGTTGGCCCATTTCGTATAGATCGGCGCGGCAAAAGTACTGCCTGCGCCGGTGATGTCAGCGCTGTGCGCCGCGACCGCTAAAAAAGCGCCGGCCACGCTGGCCAACAATGTTTGTGTATAGCTCACGAAAGACCTCACTCGGAATTGTTGTTGAAGCTCGTGAAGTGAAGCTCGCCGGGTAACGACGCGTGGCGCGATGAAACTATTGTCTGGCGGGCTCTTTTAGACTTTCTATTTCCACCAGTTTGCCGTCGCGCTGCTGTGTGCCGATTTGAAAGAGGGCGGGCGCAGCGCTGAAATAACAACTTTTCTTATTACAGGACGATGAAGAGCGGGAGGCAAATTGAATCGCTCTATCACCACGGCATGAAAATGACTGTGATTCCGATTCGCCGTCCTGAACAGCGCGGCCTCTCCCTTCAAGCGAAAGTTCGTTGGAGGGTCGCGTGGACTCCGCTTCGTGCACAGCGCGGGCATGGCTCTCGAGATTTTTACGCTGTAGGATGGGTATCGCAGTTTGCTAAACGACCCGCCACGCGTCACCTTACGTTCACCTCACTTCCGTCCGCTTTTGGGACTCATGCAACTCGAGCCGATGAACTCCACACCTGACACGCGTGATCCCGCATCTGCAACCGCATCTGCACAAGAGCGGAACGCAGACAATCCCGGCAAACGAGGCGGCACGATTGCGCCGGACATGTCGCCGGCAGTGGCTTTTTCGACGCTGGCCACGCTAATGGCCGCGCAAGTGGCGCAACGCATCGGCAGCTTGTGCGTGAGCGCGGATGCGGAAAGTCCGCACAAACTGCGTGTCGTGCTGCGTCGCTTGCGTTCGCTGTGGTGGGCTTACGATCCGCTTATCGACAGATCGCAGGCAAGATGGCAGCGGCGCGAATTCAAGGCGCTCGCTGATTCCGCCGGTCAAACGCGTGACTGGGATATCCTGAAACACTTACTGGCGGAAGATGCGTCGACACTGCATTCTTTCGCGGCGCTGATCGAACGTCTCGATCTATTGCGTGGCAATGCGCTGTTGCGCAGTCGCGCAACGATCGCCGACGCGAACGCCGAAGCCATGCTGACGCAGCGAATAGCGGGCGTGATTCAGCAACTCGACGCGTGCTCGTTCGACGAACCGCTCGCGGTATTCGCCGCGAACCGTGTTGCAACGGCCAAGCAGGCACTGCGAAAACGGTTGAAGCGTGTGCTGGGAAATCCGGACGCCGGCTACGCCGAACTTCACGACGTCCGCATCGCGGGGAAGAAGGTGCGCTATCTGCTGGAGTTTTTCGCGCCGCTGCTCGATAGCGGTAACGAGATCAGCGTCGTGGAACTCACGCAATTGCAGGACGAACTGGGCAAGCTCAACGATATCGTTTCGAGTGAAGCGCTACTCCTGGCGCATGCGGATCGGCTGGGTGAGCCCGGCGTAGTCGACGACGCAATCGCGTATCTGAGGCATCGCAAAGGCCAGCACATGCAGCGCACGGATGCAGAGTTACACGCACTCAGCGACCGGCTTGCCGTCGAGCGTCCCGGCGCCGGCATGAACTGACGATATCGCGTTACACGGCCACTGATGCTGAAGCCGGACGCAACGTCCCTTATCGTTCCTTGCGTCGACGAAAGGCCCACCATCCCGCGAGCCCCGTAAAGCCGGCGACGAGTAACACCATCACCCAGAAGCCGTGCCGGTTTTCAGCGAGCGGAATACCGCCCACATTCATGCCGAAAAAACCCGCGACGATATTGATCGGCATAGCCAGAACCGTCACCAGCGTGAGCGTAAACAGCGTGCGGTTGTTCTGCTCTTCGAGGCGGGAGATGATTTCCTCCTGCAACAGTCTGACCCGTTCGATCAGCCCGGCCACATCGGAGAGAACCACGGAAAACTCTTCCGTCGACTCGCGCAGGTCCTGTACGTCCTCCGAATGAAGCCAGCGCGGCGGCCTTGCGAGCAGACGGAAGATCGCGCCGGGTTCAGGCGCGAGCATGCGCTGTAAGCGCGTCAGCATACGACGCATTGCGCCCAGGTCGATCCGGTTCTGTGTCGGCCGCTGCGACAGGAACCGGTCCTCGATCCGGTCGACGTCGGCGCTGGTTCGCCGGACGATCTGCACCAACAGGTCAGCCTGGTCATGCATCAGGTGAACCAGCAATTCCGCTGGCGACCTGAATACTTCGCCCTCCCGAACGGAGGCGCGCAATCGGTCGACCGAACGCAGTGGCTTGAGACGCGCGGTCACGATGATCCGCTGATTCGCGTAAATCCACAGCGTCGCAATCTCGGAGGGCGTGAACTCGAGATTGAACATGACGTCGTTCACGACCGCGCGAAGTGCGCCGTCCGCATGTTCGATACGCGTCGAGTGCGAGCCTTCGCGCAGTGCGTCGAAAAACGTCTCGGGCAAATCGAGCTGGGCTCTCATCCAGCGTTCGCTGGCACTATGCGCCAGATTGAAGTGAAGCCAGAGAAACTCGCTGCCTTCCTTCGCTGGGCCGTTTGCGTCGTGGGCCCGGAGCCATTCGACGACTTCGTCGGCGTCGACAGAGCGGCCGGCGCGAGTCGAAGAAAAAAGAAAGCCGCAGACCATGCCGGACGGGTCCGCGCCGTAGGTTTGCAGTAGCAGATCAGATTTCATAGGTCATTCAGCGTTTGCTTCCCATGCGGGATTGGCCTATCCAGCAATCTGGCGGCCGAAATCAGAACCGTGGTGATCGCCATACGATTCCAACTCCACGCGCCGCACAGATTGAACCGGAATCAAAGGCCTGAGCATATCGCGGCCGATCGAAAGAAGGTTAACCCGCTAGTTTTCACGACGTCGACTTAGCAAATGCTTAAGGTTAGGCAAGCGGATCATTTAATTTGAGTAGTCACAAGAACGTCATATTTCACCCTTAAGTTGCAGCCCATCGAAGGCGATCGCATCGCCATGAGGAGTCTCGCCATGAATCTCAAGCAACTTACGCTGGCTGTGTGTGCGCTGTGTGCCAGCGCCGCACATGCCGCCGACATCACCGGCGCGGGCAGTACCTTCGCCGCACCGATCTATACGAAATGGGCCGACGCCTATCAAAAGACCGGCGGCGGCAAGGTCAACTATCAGGGCATCGGCTCGTCGGGCGGCATCAAGCAGATCATTGCGAAGACCGTGGATTTCGCCGGCTCGGACGCTCCGCTCAAAGACGACGAACTGGCCAAGGACGGCCTGTTCCAGTTCCCGACGGTGGTCGGCGGCGTGGTGCCGGCAATCAACGTGCCGGGCGTGAAGGCCGGCGAACTGGTGCTGTCGGGCGAAGTGCTCGGCGGTATCTATCTGGGCAAGATCAAGAAGTGGAACGATCCGGCGATCGTCGCGCTGAACCCGAAAATCAAGCTACCGGATACCGACATCGCCGTGGTTCGCCGTGCCGATGGCTCGGGCACGAGCTTCATCTGGACGAATTACCTGTCCAAAGTGAGCCCGGAGTGGAAGTCGAAAGTGGGCGAAGGCGCGACGGTGAGCTGGCCGACGGGGACGGGCGGCAAGGGTAACGACGGCGTTGCCGCTTTCGTGCAGCGTCTGCCCGGCGCGATCGGCTACGTCGAGTGGGCGTATGCGAAGCAGAACCATATGACCTATGCTGCGCTGAAAAATGCAGCGGGTACGGTGGTCGTACCGGCGACTGACACCTTCAAGGCAGCGGCAGCGGGCGCGGACTGGTCGAAGTCGTTCTACCAGATCCTGACGAACGAGCCGGGCAAGAACGCGTGGCCCGTGGTCGGTGCGACGTTCGTGCTGTTGCACACGACGCAGGACAAAGCACCGCAAGGCGCCGAAACGCTGAAGTTTTTCGATTGGGCGTTCAAGAACGGCGGCAAGGCGGCGGATGATCTCGACTACATTTCGCTGCCGGAATCCGTGACGGCTGAAATCCGCGCGCAGTGGAAACAGAAAGTGAAGGACGCGTCGGGCAAGCCGGTCGCGCCGTAAGCGTTGGATTCATGGGGCGCGCGTCGCATGCGCGCGCCTTTGTTTACCAAGCCTCTGACCGACGGCACACGTCAGGTCGCGACCTTCGACATTACCGCCGTCGCTGGATCATAACGGTAGCCCTTCTGCGCAAGTTGGTGCGTCATCGTCGCGGCGATCAGTTTTTGCTGCATCTCCCTGGAGATCAATTCGTGATCCGGTTTGAGCCGCTCCAGTTCGGATGAAAGCCGCCTGACAAGTGCCACCTCGCCGGTGCTGCGTGCGTCGATGAACAAGATCTTCTCGCTTGCCAGGCCGAGCCGTTGTTTGAGGTCTTTTGCGTGCGCGACCCACTGTTCCGCCGTCGTGCGAAGCTCGCTCATGGCCTTTGCTTGGGCTTTGGCTTGCGTCGACACTTGACGTTGCAATGCCGCGACCTCCTCCGTACTGTCGTTCTCCTCGGCGCGGGCTGCTAGCTGCTGGGCGCGCTGAGTGTGTTGCGCGATGGCCGCAGTTTGCGCCGCGACGCGCTGCTCCAGTTGCACGACATGGCGTTCGGCGGCCTCTGCGCGTTCCCTTACGGCGGACGCATCCTGCGATAGCCGAGCGAGGTTCGCGCTGACGAGTGTCTTCGCCTCGGTCACGGCGCTGATCTGCTCCCGCGCCTCGTCCAGTTCACGCGTGACGCGCTGCAACTCGCTGAGTTGGGCCGACGTTTCCTCGGCCCGCGCTTCGGCTGCCTCGCGCTCTGCTGTCAGCACAGCGCGGGCTTGTTTCAACTCAGCTTCCACTGCGACGAACTGTGCGTGGTTCTCGCTTGCCTGCGTTTCAGCGGCTTTTGCGTGCGATGAAGCCGCGCTCAACTCCGCCGACAACCGTGCCGATTCTTCTTCCTTGGCTTGATAGGCGCTGCTCAGCGTTGCGATCTGCTGCTGGGCTTGATCGCGTTCCTCAGTGGCTCGCGCTATTTCATCGTTCTTGCTTGATATCGCTGCGGCCAACTCCGCTCGTGCCTTGCGTTCTTCCTCTAGCAAAGCCGTCGCGGCTTGCTGTTCGGCAGCTTGCGATGTTGCGCGCTGCGCGAGTTCCTCTACGCGTGCTTCGGCTGCTTGCGCGCGCGACGTTGCCGCGCTCAACTCCTCGGACAGTCGCGTCGCTTCTTCCGACTTCGCCTGATGGGCGTCACGCAAAGTGGCGAACTGCTGTCGCGTTTGATCGTGTTCCTGAGTGACTCGCGTTACATCGTCGTTCCTGGCTGAGACAACCGCTGTCAACTCTTCACGTGCTTTACGCTCCTCTTCCAGCAACGCGTTCGTCGCTGTCAGATTGGCATGATCCACCGATGCACGCTGTTCGAGTTCTTCTACACGTGTCTCTGCGGCTTGAGCGCGTGACGTCGCCGTGCTCGCTTCCTGCGACCATCGTGCCGCTTCCTGCGAGCTCGCCTGATACGCGGCGTCCAACGTCGCGACTTGCTGCAGCGCCTGGTCGCGCTCCTGAGTGACTCGCGTTATTTCGTTGGTTTTGCGGGAGACAGCCGAGGCCAATTCTTGACGTGCCTTGCGTTCCTCTTCAAGCGACGCCTTCGTGGCTTCCAGGCTGGCATCTTGCGACGACACGCGTTGCGTGAGTTCTGCCACGCGCGCCTCTGCCGTTTTCGCGCGTGACGCAGCAGCGTTCGCCTCGTGCGACTTGGCCTCATAGGCGTCGCGCAGCGATGTGATTTCCTCCAGCGCAAGATCACGCTCTTGAGCGACTTGCGTCATCTCATCGTTCGTGACGGAGACGATCGAAGCCAATTCCTCGCGTGCCCGGCGTTCCTCTTCGATCGATACCTTCGCAGATTCCAGGTCGTCATCTTGCAACGACACACGCCGCGTGAGTTCTTCCACGCGCGCCTCTGCGGCTTGTGCACGCGACGACGCGGCGCTCGCCTCTTGCGACCATTGCGTCACTTCTTGCGACTTCGCCTCATGGGCGTCGCGCAACGCGGCGATTTCCTGCTGAGCGTGATCGCGTTCCTGCGTGACTCGCGTTACTTCATCGTTCTTGCTCGTGACAACCGCGGCCAGCCCTTCGCGTGCCTTGCGTTCCTCTTCAAGCAACGCGTTCGACGCTTCCAGTTTGGCCTGGTCCACGGACGCGCGCTGCACGAATTCCTCGATGCGTGCCTCCGCCGCTTCAGCGCGCGACGTGGCCGCGCTCGCGTCTTGCGCGAATCGCGTCGCCTCCTCCGTCTTCGCCTGACAGGCATCGCTCAATGTCGCGGCCTCGTGCCGCGCCTGATCTCGTTCCTGAGTGACCTGAGCGACTTCATTGGTTTTGCCGGTCAGCGCCGTGGCCAACTCTTCACGCGCGACGCGTTCCTCGTCGAGCGAGGCCTTCATACCTTCCAGTTCGGCGCCTTGTGCAGACGCACGCTGCACCAGTTCGTCGACGTGCGTTTCAGCCGCTTCGGCACGACCGGCGGCGGTCGCGCGTTCCGCTTCGAGGCGTAGGGCCGCACTTTCCGACGCACTCAGCGCGTCCGTCAGCGCGCTGAGACGATTGCGCCCCGTTTCGATTTCATCGATGCTCTTTTGATACTCGGCAAGCGCTTCGTCCCGTTCCGCGAGGGCTGCTTCGAGGTCCTGGTTCACCGCGGCGAGACGTTGATTGAACGCCTTCTCCGCATCGTGTTGGGACGCCGCCCAGATCCGATCCGCGGCGCTGATGACCGTTTCGGCGAGGCCCTCCGGCAATCCGTGCTGGACCTGCGCTTGCGGTGTTTCGGCCTGCCGCGCTTCGCGCCAGCGTTGCAAGGCCGCGACTATCGCCACCAGCGAACCGCCGCGAACCTCTTTCCAGATTGTCACTGGCGAAACTCTTCTGCCCTCTTCGACCATGCGATCGGCGATTGCAGCGATCTGTTCATCGGTGATTGTGTCTGTGTCCGTGGACATATGCGCCTCAAGAATCAATGTAACGGGGCGAAAGGTTAAATTTTCAATACGTTACTACGTCTGCGGACGTCCGGCGACGTTCGGGATACAAGCTAAATGACAGCTAACAGCATGCGGACCGATGATATTAGGGCTCAACGGTCTTCTCGAATGCACGGAACAACGGACCATAAGGCGCCTATATCGTCGCTGATCGCTCGCGTGAGAGAGGTAGCAGCGATACCGGTAGAGGAGCTTGCCTTGTTAGCCCGCACCGACGTTGCAACAATGCAGCGGAACCGATTGGGGCGCCCGTCGGCGTGGAAATACGGAGCGGCGTCGACACGACACACCTGATACCGAGGCATACGGCAATGCGTATTTCGTTTCTGCATACGATGGATGGAAACCGCCAAGTGTTTGAGCAGGCAGCAAAAACGCTTGGACTGCGGGCCGAAGATCTTCACCATGAAGCGAGAGCGGATCTTCGCGAGGCCATCGACCAAACGGGGACCTTTTCGGACGAGTTGCGCGCCCAGACAAACCAGCGTCTTCTCGCGCTGGCAGCCGATTCCGACGCTGTCATTCTCACTTGCGCCACGCTCGGGCCCGCCGTGGCCGATATCAAGAGTCCGCCTGTGCCCATCGTCCGGGCGGATGTCGCTTTGGCTGCGGCGGCGGCAGAAGTGGGCGGGAGAATCGTCGTATTGTGTGCCGCTGAATCAGCAATCGAGTCGACCAGGAGGCTCTTCGCGGAGCACGCAGGCAAAAGCGCAGCGTCGGTGGAGATCGTTCACGTTGGCCACGTTTGGGCGCTGTTCAAAGAGGGGGACATTCAAGCATGCCTCGTAGCGACCGCGTCATCCGCCGATGCGGCGTATGAGGCAGGCGCGACCGTTGTCGCATTCGCTCATCCGTGGATGGCGCCCGCCGCCGACCTCGTCCAGAAGGGTAGACGGCCGCTCGATAGTCCGAGCGCGGCGCTGCACGCTGCAACACAGCGATTCAGCGAACGCTCGGGTCACGCCTGACCGGGATCGGCGCTAAATCAGCCACATCAGCCACAACTGGACTGAAGACAGCGGGTGTCAAAAGAGGAATCACGTTGCCCGACTCCTCGATAAATGCCAGCGCGCCGCCCGTCCGCCAAGAATCAAAGTTTCCGATGAGAAAAGCACGCGAACTTCGATCTCGCCGATTCGCTTCGCCGCTCAGGCCACGCGCGACGGCTCAAAGCGCCGCCGACCACCCCACCGCCTGACTCTCGCCTCCAAACTTGCCGCTCGCCTCAAATGTTATTATCGGAAACAACATCGTCCCTCCAAGCGCGCATTTAGAGCATCAAGCCCCATGGACACCCATCTCGCCAAATCCGCCGATCCGTCCATCACCGACCTCGGCCGCCGCGTCCGCGCGGCCCGCCAGGCGCAGGACCTGACGCTGGAAACCGCCAGCCGCCTGTGCGGCGTGTCCCGCTCGACGCTCTCGAAGGTCGAAAACGGCCTGATGTCCCCCACTTTCGACGTGCTGCAGAAAATCGTCCTCGGACTGAAGATTGAAATCGGCGAGCTGTTCGGCTCCACGCCGAAAGTGAGCGCCAGTGGCCGCCGCGCGCTGACCCGAAAGAACGAAGGCCAGCGCCACGCGTATCGCGGCTACCAGATGGAATTGCTTGCCACTGACCTCGCGCACAAGGCGATGCTGCCGTTTCGTATCCGCATCTCCGCGCACACGCTCGATGCTTTCGACGACTGGGGCCGTCACGAAGGTGAGGAGTTTCTGTATGTGATCAGCGGCAGCGTCTGCCTCTATTCGGAGTTGTATGCGCCGACGCATCTGAACGCCGGCGACAGTCTCTACTTCGACAGCCGCACTGGTCACGCAGCGGTCTCCACGAGCGAAGAAGACGCCGAAGTGTTGTGGATGGCGACCAGCGCCGACATTCCGCAAGCGCCGGCCACCCTCGAATCGACAAAGAAGTAACGCAAGCGCGTCAGCGCGCCTGAAGGCGCTTTAGCGCGTCGCCAACGCCCGCTGCGCGAGTTGCGCGATATGCATTGCGTGACGCCCCGTCCCCTGCTCGATCTGTTCGCGGCAACTGAAGCCGTTGGTCAACACGATCGTCTCCGTGGCCGCCGCACGCACCGCCGGAAATAGCTTGTCTTCGCCGATCTTCGTGGACAGCGCGTGGTGCTCCGCGTTGAACCCGAACGATCCGGCCATGCCGCAACATCCCGTATCGAGCAGTTTCCATTTCACGCCGAGCTTGTTCAGCAGCGCGGTATCGCCCTGCATGCCGAACAGCGCCTTCTGATGACAATGTCCGTGCACGATCACGTCCGCGGCGAGCGTCGGCCAATCGAACGGCTGACGGGCGACGAAATCGGAGAACAGGAAGGTTTGCGCCGACAGCTTCTTCGCCAACGCATGATTGGGCAGTTGCTTCAGCAATTCGTCCTTGAACACCGACAAGCAACCCGGTTCGAGACCGACTAGCGGCACGCCGGCGGCGATATCGTCCGCGAGGTCGTCGAGAATGTGCGTGAGCAGTTCGCGCGCGCGTTCGAGCAGCCCGAAGTCGTACAGCGGACGCCCGCAGCACAAACGGTTCTTCGGCAACACGACATGCCAGCCCAATTGCTTCAAAACATCGGCAGCGGCCTGCGCGATCTCGGGCGTGAAGTGATCGTTGAACGTATCGACCCACAGGATGACTTTTTTCATGTCGCCGCGAGCATCACGCGCCGCTTGCGGCGAACGTCGAGCGATCTGCCTGTATGTGGCATCCGCGAATCGAGGCAGTTCGCGCGTTTGCGCCACGCCGGCCACCCACTTGCCGAACGAAGACAAACCCGGCGCCGACGTCATGAAGTTCGTCAGACGTGGAAAACGCGCCGCCCACGGCGCCCATTCGCCGATACGTCCCATGAACAGCGCCTGCCGTGGCCGACGATTCGTCTCGTAGTAATGCGAAAGAAATTCCGCCTTGTATGAAGCCATGTCCGTATGCGTCGGGCAATCGGATTTGCAGCCCTTGCATGCGAGGCATGTATCGAGCGCTTCCTTCACTTCGCGGCTTTGCCAGCCGTCGGCGATCACGTCGCCTTGCAGCATTTCCCAGAACAGATGCGCGCGGCCGCGTGTCGAATATTTCTCTTCGCGTGTCGCGCGATAACTCGGGCACATCGTGCCGCCTTCGAGCGAGCGGCATTTGCCCATGCCGATGCATCGCTCGATCTCGCGCTGAAAACCGTCGCCTTCCTGGCTCGCAAACGTCAGTCTGGTTTGCAACGTGACCGGCTTGTAGGCCGGCCCCATGCGCAGGTTCTCGTCGGCGCGATACGCGTGCACGACCTTGCCCGGATTCAGACGATTGGCCGGATCCCAGATCGCCTTGAACTGCTCCATCGCCCGCATCAACTCGGGGCCGTACATGATCGGCAGAAACTCGGCCTTGGCCTGCCCGTCGCCGTGTTCGCCCGACAGCGAACCGCCGAATTCGACGACCAGTTCGGCCGCTTCGCGCAGAAACTTGCGCCACGTCGCGACACCTTCCGCACTGCGTAGATCGAAGGTAATGCGCGCGTGCACGCAGCCATCGCCGAAATGGCCGTAGAGACTCGTCTCGTAACCATGGCGATCCACCAGCGCCTGGAACGCGCGCAGATAATCGCCTAGACGCAGCGGATCGACCGCTGCATCTTCCCAGCCGACAATCGGGTCCGGCGTCCCGGAATCGACCGACAACGCCACCGCCGACGCGCCCGTCTCACGGATCGACCACACCTTGGCCTGTAACGCGCGATCTTCGACGAGCATCGCCGAGACGTTCGGCCCGGCTTCGCCCGAAGAGAAGTAAGCCGCGGCGGCTTGCGCTTCAAGCATCGCCGCCTCTTGCGTGTCCGCGCCGAATTCGAGCACGACCCATGCATCGCCTTCGGGCAGCAACGCGATCTCGTCCTTCTTCAAACCGCGCGCCTGCAAACCGCGAATGATCGCGCGGTCGAGTCCTTCGATGGCGATCGGATTGCAGCGCATGAAAAGCGGCACAGCATCCGCCGCCGTGTAGATATCCGTGAAGCCGACCACGACGATCACGCGCATCGCCGGACTCTTCACGAGCCGCACTTTCGCCTGCAAGGTGAGCGCGCACGTCCCCTCGGTGCCGACCAAAGCACGCGCGACGTTGAAGCCGTTTTCCGGCAGCAGTTGATCGAGATTGAAGCCCGACACGCGCCGCTTGATCTGCGGGAATTTCGCGCGAATCTGCTCGGCGTAGGTGTCGCGCAACTGCTTCAACGCGGCGTAGATCTCGCCCTGGCGGCCGCCCTCGGCGATGATGCGTTCGACTTCCTGATCGGATGTCGGACCGACCCAGAAACGCGCGCCGTCGAAGGTCGCGATTTCCAGTGCCTCGACGTTTTCGACCGTTTTGCCGGCCATCACCGAATGCGCGCCGCACGAGTTGTTGGCGATCATGCCGCCGAGCGTGCAGCGGCTGTGCGTCGCCGGGTCGGGGGCGAAAGTGAGGCCGTGCTGTTCGGCGGCATCGCGCAAGGTATCGCAGACCACGCCGGGTTCGACGATCGCGACGCGCGCGACTGGATCGACCGACACGACACGGTTCACATACTTGCTCGCGTCGGCGACCACCGCGACGTTGACGCATTGGCCGTTCTGCGACGTGCCGCCGCCGCGTGCGAGAAACGGCACGTCGTTGCGGCGGCAGGCGGCGAGCGTGGCCAACAGGTCGTCGACATCCGCCGGCACGACGACGGCGAGCGGCACTTGCCGATAGTTCGACGCATCCGCCGCATACAGCGCTTTCGAGCCCTGATCGAAGCGCACTTCGCCGCGGACGTGGCTGCGCAAATCGGCTTCGAGCGCCTGCATCACAGCGGCGGTGCCGGTGAAAGGCATGGCAACGTGCGGCGCCTGCTTCAATGCGCTAGTGCCGTCGTCGTGCAGTTCATCGACGCTCGCGCCCTGTTCCTCATCAAATGACGTTCCCACTGCGCTCCCCGTCGTTCGTGCTTGCTCTGCCGCTTCGCGCTCAGGCAGCCTGTCCCGCGGTCATCTTGAAGATGCCCTGTGCGTTGCCCGCGTCGAAACGCAGGTCCGTTTCCCAACGACGCGCGTCCTGATCAAAAGTCCGCCTACGCGTGATGAACTCGTAGAACGAGCCCGGCACTTCACGCGTCACGATGCCGCCGTCAGCCGCGCGGAACTCGCGCTGCACGAGGTCCGCACGATACGCAGTCTGAAACACGCGTCCCGATCGCGAGCGCTCCACTTCCAGTTTCATCGGACGACCCTTGGCCTTTTCGTCGTCGGACAGTTGAAAGACGTCCGCGACGCGATCGGTGGCATGGTTGAACGCGTTGCCTTCCGTGGCGATCCACGCCATCTCTGCCGATTCCTTCAACAATACTTCGTAATCGGCTTCGCGTGGCGTGTCGTGCTGGCGCGCAAACGCGCCGACGATCACCGGCAGCAATTCGTGCGCCGCGTCGAGCGGCAGCACGCCGTCGCGCTCGAGCTCCCACAACTGGCCGACGGCACGCGGCGTCAACGGATCGAGCGACGCGCCGATCACGTTGGTCACCGCCTGCTGAAACGCCGCCGAGAACCGCTCGGGATGCAATTCGCTGACGAAGAACTGCGCGATTTCATCGGGCGCGTCGTCATGCGCCCACGCGCGGCCGGTCATGCCGAGCCGGTCGAGCGGATAGCGGCCGTTGATGCTGAAGCCGAGCGGACGAAGAATACGCGCAAACGCGGCTTCGCCCGTCGGCAACGCGCCGCTGTGCGGCCAGCGCACCGTGCGCAACGCGCCGTGATCGAAGTACACGCTGCCGCCCTCCGCGATCGTCTCCTCGGTGTACTGGCGGCCGTTCGCCGAGCGCGCCAGCAGATCCTCGAACAGCGCCATGTTCATCGCCTGCGCGAGCTCGGCGCGCGTGACGATGCCGTCCTCCCATTCGTCCAGAATGCGCGGATGGTTCAGCGTCGCGAAGAGCCGTGTGGTCTTGTCCACACCGAGCAGCTTCAGCAGCAGTTGTTCAACATTCGCATTCTTGATGTTTTGCATAGCAGCTCTCTACGTGGCTTTTACGGGCGCTGAATCACATGGTCGAACAGACCTGCCGGCGCGGATGTAAAAGCACAGAACGGCATGGTCGAAGGCATGATTATTCAAATTAGCCGGCCTGCCGTAAAGCGAGATAAAATCGCCACTTGATGCGTTTCTGGAATCAACATGCGAAAGTTCAAGATCCCCAGCATGGGCGCGCTGCTCGCTTTCGAGGCCGCCGCGCGGCACGAGAGCTTCACGCATGCGGCGCGCGAACTCTTCCTCACCGAGAGCGCGGTGTCGCGGCAAATCAATACACTGGAGAGCAATCTTGGCGTGCGGCTGTTCGTGCGCGTCAAACAGCGCGTGGTCTTGACGAAGGCGGGCAAGGTATATAGCGCGCAGGTGCGGCGCTCGCTGGAACAACTCGATCGCGACACGCTGTCCATCATCGCGCACGGCAGCGGCGGCGGTTATCTGGAACTGGCGGTGCTGCCGACTTTCGCGTCGCAATGGCTGATTCCGCGGCTCGCGGCATTCAACACGCAGTATCCGGACGTGCGCGTGAACATGGGGGTGCGAACCGGCACGTTCCCGTTCGCCGAGACCCATTTCGAGGCCGCGATTCACTACGGCAAGCCCACGTGGCCGGGCACGTCGGCGGATTTCCTGTTCAGCGAGGAGGTCGTGCCGGTGTGCGCGACGAGTCTGCTGGAGCGGCCCGTTCAAAGCGCCGCCGATCTGCTGGATTATCCGCTGCTGCACTCCACCACCCGGCCGGACGGCTGGGCGTCGTGGTTCGCCAGCGTGGGCGTCGACGACAACCGGGCCATGCAGGGCGTACGCTACGAACTCCACACCATGCTGATCAGCGCGGCCGCGGCCGGTCTCGGCATTGCAGTGGTGCCGCGCTTTTTCGTCGATGCGCAGCTCGACCAGCTCGGGCTCGTGATTCCGCTCGATGCGCCCGCCGTCGCCGACTCGGCGTACTACCTCGTCTATCCAACCGAGTTGAGTCATGGCAAGCCGCTGGCGAGTTTTCGCGAGTGGCTGTTGCACGAAGCCGCGGCCTACAGCGCGGTGAATCCCGCGTTGGCCGGCCCGCCCGATACCGGGTAAGCCGGCGTCGGGTCAGGCCTCAAGCGCCGGCTTGTTCGCGCGCTTTGGCTAGTGCACTCAGATTGCCTTCGCCGAAGCCATGGTGACCCTGGCGCTGCACGATCTCGAAGAAAATTTCGCCGGCGCGGCGCCGCACGAAGGTCTGGAAAAACAGCAGCGGCACGCCGTCCGCGCCAATCTCGCCGTCCACCAGCACGTGCGTGCGCTTGAGTCGCGCGACATCGAGCCCATGACCCGGCAGGCGCGCGTCGAGTTGTTCGTAATAGCGCTGCGGCGGCTCGACGAATTCGACGCCGTCCGCGAGCAACTGCTCGACGCACGCGAAAATGTCGTCGGTCGCGAGGGCGATATGCTGCACGCCTTCGCCCGGATGGTCCGGTAAATACTCGTGCATCAGGTTGGTCCGGCTCGTGCCTTCCTCGTACAAGGGCACGCGAATCGCGCCGCACGGCGACACCATCACGCGCGATTCCGCCGATACATGCCAGTTGGCGTGCAACTCGTGAATCTCGCGGAAGTTGAGCAGGTCGCGATAGAAGTCGAGCCATTCCTGCATCCGGCCTTCGCCGACCGTTTGCGTCAGATGATCGACGGCGACGAGGCCGGTGCCCGCATGGTTCAGGTCGGCCTGCGCTGTGTCGATTTCGACGGGCCGGAAGTCGATGTCGAAGATCGAGATGTCGCCGAGGCCGCCGCGCTGGCCGCCGCGGCCGCGCCAACGGTCGACGAAATAGATATGCGAATCGCCGATGCCCTGAATCGCCGGAATCAGCAGTTCGCCCGTGCCGATCCTCTCGCCTTCGAACGCCCATGCGCCGAGGTCGATCGCGCGGTCGAAGGCGCGCTGCGCGTCCGCCACGCGAATGCCGATCGCGCAGATGCCCGCGCCGTATTCTTCCGCATAGCGCGCGGCGAACGAGTCCGGCTCGGCGTTGATGAGGAACTGCATCTCACCCTGACGATAGAGCGTGACGTCCTTGCTGATATGCCGCGCAATCGCCTTGAAGCCGAGTTGGGTGAAGGTTTCGCCGAGCGCCTGCGGATCGCGCGCGGCAAATTCCACGAATTCGAGGCCGGCAGTGCCGAGCGGATTGTGCTCAGGCGCCGACACGGCGCGCAGCGCGGCGTCTGGAGTGGGCAAGTCGCTGGGCATGGCAATCTCCTTTACAGTCTTTCGACGCTGTTCCCGCTATTTCTGGTGTTCGGTGCAAGCCGCCGCCACATCCGCAGTGTGACACCGCATACGTGGTGTGCCGCAGCATCGCGGCCCGCGACGGCTTTTGCATCGTGTTTGTACACCGAGTGGCCGGGCGTTCGCAACCTTCATTTTGTACCGAATGGTTCACACGATGGCGCCGCCCCACGCTTCGTGCCACTAGCCATTCACGATTGCGTACGAAACGCCCTATTTGCGGCTCCGCTTCTGCACCCTTTTACCCGTTGCCTTATCCGCACTCGACGCCATGCGCTGCTGCGCGACCTCACGCACCGCCTCGATAAACGCCCGTCCGACCGGCGACGGCTGCGTGTCCGAGCGACGAATCAACCCGACCGGCTCGCCGGTGCCGGCGAAGGGCAACGGCAAACGTACCAGCATGCCGTGCGCCAGCTCGTATTCGACCGCGCTCAGCGGGACGAACCACACCGCGCCGTTCTCGAGCGTCAACGCGCGGCCCGTCGAAACCGACAATACCTCGACGAACGCCGACAACGGCGGCACGCCCCATGCGCTCAACAAGCTGTCCGCCGATTGCCGGATCAACGTGCCGAACGGCGGCAACACAACCGGAAAATCCTCGAGCGACGTGGCCGGCAAACCCGTGCCCGCCGCCAACGGATGCCCTGCGCGTACCACCGCGATCAACGGCTCGCTGAAGAGCTGCTCGAAACTGAGCCCGACCATCCGCTCGGGATCGGCCAGACGTCCGATCGCAAATTCGATCGTGCCCGCTTTCAGGCGCTCGAGCAATTCCGGGTTGGCGCCGGTCGCGAGGCGCACGATCACGCGCGGCCAGAGCGCGGCGAACTGCTTCAGCACCGGCGGTATCAACGCCGCTGCGACGGTCGGCAAAATGCCGATTTCCAGCGTGGCCGCGGCCGCGCCTTCCGCCCGCGCCAGCAGATCGACACCCTGGCGCAAAGCGCTGACGCAGGCGCTCGCGTGCGGCATGAAAAGTTGCCCCTCACGGGTCGGCACGGCGCCGTGGCGGCCGCGCTCGAACAGCTTCACGCCGAGAATCGCTTCGAGTTCGGCAACGGTCTTGGAGACCGCGGGCTGGGTGATCGACAGGCTGTTTGCCGCCCGCTGGACGCTGCCGAACTGCGCGACGGCCAGAAAGCACTGGAGATGACGGAATTTGACGCGGCTATCCGCGAGGCTGCGTTGCATAACGGCAGGTTATACGAAAAGGGCGAAAACGTCATTTTGCATAACCTCTTAGGTTGGATAAAGTCTCTCCATAACGTCGTACCCCACAATTCCTCGAAGGAGACACTGATGGACGATTCCTTTCTCAGCGCGCGCGACTTCCCGTCCCACCCGCCTTATGTCTACCCCGGCTACGGTTCGTCGGTCAAACGCGGCCCGACGCGTCCGCTGATTCCGCTGAAGGAAAAGCTGCGCGACCAGCGCGTGCCGGTCTACGGCACCGAAGACCTCGGCGCGCTCGACCACGACCTGACACGTAACGCCGTGCGTAACGGCGAACCGCTTGGCGAACGCATCATCGTGACGGGCCGTGTGCTCGACGAAGGCAACCGCCCGGTGCGCAACACGCTGGTCGAAATCTGGCAAGCCAACGCCGCCGGCCGCTATGTGCACAAGGCCGATCAGCACGACGCGCCGCTCGACCCGAATTTCCTCGGCGCGGGCCGCTGCATCACGGACAACGAAGGCCGCTATCGTTTCCTGACGATCAAGCCGGGCGCGTATCCGTGGGGCAACCATCCGAATGCCTGGCGTCCGAACCATATCCACTTCTCGCTCTTCGGCGACCATTTCGGCTCGCGCCTCGTCACGCAGATGTACTTCCCCGGCGACCCGCTGCTGGCGTTCGACCCGATTTTCCAGGGTACGCCGGAGCACGCCCGTGACCGCCTGATCGCGGATTTCTCGCTCGACACCACGCAAGAGGCCTATGCGCTCGGCTACGACTTCGACATCGTGCTGCGCGGCCATAACGAAACTCCGATGGAGCGCTAAGCCATGACCACTCTCAAGCAAACGCCTTCGCAAACGGTTGGACCTTACTTCGCGTACGGTCTGTGCCCGCAGCAGTACGACTTCGAATTCAAGAGCCTGTTCACGCCTGTTCTGGCTGACCGCGAAGCGGCCGGCGAACACATCACGCTTGTCGGGCAGGTGTTCGACGGCGACGGCAAGGTCATTGGCGACGCCATGCTCGAAGTCTCGCAGGTGGACGCGGACGGGCACTTCCCGGAGTCGCGTGAGGAAATCCTCAAGACCGGCTTCCGCGGTTTCGCGCGCGTCGGCACCGGCACGGATCCGCACAAACGCTTCGTCGTGGAGACGGTGAAACCGGGCCGCGCCAGTCCGGATGAAGCGCCGCATCTGAATCTGATTCTGACCATGCGCGGCATGCTGCTGCACACCTTCACGCGCGTCTATTTCGAGGACGAAGCCGCGGCGAACGAGAAAGATCCCGTGCTGGCAACGGTTCCAGCGGACCGCCGCGACACGCTGATCGCGCGCCGCGAGCCGAATGTGGCGAACGTTTACCGTTTCGATATCCACATGCAAGGCGATAAGGAAACCGTATTTTTCGATCTTTGAAGCGGTTTTTTCTACACTTTCATATAGCTTTCACATACACTCAGCATGATCCTTCTAGCGACTGGATCGCGAAACTCCGAGTAGTTGAGCCCGCCTTGCGCGGGCTTTTTTTGGTCTTTTTTCAGGTTTCTTGTCTGATGAATACCGCTCACCGCAGCGAACAGCGCAGCCAGCAGCTGATTCTCACCACGTCGGCAATGTGATCGTGCGCGCGTGGCGCACCCAACACCACGATGTCCACCGGCCTGCCGTGCACCTTCATTCGCACCACGACGCAGTGCCCGGCCTCGTTGATGAAGCCGGTTTTCTGCAGCACGATCGAGCGGTCGCCGCCTCGCACCAGCGCATTCGAGTTGTGATAACTCAAGCTCGCCCGCCCGCCGCCGGGTAAAACCACCTGATCGCGATCGGTGGTCCTGAACGGTAACGTTAAGCGGTGCGTTCAATGCATGCCTCGCATCGAACGACACGACCGCCGTCATCAGTTTGGATACCGAAGCAATCGGCATGACTCGGTCGGCCTGCTTTTCGGTGAGCACGGCATGCGTTCGTTCGTCGACGACGTAGACGGATCTGGCGCGAAGCAACACGCGCGATTTCGGTGGGCTTCCTCGCTTTGCTCGAGTGTTTGGCTTTCGCTTTCGACGTGTGCCTGGCGGAAGGCTCGACCTGCCGGTTCACGCGAGCGGACGGCTGCCGTGCGGGCTCGTGAGCCGCACCAAACGACCCACCGATATTCAGCCACAACAGGCCGAGTACCGCGAGACAGCGGAGCCAGACAGGGAAACGAAAAGCAGGAAATTCAGATGAAGGAGTTCGACGACCGTACGACATGCAGCTTCCAGTTCTGTGCCGCATGTGCCCACATGAATGGGCACGGAATCGGCAACGACCTGCCGATCTTAAGGCAGATCGTGCATGCGATCAACGGCAAAGGAACCTGCCGGCTGGCCATGCGACAACTGGCACGCAAGCGGCAGACGCTGCCCTTAGCAACGGAAATGATCGATGTTCTGTCCAGCGTAAATTGCACGCGCGAGCCAGTCCGGTTTATCACCGTGACCGTCCCACGTATTGCCGTAGGCGTCGCGATACATCACGGCCCGGGTCGCGGCCGCATCGGTTTCGATCGCTTCGGCGAGCGCTTCTATCGTAATGCCGTATTCGTCCATGCGTCGGCGGATCCATGCGACCAGGCGCTCACGCGCATTCCCATCGAAGTCGAGCTGCCGTTGTTCCCCAGGCTCTTTCATAACGTACCAGTGTCGCGGCTAATAATGCTCGTGTTAGAAAAACAAAAGGCTTCGCTAAACAACGCGAAGCCTATGCGTGATTCAGATAGCTCGAGTGCGAATCGAACTCGCGATGCCTCTCCCGATGCGGGAAAATTCGCACCTGGAAATCATGCCCAATAAATCTTGGATTATGGGGAATTCGTCGGCAACCGGATCGAATTGCGCTCGTGTCTGGCCCCGTGGTTCGGGGCTGCTTCAGCGTATGGAAAGCGATTCTAGCATCCAATTTCTTTTGCTTGCAGCAACGAATGGTTAGTCCGCGATGCAGGGCTTTTCAATTCTGATTGGCTTATCCAGACTGCGAGCAGAAGCGGCAATATTTATCGACAAGAAATGAGCGCGCAGCAAGGGCAAAAAAGCAAAGCCCCTTCTCTCATGTTATGTTTTACTGACTAGCATGCTAGCGCATAGGAGACACTCGACCATGACCGCTTCAACCGCCATCATCACCATCCTCGCCGCACTCCTGTTAGGCGCCATGAGTCCGGGACCGAGCTTCGTGATCGTCGCCCGCAATGCGATCGGACTGTCGCGCGGCGATGGTCTCGCTACCGCCATCGGCATGGGCGTCGGCGGCGTGTTCTTTAGCGGCATCGCGTTGCTCGGTCTCTACACCTTGCTGGCGAGTGTCGAATGGCTCTACGTCGGCCTGAAAGTGGCAGGCGGGCTGTACCTGATCTACCTCGCGTCGAAAATCTGGCGCGGCGCCGCCAAACCGCTCGCCTTCGATGCCTCGCAAGCGGTCTCGGGCAATGCTCGCAAATCTTTCTGGATCGGCTTGAGCACACAACTCAGCAATCCGAAGACAGCCGTCTATTACGGCAGTATTTTCGCGGCGCTGCTGCCGCAACATCCGCCGCTGTGGTGCTACTTTGCATTGCCGCCTGCGATCTTCGCTATCGAAGCCGGCTGGTACACCGTCGTCGCGTTGTGTTTTTCGAGCAAGCGGCCGCGCGAAATCTACCTGCAGTGGAAAGCCTGGGTCGATCGCGTCGCCGCGAGCGCAGTCGCCGCGCTGGGATTGCGCCTGATCCTGACTGCACACAAAGTGGGCATCTGAAAACGCGATGCCGCTCCAACGGCTTGCCGCGCTGCGCGGCACGGCAAGCCGGGAACCAGGGCCCTATCTGCAAGCGCTCAGCACAAGCCCCGCGCGCACCCGGCAAAACAGTTACAAGATAAGTGTTGACGCTGATACACCCCCGCGGTTACTGTGGCACCCGAAGTTCAAGAAGTTCGATTGCTGTTCATCAATGTCTCGCTCCCTCAGCGGTATTCGTTGTCCTCTCCCTCCTTGACGCTTCACACGCTCTTTCACAGAGCACATCTTTCTATTTTTTACCTCAAGGATTCTTCATGGATACCGGTACCGTTAAGTGGTTCAACGACAGCAAAGGCTTTGGCTTCATCACTCCGGACAAGGGCGGCGACGACCTGTTCGCGCACTTCTCCGAAATCAGCGGCGACGGCTTCAAGACGCTGGCTGAGAATCAGAAAGTGAGCTTCGAAACGAAGCAAGGCCCGAAGGGTCTGCAAGCGGCTAACATCAAGCCGCTGTAAGTTTGAAGGGCTCGGTGTCCGGCAACGGACATCGGGCTGCAGCGACATCCTCGCGGAGCTTTGTCTCCCACAGTTGGCGCGTATCGCTTTGAGCTGCATGTCATTCAAGCAGCTTGCCTGAGCGCCAAACGCCTCGTTGCACCTCATTCTCTCCTCCGGCTTCAACGCCCATTTTTCGCTTTCCGACTGCGTCAGGATTCGGCTCGCAATGGCTTGAATCAGCTCGTCCGCGCGACTCGTACAAGGGTCCGCAAGGCAGGCGCGCACTCGAACATCATTAAAATATAAAATGCAAAACAAACATATTCATCACTACAACGGCTATGCCGTCAAACCCTCGGCGCATCGTTTGCCCGATGGCACTTTTTCATCCAATCTGTTGCTCGAACGCGCCGACAGCGCGCGTACCGACGGGCGCTACCAGTTCTATTCGCTCGATTACTTCACGAACGAAGAACAGGCTTTGCAGCACTCGGCACGCTGGGCACGTCACTGGGTCGACACGCGCGGCTAAGCGCGCGACCGGCGTGCGATCCTGCGCGATGACGCGCACGTGATCCACGCGCTCCCGTGCGCCTATTCTGCGGCATGAACTACCGGCACTGGCGTGTCATTCGGCACGCCACACCATCACTCGCGCGACCGCATCATGGCTTTTCTTCGGCCTTGATGCGCGCGCGCAGTTCGAACTTCTGAATTTTTCCCGTCGATGTCTTCGGCAATTCGCCGAAGCGCACCGCTTTCGGCAACTTGTATCCCGCAAGAAAGAGCCGGCAGTGCGCAATGATCTCTTCCGCGCTCACCTGAGCACCCTCCTTGAGCTCGACAAAGGCACACGGTACCTCGCCCCACTTCGGATCAGCCATCGCCACCACGGCGGCGACAGACACCGCAGGGTGACGGTACAGCGTGTCTTCGACCTCGATGCTCGAAATGTTCTCGCCGCCGGAAATGATGATGTCCTTGCTGCGATCGCGAATGCGGATATAGCCGTCGGGCATTCGCACGCCGAGATCGCCGGTATGGAACCAGCCGCCCTGGAAGGTGGCTTCCGTCGCGCGCTCGTTCTTCAGATAGCCCTTCATGCAGATGTTGCCGCGGAACATGATCTCGCCGATCGTCTCGCCATCGTCGGGCACGGGTGTTAGCGTGTCCGGGTCGAGCACGGTCACTGCGGCCTGCAGGTGATAGCGCACGCCTTGCCGCGCGTTCAGTTCGGCGCGCACGCTGTCGTCGAGCGTCTCCCACTCCTCCTGTTTCGCGCAGACCGCGGCCGGCCCGTAGGTTTCGGTGAGTCCGTACACGTGCGTAAGATCGAAGCCGATCTCCTTCATCTTCGCGATCACCGCAGGAGCGGGCGCCGCGCCCGCCACCATCGTCGACACGCGATGCTCGATGCCCTCGCGCCATTCCATCGGCGCATTCGCAAGCGCGCTCTGCACGATCGGCGCGCCGCAATAGTGCGTGATGCCTTCACGGCGAATCAGATCGAAGACCGTCTTCGCATCGAATTTGCGTAGACAGACATTGACGCCGGCACGCGCGGCCACCGTCCACGGAAAACACCAGCCGTTGCAGTGGAATAGCGGCAAGGTCCACAGGTAGACCGCATGCTTGGGCATATCCCATTCGAGGATATTGCTGAGCGCGTTCAGATACGCGCCGCGATGGTGGTAGACCACGCCTTTCGGATCGCCGGTCGTGCCCGAGGTGTAGTTCAACGCAATGGCGTCCCACTCGTCGGCCGGCGGGGCCCACGCGAATTCGGGGTCGCCGGACTGCAGGAACGCCTCGTAGTCCGTTGTGCGGATGAATTGCGAAGGATCGGCGGGCATCGCGTCCGCCACGCTGATCACGCGCAGATCCGGGAATTCCAGCGCGGCGCGATGCGCGAACTCGCCGTACTCGGTATCGACGATCAGCGCCTTCGCCTCGCCGTGCCGCAGCATGAACAACAGCGAAGACACGTCGAGCCGCGTATTCAGCGTATTGAGCACGGCGCCGGCCATGGGCACGCCGAAGTGCGCCTCTATCATCGGAGGAATATTGGGCAGCAAGGCCGCGACCGTGTCGCCACGCTGAATGCCGGCCCGCTGCAACGCACTGGCTAATCGCCGGGCGCGTTCGTAGGTTTCGCGCCAGTTGCGGCGAATCTCCCCATGGACGACCGCCGGCCGCTCACCGTAGACTTCCGCTGCGCGCACGATGAAATCGATCGGCGTGAGCGGGACATAGTTGGCCTCACGGCGCTCGAGGCCTGCTTCGAACATGTGTTTCATCGCATCGTCTCCAGAGGCGCTGGCCGCGCCGTCGATTATTCTGATTGATGAACTAGGCTAACAATGGTCATGGTGAACTGTCTGTCATTCAAATGACAGAGTGGCGCGCCCTGGCGCCTCCGCACTCACTTCCGCCCGAAAACCCGCAAGCTGCCATGAACGACGCTCCGCTCACCGCCCCCGCCGATGCCCGCCCGCGCAGGCCGGAGCGGGTCGCGCGCGCCGATCTGCCGGGCCTGTTCGCCACGTGTGCGTGGTTCCGGGCGCTCGCCGCCGAGCATCAGGCCATGGTGCTCGCCAGCGCGCACGCGGAGCATCTGGAAGGCGGCGCATGGATCGCGCGCCGCCAGGAGCCGTCGGACTACTGGATCGGCGTGCACTCCGGCCTTATCAAACTTGCCATCTACAGCCCTTCGGGACGCAGTTGCACGCTGTCCGGCGTGCCGCCCGGCGGCTGGTTCGGCGAAGGCAGCGTGATCAAGCGTGAACTGCGCAAATACGACGTGGCGGCGATTCAGTCTTCGCTGGTCATGTTCGTGCCGTCGGAGACGTTCCACGCGCTGCTGGAGTCGAGCTTGCCGTTCACCGGCTTCGTGATTCGCCAGTTGAACAACCGCATGGGCGAATTCATCGCGTCGATCCAGAATAGCCGGCTGCTCGATGTCGATGCGCGCGTCGCACAATCGCTCGCGCAATTGTTCAACCCGGACCTCTATCCCGACACCGGCCGCACGCTCGCCATTTCGCAGGAAGAAGTCGGCCTGTTGGCGGGCGTTTCGCGTCAGCGGATCAATCAGGCGTTGCAAAACCTCGAACGGCTGCAGATTTTGCGCCTCTCGTACAACCAGATCGACGTGCTCGACCTCGACCGCCTGGGTGCGTTCGGCCGGGAACAGATCTAGCGCCCAACGCCCTGCCAGCCCCTTATGCCCCGCTTGTTTCGGCGGCCGCCTGCGCGCGGCCGTTCGACTGTTTTTTGAGCAACCGGATAAAGAAAGCGCCGCACGCGCCGTTATGCGAGCTATGCAGCGCAGATTGCAGCCCGTCCCTATTCCGAGCTCAACGTATTGTCGAATCCGATAATGAACCGTATGACACTGAAACAGAAGTTGTGGGTGCCGTTGCTGCTGTGCTGGGCCGCGCTCCTGATCGTGACCGTTGTGAACGCGTACGAAGCACGTAACGGTCAAATGGACGCACGGCGCGCCGATCTGGCCGACGTCACCGATATGGCGGCATCGATCGTCGCCGACTATGCGAAACAGGCCGACGCCGGCAAGCTCTCCGTCGACGACGCGAAGCAACAAGCCATTGCCCGCGTCAATGCCCAACGTTACGGCGCCTCCGGCTACGTGACGATCGTGCGCAGCGATTCGGTCATGATCGACCACCCGATGAGCCCGAAGCTGAACGGCAAGGAGATGAGCGGCTTCCGCGACGCCAAAGGCAACGCGCTGTACCACGACATCGCCCAGGCCGGCGGCTCGGCGGCCGGCGCCGGCTACCTGCGCTACTGGTGGCCGAAACCCGGCGAAACGACGCCCAGCGAAAAGATCGGCTATGTGAAGCGCTTCGGCCCGTGGGGTTGGGACTTCATCGCCGGCGCTTACATGGATGACATTCAGGCGCAGTTTTACACGACGCTCGCGCGCTCGGCCGGCATGCTGGTGGTACTCGGCTTGATCGTGTCGTTCGTAGCATCGCGCGTGGTGCGCAGCGTGTCGCGCTCGATTGGCGGCGAGCCTTCCGCGGCGGCCTCGATTGCGATGCAGATCGCGCGCGGCGATCTGGCCACTCGCATCGACTTGCGCCGTGACGACACGTCGAGCCTGCTGTTCTCGTTGCGCGAGATGCGCAATCAACTCGCGTCCACCGTCGCGCGGATCAAGAACTCGGCGGAGACGATCACCGTCGCCTCGAAAGAAATCGCCGCGGGCAATCTGGATCTGTCGAGCCGCACCGAGGAACAGGCCGCGTCGCTGCAGCAGACCGCCGCCAGCATGGACGAACTCACCAAGACCGTCACGCAGAACGCCGACAATGCGGCGACCGCGTCCGAACTGGCCAGCGACGCATCGAGCATCGCCGCGCGCGGCGGTCAGGTGGTCAACGACGTGGTCGAGAAAATGGCGGGCATCACCGATAGTTCGCGCAAGATCGGCGAGATCATCAGCGTGATCGAGGGCATCGCGTTCCAGACCAATATTCTGGCGCTGAACGCCGCGGTGGAAGCCGCGCGCGCCGGCGAGGAAGGCCGCGGCTTCGCGGTAGTCGCGGGCGAGGTGCGCAATCTCGCACAACGCAGCGCGACAGCGGCCAAGGAGATCAAAGTGTTGATCGACCAGTCGGTCGCGCAAGTCGGCGAAGGCTCGACGCTCGCGGGCAAGGCGGGCAGCACGATCGGCGAGGTGGTCGACGCGGTGCGCCGCGTGACCGCCATCATGAACGAGATCTCGGCGGCTTCGAAGGAGCAGAGTTCAGGTATCGGCGAAGTCAATCTCGCGATCCGTCAGATGGACGACGTTACACAGCGCAATGCCGCACTCGTCGAGCAGGCGGCCGCAGCAGCCGGTTCGCTCGATGAGCAGACCGAACAACTGCGACATGCCGTCTCCGTGTTCAAGGTCGAGCAAACTGCGTAATCGGGTTATACGGGTCATAAGATCCGCAGACCTCTTGAGCGATCAGATAAGGCTGTCGCCGGGAATCCGGTGACAGCCTTTTTATTTGTCGTTGCGAAACAGCGATCTATGCAGCACGCACGCCGCTCCTTCGCGTGACAGGCCGCTCGAGGATCGCATCGGTCTCGAACAGCGTGAACACGATGTCGGCCAGCACGCCCGACTTCTTCCAGCGCAGGTAGTAGCGATGCGCCGTCTGATACGCCGCGTAGCGCTCCGGCATCGCGCTCCATGGCGCGCGCGCGTGCAGCACCCACATCACGCTATTCACCACCCAGCGGATCTCGATGCTGGGACGCCCACGCCGAGGTCCAAGGGCCTTCATTTCAGGCAGCAGCGGCACGATGCGATGCCATTGCTCGTCAGTGAGATCGTAAGTGGTCGGCAAATGAGGCTGCGGCTTTCGAGTGGAATTATCCATGCGGTAAAAACGCGCGGCCGCTGCATACAGGCTGGCGTCGCCGCGAAATAGCGTCTATCAATCAATGGATTTCAGACTAACCGAAGCACGCTTCCGCGAAGGTTAACTCTTGTCAGACAGGCCGGGATAATTGTCAGAAACGGCAATAAGTTATCGCTCTAAAGGACTTTTGGCGCGACGAAGGTGCTGGTCTATCATCGGCGCGCCGGCGCATGGCCAGCCCGCACGCGCTGGACTCGAATGAATAATCCATAACTGCATAGCAGGAATTCCAGTGAGACAAATAAGACGCCTCAAGACCGCCGCCATCGTGGGTGGCGCCACCCTCGCGTTGACCTCCGAGCACGCCTCGGCACAGAGCTCGATCATGCTATACGGCGTCGCCGACGTGAGCGTGCGCTATCTGACCAACTCCAACGCCAAAAACGATGGCCGTCTGTTTATGACGAACGGCGCGATCACCAATAGCCGCTGGGGTCTGCGCGGCTCGGAAGATCTGGGCGGCGGACTGAAGGCGATCTTCGATCTGGAAAGCGGCATCAACCTGCAGGACGGCTCCGCCTCGGACAGCCAGCGGCTCTTCAACCGCAATGCCTATCTGGGCCTGAGCAGCCAATACGGCACGCTCACGCTGGGTCGTCAGAAGACGCCGTTGTTCGACCTGCTCGGCGACACCTACGACCCGCTCACGGTCGGCAACTACTTCGAGAACTCATGGTTGCCGGGCGCACTCGGCGCGGGGCTTTACGCGGACAACGCCGTGAAATACACCGGCACGTACAAAGGCCTGACCATGGCCGCGATGTACTCGTTCGGCACCAACTCGGAATCGACCGGCGCCGGCGGTTTCTCCGGCCAGGTGCCGGGCCATCTCGGTGCCGGCACGATGTACGGCTTCACGTTGTCGTATGTGGCCGGCCCGTTGAGCGTCGCAGGTGGCGTGCAGCAGAACAGCGACAACAGCAATCACAAGCAGACCATCTTCAACGCAAACGCGGTGTACGCGTTCAGCACAGCGAAGGTGTACGTCGGCTATCTGCATTCGAAAGACGACACGGGTTTCGTCGACAGCGCGCTGGCGCAGCAGACGCTCGTGCCCGGCGTCGATATCTTGAAGGGCTCGGGCCGCGTCGACAACGGTCCGTTCGCCGGCGTCACGTGGCAGGCGACGCCCGCGCTCACGTTGACGGGCGCGGCGTACTACGACCACATGTCCAATGCAGCGATCGGCAACGGACAACGGGGCAGCGGCAATCGCTATACGTTGGTGGCGTTGGCTGAATACGCCTTGTCCAAGCGCACCGAGGTGTACGGTACGGTCGATTTCGACAAGGTATCGGGCGCTGCCTCGGTCGAATTGCCGGGCAAGAACAAGCAGACCGGCGTTGCACTCGGTCTGCGTACGATTTTCTAAACCAGGCAGGGCCACCTGAGCCCTGCAAGGCGCGCGGCATCCGGCATTCACGCCGGGTGCCGACCATCGAATCGCGCGCGCATAAAAAAAGGTGCCGCGAACGGCACCTTTTCGTACAACAACCAGCTTCTGCTGAAGCTTAGAAGCGGTGACGCAGACCGACCGTAGCAGCCGTCTGGTTCTTCGACGACGACGGCAGTTGCGTGTTGTCGCCGCTGTAGATCGAAGCGACACCGCCGTCGCCCATTGCGTGCTGGTACACGGCTTGAGCGTAGACGTCCGTACGACGCGACAGCGAGTAGTCAGCTTGCACGCCGATCTGGTGGTAACGCACCGACTCCGAACCACCGTTCGCGCCAACGCCGTAGCCCTTGCCGTCCGTGAACGTGTAAGCAACGCCCAGGCCCAGAGCCGGGGTCAGGTTGTACTTGCCGTTGACTTCGTAGTTGTTAGCGCGCAGCGATTGCTGGCCAGCCAGGAAGTTGTCCGAACGCGATTGCGTCCATGCCAGACCAACGGTTGCCGGGCCAAAGGAATACGAACCCGCAGCGCCGAATTCACGTTGACGGAAGTTGCCGACGTTGCCTGCCAGTGCGTTGACGTACGAACCGTCCGAAGCACCCGTGTTACCTGCGCCCGGGTTGTTTTGCTGTGCGTAAGCAGCGCCCAGGTGCAGACCTTGCCACTGGTATGCAGCACCGACGCTGTATTCGCGGTTGTTTGCGAATGCGCCAGCCTGGTTCGAGAAGCCGTACGTGCCGCCGAACGAGAAGCCAGCGTAGTTAGCGCTCGCGTACTTGATCGAGTTGTTGACTGCGTAGCCGCCGTTCGTGTTCAGGTTGTCGTTGTTGAACGGGTGCGCGAAGTACGTACCGCCCCAGCTGCCCGTTGCGGTCAGCGGTGCCAGGTAGTCTTGAGCTGCGTCATATTGACGACCCAGCGTGACCGTACCGAATTGCGCGCTCGACAGACCGACGAACGCTTGACGGTTGAACATGCCGTTGTTGTTAGCGAACTTGCCGTTGTTGATATTGAAGCCGCTTTCCAACGTGAAGATTGCCTTCAGACCGCCGCCCAGATCTTCCGAACCGCGCAGACCGAACATGCTTTGGTTGATGCCGCCGCTACCAGCTGCCCACTTGGAATTGTGGTTGACGTTGCTCGTGTACGTCAGGCCCGCGTCCAGCAGACCATACAGGGTCACGCTGCTTTGTGCGTGAGCGACGGAGGCGAACGATGCGGCAACCGCAACGACGATGAGACTCTTTTTCATGTGGGACTCCTGTTCGATAAATTTACGCGGGGAGCGGGGCCTGCCTCGGCAGCGTGTGCATCGCACCTGTTACCGCCCTGTTAACCGACCCGTTTCGGATCGGTCGGGCACCCTTGGAACGAAGCGTGAGTGTAGGGGGACGCCCTGGTAGCGACGCCGGCAATTCACGCAACAGGATTTTTCGAAATCAGCAACAATCAAATTGCCGCAGGCATTAAGTCTTTGTTTTTTCACCATTTATTGCGAAATCATACGGATGTCGCACCTGCTCTGGTCATAAGTAATTTGCAACTTCTCAATATTGTCAGTTGTGTGAATGCAACAGCATTTAATAATCCTGACGTAATCGGGTCGGAACAATTAAAAATCACAGGCGTCTGATTGCCCGGAAATAAGGCAATTAGGCCGCAGATATTCGACCGGTGTAAATTTATTTTGGAAAAGCGGGAACTTAATTGAATTAATGCAGTCGCTTTGCTCGGGCCGAATTAGCCCGTGTTAATTGGCCTTGATCATTAACTTCTTTTGCGAGGGCGAATGAATTTGATGGTGTGCTTTTATTCTCGCGCTGTGCAGTAGAACAGCTTGATAGCGGTGAGGGTCCGTGCGCGCGCCGAATGTGCAGCCTGTTGTGTGCCTGTCGCGCGGAACGGGTGACGGCATGCAGTCCCGGGAAGTGCCCGTAGAGCCCGCCGCCGTCAGCCGGTCTGAAGGAGTTCGTCGTGCGAGTCCGCACCTTTTGAGGTGTCTTCAGAAAGCCCATGCGTCGAAGAGGAAAGCCTTCAGCACGGGCATTGCCCGGAGGTGAAATGCGGCGCCAACCGCCGCGTGACAAAAAACCCGTGTTGAAAGCAGATGGCAAACATCGAACAGCCTTCCGCCTCCATTAAACGGCACGAGCGTGCCATTTTTTTACACGGAGTTTCCCTAGTTCCCGACAACCACGGCCTTATGCCTTGTCTTGCGACCGCCGGAGCGCCTCGTCGTCCTCGGGAGAAGCACCCGGCGCGAGCGGATCGATTTCGGGCGACACGCCGGGCAATGGACGCGGTTGCTCGCCGGGTTCATCGAGCGGCTGGTTGGCGGGATCGGCGACGGGGTCGATGGTGGGATCGGTTTGCATGATGAGCGTCCTGAGGATGGGAATGTCTCCCAACGTTCAGCCCGCAACGGCTATTCCCGAAGTCCCGGCGCTGCGGCCGAACTGCCGGGCCTTCGCGTGATCGTCTCGATCGGTTGATTTCCGGCTGTAGAAATTGCCCCAATGTGTGGAGAAACTTTCAACGCCGAATCGCACGACTGCGTACGCCGCGCTATGTCACGAGACTATTGACGATCGAGCCGCGAGCGCGGCATCTCGCCGGTCGCCCCGGTCAGGAACGGCTCCAGCCCGAACAGCCAGGCAAAACAGAACGTGACGCACGCCAACGCGTTGGTATGACGTTCCGGCGCGCTTCCGCAATCGCTTTCCAGCGGCGTAGGCAACAAGGGTTGCGTCTGGACAAACTCAGTAGCGGTGTGGTCGGGTCGCATGGTCGTTCTCGTTATTGATATGGTTTGGAAGCCGAACTCATGCAAACGACGTGCCACTCTCGTTGAGCGGACTTTGGGCCGACTGGTACTCAGATTAGCGCCGCTATCGCGATGGAGTCTGTGCGCCAGAGCGCCAAACGGAAGCCAGCAAATGACGAGACGGATCCCGAAGATGACGGATTAAATCGAATGGAGTTTGCGCCGGCAAGGGCGGGAGGAGTGACGATATTGCCGCGCCGCGAAATGGGTTGCTCAACACGCTCGCTTGAATTCGCAGCGTTCAATCTCAAGCGCTTATGAATGCAGCCCATACAGCGACGAACACCTTTCATCCAACAGGATAGAGATCCGTGGCGCAAAGATTAATAGCGGAACGGAAGTGACATATTGCCGCGCCCCAATATCCGCTTCACGCCATATAAACAAAAAGGGTTCCGACATTATCGGAACCCTTTCTTTGCATCGATGGTGGGCCGGGTCGGATTCGAACCGACGGTGTCCTTTCGGAGGCGGATTATGAGTCCGCTGCCTGCAACCAGCACGGCGTCCGGCCCAAGAAAAAAGACCCGGTCATGAAGGCCGGGCCTATTCGTTGATTGGCCGACATACTACACGAAAAAGGGGCCTTCGCAACCGCTTCGCTACGGCGAAACAACCGCGAGGCCCCCTTCAAAACCGCTACATCATTTGCAACCCAACGCCAGCTTCGATCAATTCCCTTCGAGGAACGACTTCAGCTTGTCCGAACGGCTCGGGTGGCGCAGCTTGCGCAGCGCCTTCGCCTCGATCTGACGAATCCGTTCACGCGTCACGTCGAACTGCTTGCCGACTTCTTCGAGCGTGTGATCGGTGCTCATCTCGATACCGAAACGCATGCGCAGCACCTTCGCTTCACGCGGCGTCAGCGAGTCGAGCACGTCCTTCACGACATCGCGCATGCTGGCATGCAGAGCTGCGTCGGCCGGCGCAACCGTGTTGTTGTCTTCGATGAAGTCGCCTAGATGCGAATCGTCGTCGTCACCGATCGGCGTTTCCATCGAGATCGGCTCCTTCGCGATCTTCATGATCTTGCGGATCTTGTCTTCCGGCATTTCCATCTTCTCGGCCAGCGTTGCCGGATCCGGCTCCAGACCGGTTTCCTGCAGAATCTGACGCGAGATGCGGTTCATCTTGTTGATCGTTTCGATCATGTGAACCGGAATCCGGATCGTGCGCGCCTGGTCGGCGATCGAACGCGTAATGGCCTGACGGATCCACCACGTTGCATATGTGGAGAACTTGTAGCCACGACGGTATTCGAACTTGTCCACCGCCTTCATCAGACCAATGTTGCCTTCCTGAATCAGGTCGAGGAACTGCAGACCACGGTTCGTGTACTTCTTCGCGATCGAGATCACGAGACGCAAGTTCGCCTCGGTCATTTCGCGCTTCGCCTGACGGGCCTTCAGTTCACCCGCCGCCATCTGACGGTTGGTTTCCTTCAGGTCCTTCAGCGGCAGCACGACGCGCGCTTGCAGATCCAGCAGACGTTGCTGCTGTTCGCGAATGGCCGGAATGTTCCGCGTGAGGATCGCGCTATAACCATGACCTTCACCGACGATCTTGTCGGCCCACTCGAGGTCCGTTTCGCTGCCCGGGAAACGCGCGATGAATTCCGCACGCGGCATGCCGCACTTATCGACCACCGTGTGCAGGATCTGACGCTCGACCTGACGCACTTCGTCCACTTGCGCGCGCAGCGTGTCGCACAGACGCTCGACGGTGCGCGCGGTGAAGCGGATCGTCATGAGCTCGTTCTGGATCGTTTCCTGTGCCTTCAGATACGACTTGGACTTGTAGCCTTCCTTCTCGAACGCGCGACGCATCTTGTCGAACCATTCGCTGATCATCGCGAATTTTTCGAGCGACGCACGCTTGAGCGCTTCCATCTGCGCTGCGTTGGCCGTAGCTTGCGCCGTGCCGTCGTCTTCTTCCTCGTCTTCTTCCGAGTCCTCTTCGACTTCCTCGTCTTCGCTCTCGATCGCTTCCGCTTCTTGCGCGGAGAAGCCGTCCGCGTCTTCCGCGTTGGCGTCGATCAGGCCGTCGACCAGTTCATCGATGCGAATTTCCTCATTCGCGACGCGCTCCGCCATCGCCAGGATGTCGGCGATCGTGGTCGGGCATGCGGAGATGGCCATCACCATGTGCTTCAGGCCGTCTTCGATCCGCTTGGCGATTTCGATTTCGCCTTCGCGCGTGAGCAGTTCAACCGTGCCCATTTCACGCATGTACATGCGGACCGGGTCGGTGGTGCGACCGAATTCCGAGTCGACGGTGGACAGCGCGACTTCCGCTTCCTCTTCCACTTCGTCGTCCGACGAAGCCGCCGGGGCGTTGTCGTTCAGCAGCAGCGTTTCAGCGTCCGGGGCCTGTTCGTACACCGCCACGCCCATGTCGTTGAACGTGCTGATGATGCCTTCGATCGCCTCGGTCTCGGTGAAGTTGTCCGGCAGGTGGTCGTTGATTTCAGCGTACGTCAGGAAGCCGCGCTCCTTGCCGAGTTTGATCAGCGCGCGCAGTTTGGAGCGGCGCTCCTCGAGTTCCTCGACCGTGCCCGGCTGTGACGACGCGAAAGCGTCTTTCAGCAGCGCTTTTTCCTTTGCACGACGGTCGCGAGCCTTGGCCTTTTCCACCTTGGCCGGAGCAGCAGCCGCGGGGGTTTCTTCGCTTTGGGTTGCGTCGTCATCGACGGGTACTTCGTTCAGCTTTTTCGTCATGGAGTTCGCCGTACCGGCTGTAGTCTCGACTCGCGGCTGGTGGACGCCAGCCGGTTGAACCGTGGATACTGGAACCTCGCGCACTGCCGCATCGTCCTGCGCGGCAGCCGCTTCCCTTGCGCTTCTGACACCCGACCCCTTCGTGGCCGGTACTGCTACAGCTTTCGTCGCCTGGACCGGCTCCGCTCGCGCAGCCGAAGTGGTCGAGGACTTCTTCCCGGCAACCGGTGCAACACTGACCGCAGACGCTTTTCTGGCGGAAGAAACTAACCTGGCTTCGGTGACCTTTCTGGTCGGCTCCCTGGAGCTTGTGTCCGTCGTTTTCTTTCCACCCGTCGTTCCGCCCGCAGTCTTTGCCATCGCATCGCCTTTTCGCCTTTGCTAGGAAAACTTTTCGCTTTTGCTAGGAAAACCCTTGAAAAACAACCCGCTGGAAACCTTTTATTATAGCACTCAGGCTTCCTGCGTTCCGCCTACAGCCCGAGCTGGCGCTTCATGTCAGACCGCTTCCGATTGAGCTCCGAAAGCTCCGCAAACTCCTCCGGTGTGTGCCGGGATTGCCGTGAAAGCTGCTCGAGACGATCACAGTAAGCGTCATACCGCATCTTCAGGATCGCCGCCTTCAGTTCCTCTCCAACGATCCGTTCCTGCTCGCGCCGTTCCTCGATGACGGTCGCATCTTCCGGGTCCTTCAGCAGCAAATCCCGGACGTTTTCATCATAGTCTAGAATTTTGCGAAAGATTTCCTCGAAAGTTGGGGCGTTCGCGCCGTTTCGCAATAGGTCGGACAACAACTGAAACTCCGCCGAATCGCCCAGCGCACGCGCGTGCGTCGTCACTTCCTCGAACAGTTCACCGTGCCGCGTGACCGTGAGCAACGCCTGTTCAGCCTCTTCGTCCAGCACGCCCACCGTGCGCGGATACATCACCAGATTGCGCAGCGTTTTTTCCTCGATCCCGGTCACACTGCGCCGGTCTTTGCGGGCCGGCGCGGCGCGGGCGGCCGCCGCGATTCGGGAATCGACCTCGCACAGCGCGGCGACTTCGTCGAATGGCACGTCGAGCCGGTCGGCGAACATATGCATGATCTGCGCGCGCAGCGCATTGGCCGGCAGCGCCTGCAGCAGCGGCTTGGCGTCGAACAGCGCGCGGGCGCGGCCTTCCGGCTGATCCAGCTCCTTGCCGGTCAGCACCTCGTTCAGCATGAACTGCGACAGCGGCATGGCCCGCTCGACCTGCTCGGCGAAGGCCTCGGTGCCGTATTCACGCACATAGCTGTCCGGATCGTGCTCGGACGGCAAAAACAGGAACCGGATGGTCCGGTTGTCGGCCGCGTGCGGCAAACAGGCATCCAGCGCACGGCGAGCAGCGCGCCGGCCGGCCGAATCGCCATCGAAACTGAAGATGACCGTGTCGGTCTGGCGCATCAGTTTCTGCACATGAATCGGCGTGCAGGCCGTGCCGAGCGTGGCGACCGCGTTCTGAAACCCCAATTGGGCCAGCGCGACCACGTCCATGTAGCCCTCCACGACCAACACGTAGTGCTGTTCGCGGATCGCCAGACGCGCCTCGAACAGCCCGTACAGCTCGCTGCCTTTGTTAAATAATGGCGTTTCGGGCGAATTCAAATATTTGGGCTCGCCGCTGTCCAGCACGCGGCCGCCGAAGCCGATCACCTGCCCCTTCACATTACGTATCGGGAACATGATCCGCTCGCGAAAGCGGTCGTACCGGCGGTTCTGGCCCTGAGCGTCGGACTTTTCGCTGACGATCACCAACCCCGATTCGACCAGCGAATCGTCGCGGTAGTTCGGAAAGGCCGGTTCGAGGTTCTGCCAGCCGTCCGGGGCGTAGCCGAGTCCGAAACGGGCTGCGATCTCGCCGGTCAAGCCGCGCTTCTTCAGATACTGGATCGCGACCGGCGCGCTGCGCAGTTGCTTGCGATAGAAGTCGCAGGCGGTCTGCATGACATCGGAAAGCGCGGTGGTGACTGCTTTGGACGCCGCCGGCGCATAGCCACCGCCTGAGCCGCCGCCGCCATATCCCGGCGATGGTTCATTGGGCACGGTCAAGCCGACCGACTGCGCCAGTTCGTTGACCGCTTCCGGAAACGAGGAACCGGCATGCTCCATCAGAAACCCGATGGCCGTACCATGCGCGCCGCAGCCGAAGCAGTGATAGAACTGTTTAGTCGGACTAACCGTAAACGAAGGGCTTTTCTCGTTGTGGAACGGGCACAGCCCCATGAAGTTCGCGCCGCCCTTTTTCAACTGCACATACCGGCCGACCACGTCGACGATATCGACGCGGTTGAGCAGGTCCTGCAGGAATGACGGTGGAATCACAGTAAATGACGCTGCCTTAAAAAACTCAACGCCGCGCACGCCGTCGAAAAACAGCATGCACGACGCGAAAATACGGAAATTTACTTCGCGAGCGCGGCTTTGACTTGCGCCGAAACAGCGGTCATGTCGGCGCGGCCGGCCAGCTTCGACTTGAGCACGCCCATCACCTTGCCCATGTCCTGCGGTCCGTTTGCGCCGGTTTGCGCCACCGCGGCCTGGACTTCGGCAACGATCTCCGCCTCGGACATCTGTTCCGGCATATAAGCAGACAAGATCGCCAGCTCGGCCTTTTCCTTGTCGGCCAGGTCGGTGCGGCCAGCGGCTTCGAACTGGCTGATCGAGTCCTTGCGCTGCTTGATCATCTTGTCGATGACAGCGGTGATCGCGGTGTCGTCGAGCGTGATGCGCTCGTCGACTTCGCGCTGCTTGATCGCGGCGAGCAGCAGGCGGACCGTGCCGAGGCGCTCGGTCTCACGTGCCCGCATGGCGGCCTTCATATCGTCGTTGATCCGGTCCTTGAGACTCATCACTCACCTGAATGCGTTGGAATTTGAAAAACCGGCCAGACTCACCACCTCAACACGCGCATCAACACGAATACCCGCTTGGGACTGCTTCCTCAAGCGGGTTGGCACACTGTGCGTTGTGATTGCGACCCTGCCGGCTGGCCCGAAGGGCCGTGTTTTCCGTGATGGCACCTGTCGCGCCCTCACCGGTTGGATGTCGCCGCTCCGTTAAACGGGAACCGCGGCAACGCCAGAATCAGTAGAACTTCTTTGGCAGCATCTGGCTACGCAGACGCTTGAAATGACGCTTTACCGCAGACGCCTTCTTACGCTTGCGCTCGGCCGTAGGCTTTTCGTAAAACTCGCGAGCGCGAAGTTCCGTCAGCAAGCCGTTTTTCTCCATGCTGCGCTTGAACCGGCGCATGGCAACTTCAAACGGCTCGTTGTCTCGTTGTCTTTTACGCGGATGGCCGTCATTTTCAATAACGGAACTTTGTAAAGGTTCAGGAGTATAGCAGAGCTTTCTCACAAAGCCAGAGCGCCGTCAAGCCCCGCTGGCATACTCCGCGGCGGCCTCGCCGGCCGCCACACCCGACGCCCATGCCCACTGAAAATTGTAGCCGCCCAGCCAGCCGGTTACGTCGACGGCTTCGCCGATGAAGTACAAGCCCGGCGCGCGCGCGCTCATCATCGTCGATGACGACAGGTCGCGCGTGTCGATGCCGCCGCGCGTCACTTCGGCTTTGCGATAGCCTTCCGTGCCGTTGGGCGTGAGCGTCCAGCGCGACAAAGCCTCACCGACACGACGCAGGGTTTTGTCCGGCAAATCGGCCACGCGAGCTTCGGCGGGAATCTGATGGGTTTCCAGCCAGACATGGGCGAGCCGCTGCGGCACCCATTCCGACAACAGATTGGCGATCTGCCGCTTCGTGCCGGTCTTTGCTTCGAGCAAGGCGGTCGTGGCGTCCCGCTCAGGCAGCAAGTCGATGTGAATCGGCTCGCCGGGCTGCCAGTAGCTCGATATCTGCAGCACACCCGGGCCGGAAAGACCGCGGTGAGTGAGCAGCAGGTCTTCGTTGAATTCGGCACCGGTCTTTTTGTTGCCGGTCGCCAGTTGCACTTCCAGCGAGACGCCGGACAGCGCCGCGAACGGCTCCCAGTCTGCGGCAGCAAAGGTCAGCGGGACCAGCGCGGGGCGCGTATCGATCAGCTTGTGACCGAACTGCTTGGCAAGACGGTAGGCGAAATCGGTGGCGCCGATCTTGGGAATCGACAGCCCGCCGGTCGCGACCACGAGCGCGCGCGCGACGATCGGCCCCGCCTGCGTATCCAGCGTGAAGCGCCCTTCCGGATCCTGCCGCACCTGCTCGACCGACAACGGCGCGCGCCACGCCACGCGGCCCGCGTCGCACTCATTCTTCAGCACATTGATGACCGCGTCGCTCGACTGGTCGCAGAAGAGTTGGCCCTTGTGCTTCTCGTGCCACGTCACATGATGGCGCTTGAGCAGCGCCATGAAGTCACGCGGCGTATAGCGCGCGAGCGCCGAGCGGCAAAAATGCGGATTGGCCGACAAGTAATTAGCCGGGCCTGCATACAGATTCGTGAAGTTGCAGCGGCCGCCGCCGGAGATGCGGATCTTCTCCGCGAGACGCTGCGAGTGGTCGATCAGCACCACACGGCGGCCGAGTTGCCCGGCCACGGCCGCGCACATCATGCCGGCCGCGCCCGCGCCGATCACTGCGATATCGAAGGATTCCATGGGGCCGCATTGTACCCGCGCGTCGGCGGCGCCTTGCCCGCGCTGCTATACTTTGAAGCTTGCCTTCTCACTTTCGGGCGCCGGAGTTTTGTCGCTTCTGCGTCCGCTCAAGCCCACCATCATGCTCGTTCTCGGCATCGAAAGCTCCTGCGACGAAACCGGTCTCGCGCTCTACGACACGGAGCGTGGCCTGCTCGCGCACGCGCTGCATTCGCAAATTGCGATGCATCGGGAGTACGGCGGCGTCGTGCCGGAACTGGCGTCGCGCGATCACATCCGTCGCGCGCTGCCATTGCTCGAAGAGGTGATGGAACGCGCCGGCACGGTCCGCAGCGACATCGACGCAATCGCCTATACGCAAGGCCCTGGCCTCGCGGGCGCGCTGCTGGTCGGCGCGAGCGTCGCCAATTCGCTGGCCATGGCGTGGGACAAGCCGACCATCGGCATTCATCACCTTGAAGGGCATTTGCTGTCGCCGCTGCTGGTGGATGAGCCGCCGCCGTTCCCGTTTGTCGCACTGCTGGTGTCCGGGGGTCATACGCAACTGATGCGCGTGACGGACGTGGGCGTCTACGAAACGCTCGGCGAAACGCTGGACGACGCCGCTGGCGAAGCCTTCGACAAAACCGCCAAGCTGCTCGGCCTCGGTTACCCGGGCGGCCCGGAAGTGTCGCGCATGGCTGAATTCGGCACGCCCGGCGCGGTGGTCCTGCCGCGTCCCATGCTGCATTCCGGCGACCTCGATTTCAGCTTCAGCGGCTTGAAAACCGCTGTCCTCACGCACGCCAAGAAGCTCGGCGGCTCGAATATCTGCGAGCAGGCCAAAGCCGATCTGGCGCGCGGCTTCGTCGACGCGGCTGTCGATGTGCTGGCGGCGAAGTCACTGGCCGCGCTCAAGAAGACCAAGCTCAACCGGTTGGTCGTCGCGGGCGGTGTCGGCGCGAACCGGCAGTTGCGCGAGGCGCTGTCCGCCGCCGCGAAGAAGCGCAATTTCTACGTGCACTATCCGGACTTGTCGCTGTGCACGGACAACGGCGCGATGATCGCGCTGGCCGGCGCCTTGCGACTGCAGCGCTGGCCGGATCAGTCGGGCAAAGACTACGCGTTCACGGTGAAACCGCGCTGGGATCTGACGTCCCTCGCACGCTGAGCCACGCGTTGTTTGGTCGTAAAAAGGCCGCTTTCAAAAGAAGCGGCTTTTTTGTTCAGTCAGCTAAAGCGCCTATCAAGCCGCCCGCTTATCCCGTTCGATCACCGCGTACGCGCTGTGATTGTGAATCGACTCGAAGTTCTCCGCTTCCAGCACATAGGCGACGATCCGCTCATCCGCGTTCAAACGTTGCGCGACGTCGCGCACGAGGTCTTCGACGAACTTCGGATTCTCGTAGGCGCGCTCGGTGACGAACTTCTCGTCCGGGCGCTTGAGCAAGCCCCACAGTTCGCACGAGGCTTCTTCTTCGGCGATACGGATCAGTTCTTCCACGGCCACATCGCCCGTCAGTTCGGCGTTGATCGTGACGTGCGAGCGCTGGTTATGGGCGCCGTACTGCGAGATCTTCTTCGAACACGGGCACAGGCTAGTCACCGGTACCAGCACCTGCAGAAACAGACGCGTCGCACCGTTGCGAGTCTCACCCGTCAACGTGACTTCGTAGTCGAGCAGGCTTTGCACGCCCGACACCGGCGCGGTCTTGTTGACGAAGTAAGGGAACGACACTTCGATGCGGCCGGCCTCAGCCTCGAGCTTTTCGAGCATCGCGGCGAGCATGGTGCGGAACGTGGCCGGCTCCAGCGGCGCCTTGTTCTCTTCGAGCAACGCGACGAAACGCGACATATGCGTGCCCTTCTGGTCAGCCGGCAGATGCACGTCGAGATTCCACGTACCGACTGTCGGCTGCACCTCGCCGCTTTGCGTGCGCACCGCCAGCGGATGGCGCACGGCCTTCACGCCGACCCGTTGAATCGGGATCTGACGGGTGTCGGGCGTGCTTTGCACATCGGGCATCACAAAGGCGGGATTCATCTGATTCATTTCTTGTCCTTTCAGGAAACGCCGGACCGCTCCGAGTCTTTCGCTCCGCAGAAAGCCCTTGGGGCATTCCGCTCACGAGGGCTGTCGCGAAGCGACAGGCTTGGCGGCTCCCAGCGGCCGCGGATCAAGGCGCGCAACGGCGAACGCCGGCCCCTGCCGGCGTTGGATGATGGGCCCGAGGCCCACCGGATTCAAGTTGGAGATTGCTTATGGCCGCCATGGCACGGCGGCCGCACCGCGAGCGGCGACGCTTTACGCGACGCGCTTCACCGACGACTGGCCGCCGACCGCTCCGCTCGACAGGAAGCGCTCGCGGATCGACTTGGTGATACCCGCGGCGTCGAGACCACACGCGGCGAGCAGCTTAGCCGGGTCCCCATGATCGATGAACCGATCGGGAAGGCCCAATTGTAGTACGGGTCGCATAACCCCACTTTCAAGCAGGGCTTCGACGCAAGCCGAGCCCGCGCCGCCCATCACGCAGCCTTCTTCGACCGTGACGATGGCGTCGTGCGTTTCGGCCAGCTGACGGACCAGATCGGCGTCCAGCGGCTTCACGAAGCGCATGTTCGCGACCGTCGCGTCCAGCTGCTCGGCGGCGGCCAGCGACGGCGCGACCATTGTGCCGAACGCCAGAATCGCAATACGTTTGCCCGCCGGCTGCGACGTTTCGCGACGAGTCTCGCCCTTGCCCAGCGGCAGCGCCACCATCTGCTTGACAGTGGCGACGCCCGTGCCGGCGCCGCGCGGGTAGCGCACCGCCGTCGGGTTCGACTGCTGCAACGCGGTGTACAGCATCTGGCGGCATTCGTTTTCGTCCGACGCGGCCATCACCGTCATGTTCGGGATGCAGCGCAGGAACGCCAGATCGTAAGCGCCCGCGTGCGTTGCGCCGTCCGCGCCGACCAGACCCGCGCGGTCGATGGCGAACACCACCGGCAGGTTCTGCAGCGCGACGTCGTGAATCAGCTGGTCGTAAGCGCGTTGCAGGAAGGTCGAATAGATCGCGACCACCGGCTTCATGCCTTCCGCGGCCAGACCGCCGGCGAACGTCACCGCATGCTGCTCGGCGATACCGACGTCGAAGTAACGGTCCGGGAAACGCTTCTCGAACTCCACCATGCCCGAGCCTTCGCGCATGGCCGGCGTGATGCCGACGACACGTGCGTCCAGCTCGGCCGCGTCGCACAGCCATTCGCCGAACACCTGCGTGTAGGTTTTCTTCGACGGCGTGGTGGCGGGCTTGATGCCTTCAGCCGGATTGAACTTGCCCGGGCCGTGGTACAGCACCGGATCGGCTTCGGCCAGCTTGTAGCCTTGGCCTTTCTTCGTCACGACGTGCAGGAATTGCGGGCCGCGCAGTTCCTTGATGTTCTGCAACGTCGGGATCAGCGAATCGAGATCGTGGCCGTCGATCGGGCCGATATAGTTGAAGCCGAACTCTTCGAACAGCGTGGCCGGCACGATCATGCCCTTGGCGTGCTCTTCGAGCTTGCGGGCGAGGTCGAGCATGGGCGGCGCGACGCGCAGCACGCGCTCGACGCCGGCACGCGCGGCGGCATAGAAGCGGCCCGACATCAGGCGCGCCAGATGGCGATTCAGCGCGCCGACCGGCGGCGAAATCGACATGTCGTTGTCGTTCAGGATGACGAGGAGCGGCACGTCGTCTTCGACGCCGGCGTTGTTCATCGCCTCGAACGCCATGCCGGCCGTCATTGCGCCGTCGCCGATCACGGCGATGCCCGTGCGGTTGTCGCCCTGCAGCTTGCTCGCGATCGCCATGCCGAGCGCGGCGGAAATCGACGTGCTGGAGTGCGCAGTGCCGAACGTGTCGTACTCCGACTCGTCACGCTTCGGGAAGCCCGAGATGCCGCCCAGTTGACGCAGCGTGTGCATCTGGTCACGGCGGCCCGTCAGGATCTTGTGCGGATAGGTTTGATGGCCGACGTCCCAGACGATCCGGTCGTGCGGCGTGTCGAACACATAGTGCAGAGCAATGGTCAACTCGACCGTGCCGAGGTTGGACGAAAGATGGCCGCCCGTCTGCGATACGCTGTCGAGCACGAAGGCACGCAACTCGTCGGCAAGCGGTTGCAATTGGCGGCGATCAAGGCGGCGCAGGGCTGCCGGGTCGTCAATGGTTTTCAGCAAGTCGTACATCGTCGTTCCATTGTAGGAAAACTTACGCGCCCGCACTTCATACATGCGCCTCGCAACGGAGGCGCGCGGCGGCGGGCTTTCGCGTTCAGCTAACCCGGTTCACCACCAGGTCGGCCAATTCGGCAAGACGCTGCGCGCGTGCGCCGAACGGCGCCAGTGCGGCGTGAGCGTCGCTGCGCAGTTGCGCTGCGAGCGCGCGCGATGCGTCGAGCCCAATAATCGACACGTAGGTCGGCTTGCCGTCCTTCGCGTCTTTACCTGCCGTTTTGCCGAGCGTCGCGGAATCGGTCGTGACGTCGAGAATATCGTCGACGACCTGAAACGCGAGGCCGACAGCGGCCGAATACGCGTCGAGCGAACGCATGGCGTCCGCGTCCGGCGTTTCGCCCGCCAGCGCGCCCATGCGCACCGCGGCGCGCAGCAACGCGCCGGTCTTTAGACGGTGCATGGTTTCGAGTTGCGGGCGCGTCAGCGTGTGGCCGACGCTCGCCAAGTCGATAGCCTGCCCGCCGCACATGCCGATCGAACCGCTCGCCAGCGCCAGTTCGCGCACGAGCGCGGCCTGCTGCGCCGGGGCCAGAACGTCCGACGTGAGCGAGACGAACGCCTGAGATTGCAGCGCGTCGCCAACCAGCAATGCCGTGGCTTCGTCATATTTGACGTGTACCGTGGGCTTGCCGCGACGCAGCGCGTCATCGTCCATGCACGGCATGTCGTCGTGGACAAGCGAATACACGTGGATCATTTCCAGTGCCGCTGCTGCCGCGTCAAGGCATTCGGCGCGCGCGCCGGTCAGCTCGCCGGCCGCGTGGCACAACAGCGGGCGAACCCGTTTGCCGCCGCCCAGCACCGCGTAGCGCATGGCTTCATGCAGCGTGGCGGGCTCGGTTGCCTCGGTCGGCAGGTAATGTTCTAGTGCCGTTTCGACGCGCTCCAGTACCGAGCGCATCCATTGTTCGAATGTCATAGGTCGTCCCCGCTTTCAGTAGCGGCTGTGCCTGCGGTATTCATGGGCAGCGGTTTGAGCGTCTCGCCGTCGAGCACGCGCACCTGCTGCTCGACTTTCTCGAGCTGTTGCTGGCAAAACGCCACGAGGGCGGCGCCGCGCCGGTAGGCGGTGAGCGACTCCTCGAGGCTGAGATTGCCGCTTTCCATGCGTGCAACCAGCCCTTCCAGCTCCGCCTGAGCGGCCTCGTAATTCTCGGGCAGCGGCGTGGTGTCGACGCCTTCGGCTGGCGTGGCAGCAGTATCTTTCGACGCGGTCTTCGCCATGAATAGTCGCAAAATTAAAACAAGTCGAACATTCTACGGCAAAAGCGATATTTCCGAGCCGCCGCCGCCCTACGCCTCGCCTTCCCGCTGTGCGCCGTCCCAGCAGTCTCGCAGAAAAAAAACGATCGGTCTGCGGCTAAAAAGCCGAACTTTCCTGAGATTTTTGACCCAAATCAGGCACTTAACGGCCCCAAACAAGGGGAAACGGGTATAATCGCGGGCTCCCTAAATCGAATCTTCGATGGTTGGGTTGTTCACTGCTTTCACGTCTTCACGGGAGTGGGAATGTCCAATCTGAGCAATGCATTGCAGTTGCGGTCTGTCCACAGCCAGCTGCCAGTCACGGCTTACTTTGACGAAGCGCTTCTAACGCGCGAAATCGACACCCTTTTCAAGAAAGGTCCTCGTTACATCGGCCACGATCTCATGGTGCCCGAGGCGGGGAATTATTTTGCTTTGCCGAGCGAGAGCGAAGGGCGTGTGCTCGTCCGTAACCAGCAGTCGCAAGTCGAACTGCTGTCGAACGTGTGCCGCCACCGGCAAGCCATCATGCTCAACGGCCGCGGCCAGACGGAGAACATCGTCTGCCCCCTGCACCGTTGGACGTACGACCTGAACGGCCAGCTCCTCGGTGCGCCCCATTTCGCGGATAACCCCTGCCTGAATCTCGGCGCCACGTCGCTGCAGAACTGGCAAGGCCTGCTGTTCGAAGCGCAGGGGCGCGACGTCGCGCGCGATCTGGCGCGGCTCGGCACCAAGGAACACTTCGATTTTTCGGGCTTCATGTTCGATCACGTCGAAGTGCACGAGTGCAACTACAACTGGAAGACCTTTATCGAGGTCTATCTGGAGGACTATCACGTCGCGCCCTTCCATCCGGGCCTCGGCAGTTTCGTCAATTGCGACGACCTGACGTGGGAGTTCGGCGAGTGGTACAGCGTCCAGACGGTCGGCGTGCACAAGGATCTGGAGCAACCGGGCAGCCCCACGTACCGCAAGTGGCACGACGAAGTGCTGCGCTTTCGCGGCGGTAATCCGCCGGAATTCGGCGCGATCTGGATGGTGTACTACCCGGGCATCATGATCGAGTGGTATCCGCACGTGCTGGTGGTGTCGTGGCTGATTCCGCGCGGTCCGCAGAAAACCACCAACGTCGTGGAGTTCTATTACCCTGAGGAAATCGCGCTGTTCGAGCGAGAGTTCGTCGAAGCCGAGCGCGCCGCCTACATGGAAACGGCCCGCGAAGACGACGAGATCGCAGAACGCATGGACGCGGGACGCCGCGCGCTGATGAATCGCGGCGAATCGCAGGTCGGCCCGTATCAGAGCCCGATGGAAGACGGCATGCAGCACTTCCACGAATTCTTGCGGCGTGAACTCGGTACGATCTGATCGGCGATGGCCAGATTCACCAGATTTTTCTGGCAGCAATCAACGCATGGAAAGACGGGCTTCGGCCCGTCTTTTTTTGTTTAGACTAACGACATAGCTCGGCCATCCGTTGCCGGCGGCAAGCCGCCAAACGGAGCCGCCATCGCCCGCATCGAGGAGACGTCATGCCCCACACTCATTACACCACTCTGATTTCCGCGACCAATCTCGCGGAACGGCTTGCCGCTGCGCCGGGCAGCGTGTTCGTCATCGATTGCCGGTTCGATCTGGCCGACACGGAAGCGGGCGAAAAAGCCTATCTGGCCGGGCATCTGCCGGGCGCGCATTACCTGCATCTGGACCGCGATCTGTCGGGGCCGAAGAACGGTCACAACGGCCGCCATCCGCTGCCGGATCGCGCGCGGCTGGTGGAGACGCTGGAGTCGCGCGGCCTGAAGCAGGGCCAGCAGGTCGTCGCATATGACGCGCAAGGCGGCATGTACGCCGCCCGTGCATGGTGGCTGCTGCGCTGGCTCGGTCACGACGCGGTCGCGCTACTCGACGGCGGGCTGCAGGCATGGGAAGCCGGCGGTCATCCGCTGACGCAGGACGCGCCGGCCCAGAACACGGGCGACTTCAAAGCAGGCGCGCCGCTGTCCGTGACGGTCGATGCGCAAACGGTCGAGCGCAATCTGGGCTCGAAAGAGCGCGTGGTGGTCGACGCGCGCGCGGCCGACCGTTATCGCGGCGAGAACGAGACACTGGACCGTGTCGGCGGCCACATTCCCGGCGCGCTCAACCGCTTCTTTAAAGACAACCTCACCGCCGACGGCCGCTTCAAGCCGGCTCATACGTTGCGCGAGGAATACCACGCGCTGCTTACCGACACGCCGCCGGAGCACGTGGTCCTGCAATGCGGCTCAGGCGTGACGGCATGCGTGAATGCCCTGGCGATGGAAGTCGCCGGCCTGCATGGCGCGGCGCTGTACGCGGGATCGTGGAGCGAGTGGAGTTCTGATCCGAAGCGGCCCATCGCGACGGGCGCGAATCCTTGAGCGCCGTAGCGAAAACCGCAGCGCGCCATTAGCAAAAAGCCGTTGCCGCCCGAAAGCCGCAACGGCCTTTTTTTATCGCAAGCGAGGAAACGCGGGCCCGCTGGCCGCCTTAAGTCGCAATCCCAGCCACCCCATGCTGTTTGAACCACGCCAGCGCACGACGCCAGCCATCTTCCGCATCGGCCTTCTTGTAGCTCGGCCGGTAATCCGCAAAAAACGCGTGACCCGCATCGTCATACACGACGAACTGCGAACCGCGTCCCACTTGCGGACCTTGCGCGATAGCCTGCTTCATCTGTTCGAGCGTGGCCTGCGGGATGCTCTGATCCTGCAATCCGTAAAGCCCCAGCACCGGCGCACGAAGCTGCGCGACCTCATCGAGCGGGTTCTCCGGCGTCATCGCGTTTTTTTCGCCCGTTACCCGCCCATACCACGCAACCCCCGCTTTCAGCCCCGGGTTATGTTCGGCGTACAACCACGCAATTCGCCCGCCCCAGCAGAAGCCATTCACGCCTAGCCGGTTCAGATCGCCGCCATGTTCGCCAGCCCAGGCGACGGTCGCGTCGAGATCGCCCATCACCTGTGCGTCCGGCACTTTGCTGATCAGTTGCTCGCTGAGCTGCTGAATGCTCGTGTACGCAGTCGGATCGCCCTGCCGTTCGTACAGATTTGGCGCGATCGCGAGATAGACTTGCTTGGCGAAGCGCCGGCACACGTCGGCGATATGCTCGTGCACGCCGAAAGCCTCGTGCACGACGACGATCACCGGCAAGTGCGTCTTGCCCTTCGGCTGCGCGCGATAGGCCGGCACCAGCGTGTCACCGGAGCGCACCGCCACTTCGCCGGCTTCGAGGCCGTCACTGTTGGTATGAATGGTTTGCGCCGAGACCGGCAGCACGGCGGCGGCGAAGCCGGTGCCGAGCGCCGCCTTGATGAAGGTACGGCGGTCAAAGGGAACGTGCGGGACCAGGCTGTCGATCTCGGGTTTCAGCATGCGGCGCCCCTCGGTTGAACGTTGGAGGCAACAGGATACGCCTGACACGCATCCTGTTGCAGATGCAACGTTCCCGAGCGACGGCCGGGCGCATCAGCGCACGTCAGCGCGCCTCAGTGCAGCTTGACGCGCGGTAGCGTGGTGCGGCGCAACCAGTGCGCGAAAGTATCGAGCACCATCCGCGCGTAGCCGTGCAGCGCGGCGATATGCAGCCGGTACAGCGACATGTACATGAAGCGCGCGAACAGCCCTTCGATCAGCATATTGCCGCCGATCACCCCGCCCATCAGATTACCGACGGCGCTGAAATGCCCAAGCGACACCAGCGACCCGAAGTCGCGATAGGTGAACTCCGGCAGCGGCTTGTTTTCGAGCCGCGCCGCCAGCGCCTTCATCAGGAAGCTCGCCTGCTGGTGAGCAGCCTGCGCGCGCGGCGGCACGTTGCGCTCGTTGCCCGGCCACGGACAGGCGGCGCAATCGCCGAGCGCAAAGACGTTATCGTCGGTTTCGGTTTGCAGCGTGCGGCGCACGATGAGCTGGCCCAGCCGATTGACCGGCAGGCCATCGAGCTCGCTCAGAATCGGCGGCGCCTTGATGCCGGCCGCCCACACCGTCAAATCGGCGCGCACGGTTTTGCCGCTCGCGGTGCGGATCATGCCGGGCGCGACTTCGGCCACGGTTTCGCCGATCATCAGCTTCACACCGAGCTTGGTGAGCAACTCGGCCGTGGCGGTCGAAACCCGTTCCTGCAAAGCCGGCAGAATGCGCGGCCCGGCTTCGATCAGCACGATGCCGACGTCATGCCGCGGATCGAGCTTGTGCAGACCGTAGGCGGAAAGCACTTGCGCCGTGTTGCGCAATTCCGCCGACAGTTCCACGCCCGTCGCGCCGCCGCCGACAATCGCCACCTGAATGCGCGGCTCGCCCGGCGCGCCAGCGTCCGGCACTGCTTCAACGGGCTCATGCACCTGATGCTCGGCGCGCATGCACGCCGCGATCAGACGCTTGCGAAAACGCTCGGCCTGGCTGACCGTATCGAGTGCGAGGGAAAATTCAGGCGCGCCTTTGACGCCGAAGAAGGCGGTCGTGCTGCCGATCGCGATGATCAGCGTGTCGTATTCGAGTTCGCGTACGGGCAGCAATTCGGCGCCGTCGTCGTCGAGCACGGTGCCGAGCGTGAGGCGCTTGTTCGCGCGGTCCAGCCCCGTCAGGTCGCCCTGCTGAAATTCGAAGCCATGCCAGCGCGCTTGCGCCGCATATTCGAGTTCCTGCGTGAACGGGTCCATGCTGCCCGCCGCCACTTCATGCAGAAGCGGCTTCCAGATGTGCGTGGGGTTGCGGTCCACGAGCGTGACCTGCGCCTGCACACCGCCCTTGTTCTTGTGGGGTGCATAGCGATCGCCCAAACGCGTCGCCAACTCCAACCCCCCCGCGCCTCCGCCAACGACGATAAAACGATGCATGGAACTCTCCGTGTTTGCCGATGGGTTATGCGTCGTGCGGCGCCCACTAGATTTCACATAAGCGCCGTCTTTCAGCGATTGTCCGCGAGCAGCACGGGTTGTCACAAGCCATCAATACGCATGTGTGACATGCGCACGACGATATCGCGTCCCGTCACACGCACGTCAATGCGCTTCTTCCCAGTTCAGACCGGCGCCCACTTCGGCGACCAGCGGCACTTTCAGGTCGGCGACACCGCACATCAACTCGGGCAAGCGCTTGCGCACGTCGGACAATTCCGCGTCCGGGACTTCGAGGATCAATTCGTCGTGCACCTGCATGATCATGCGCGTGCCGATCTTCGACGCTTCGATCCAATCCTGCACCGCGATCATCGAAAGCTTGATCAGATCGGCGGCCGTGCCTTGCATCGGCGCGTTGATCGCGGCGCGCTCGGCGGCTTGACGACGCGGGCCATTGCCGCCGTTGATCTCCGGCAGCCACAGGCGGCGGCCGAACACCGTCTCGACGTAACCCTTGGCCTTCGCGCTCACACGCGTTTCGTCCATATAACGCGCCACGCCCGGATAACGCGCGAAATAGCGGTCGATATAGAGCTTGGCTGCGTCGCGCGTGATGCCGAGGTTCGCGGCGAGACCAAACGAACTCATGCCGTAGATCAGACCAAAGTTGATGACCTTGGCCACGCGGCGTTGATCGTTCGAGACTTCGAGCGGCGTCACGCTGAAAATCTCCGCCGCCGTGGCGCGGTGAATGTCTTCGCCCTGCGAGAACGCGCGCAGCAACGATTCGTCGCCGGAAATGTGCGCCATGATGCGCAATTCGATCTGCGAATAATCCGCCGACACCAGCTTGTGTCCGGGCGGTGCAATAAACGCTTCGCGAATACGGCGGCCTTCACCGGTACGCACGGGAATGTTCTGCAGGTTCGGATCGTTCGACGCCAGACGCCCCGTGACCGCCACGGCCTGCGCATAGTTCGTATGCACGCGGCCCGTGGTGGCGTTGACCATGCGCGGCAGCTTGTCGGTGTAGGTCGACTTCAGCTTCGACAAGCCACGGTGTTCGAGCAGGATCTTCGGCAGCGGATAGTCTTCGGCGAGCTTTTGCAGCACTTCTTCGTCGGTGGACGGTGCGCCGCTCGGGGTCTTCTTGATGACCGGCAGTTCCAGCTTCTCGAAGAAGATCTGCCCGATCTGCTTCGGCGAACCGAGATTGAATTCGCCGCCGGCCAGCACGTACGCTTCGCTTTCCAACTGGATCAGACGCGTGGCGATTTCGCTGCTCTGCCGACGCAGTTTCTCAGCGTCGATCAACACGCCGGTGCGCTCCATCTTGCGCAGCACGCGCGAGGTCGGCAGTTCGATGCCGCGATAGACGTATTCGAGCGTCTTCTCGGCGGTCACTTGCGGGTAAAGCGCCTGATGCAGCCGCAAGGTGATGTCGGCATCTTCCGCCGCATATTCGGCGGCCTTGTCCAACGCAACTTCGTCGAAGCCGATCTGCCCCGCGCCCTTGCCCGCGACCTCTTCGTACTTGATCGTCTTCACGCCGAGATGGCGCAGCGCGAGGCTGTCCATGTCGTGCGTGCGATGCGATTCGACCACATACGATTGCAGCAGCGTGTCGTGTTCGACACCGCGCATTTCAATGCCGTAGTTCGCCAGCACCTGCTCGTCGTACTTGAGATGCTGGCCGACCTTCTTGTGCTCGGCGCTTTCGAGCCACGGCTTGAGCTTGGCGAGGACTTCGTCGCGTGGCAATTGCACGGGCGCGTCCGGGCCGCGATGCGCGAGCGGCACATACGCCGCCCGGCCGGCTTCCACCGACAACGAAAGCCCCACGATCTGCGCGGTCATGGGATCGAGCGAGGTGGTTTCCGTATCGAACGAGGTCAACTCGGCCGCATTGATCGTTTCGAGCCACGCGTCGAATTGTTCCCACGTCTGCACGGTGTCGTAGTGCCGCTCGTGATCCACCGACAAAGCCGGCGGCACATCCGTTTCCGGGCCTTCCACGGCGTCCGCGATTTCCACTTCGCGCAGCCACGTCTTGAAGCCGTGGCGCGTGAACACCTCGCGCAACTCCTCGCGCGATTCCGGCCGGCTTTGCAGGTTTTCCTCGATCGACACGATATGGTCGGTCATGTCGCAGTTGCGCTCGACGGTGACGAGTTTCCTTGCCATTGGCAGAAAATCGAGCGCTCTGCGTAGATTGTCTCCTACCGCACCTTTGATTTCGTCCGCATGTGCGACGATGCCATCTAGCGAATCGAATTGCGTCAGCCATTTGATCGCTGTTTTCGGCCCGCATTTCTCGACGCCGGGCACGTTGTCGACGGTATCGCCGATCAACGACAGGTAGTCGATAATGCGCTCCGGCGGCACGCCGAACTTGGCGAGCACGCCGGCGCGGTCGAGCGTTTCGTTAGTCATCGTATTGATGAGGGTGACATGATCCGACACAAGCTGCGCCAGATCCTTGTCACCCGTCGACACGATCACATTCATGCCACGCTTTTCTGCTTCCGTGCTGAGGGTGCCGATCACGTCGTCGGCCTCGACGCCCTCTATCATCAGCAAGGGCCAGCCGAGCGCGCGCACGGCCACATGAATCGGCTCGATCTGGCGCGAGAGGTCGTCCGGCATCGACGGGCGATTCGCCTTATAGTCGGGATACCAGTCGTCGCGAAACGTTTTGCCCTTGGCGTCGAACACGCACGCGCTATACTCTGCTGTGACTTCCTTGCGCATGCGCCGCAGCATGTTGATCATCCCGTAGAGCGCGCCCGTCGGACCACCGTCGGGGCTCCGCAGATCCGGCATCGCATGGTAGGCCCGGTACAGATAACTCGAACCGTCGACCAATAGCAGGGTCTTACCTTCAAGGCTTCGTTCTTCAGGCATTATGACTAAGAGAAAAGTGATTCCGAGTCTGCGATCACTCGCAGATCAAGAGCGCGCAACGGCCAAAAAGGCCCGCGCATCGTGGCAGATGTTCACGATTATGGCAGAGTTTATCGAGGCGACCGAGTACCTCTCGGAGATTCGTCCGGCTGTCAGCATCTATGGTTCAGCGCGCCTGAAACCGAACTCGCCCTACTACAAACTTGCCACGCAAATCGCGCGCAAGCTCTCGGACGCCGGCTTCGCAGTGATCTCGGGCGGCGGCCCGGGCATCATGGAAGCGGCCAACAAGGGCGCGCATGCGGGCAAGGCGCCTTCGGTCGGCCTGAACATCGAATTGCCGCACGAGCAGTCGGGCAATCAGTGGCAAGACATCTCGTTGCGCTTCCGCCATTTCTTCACGCGCAAGGTCACGTTCGTGAAGAACTCGGACGCGGTGATCGTCATGCCCGGCGGCTTCGGCACGCTGGACGAACTCGCCGAAGTGCTCACCCTGATTCAGACCAAGAAGTCGCGCCACGTGCCGATCATTCTGGTGGGTGCCGAGTTCTGGGAAGGCCTGCTTGCGTGGTTCAAGAACTCGCTCACGCCCATGGGCCTGATCAATCCGACCGACATGGACCTCATGCAGGTCATCGACGATCCGGACCAGGTGCTCGAAGCAGTGCTCAAGTTCTATGAAGACCGCGAAGAAGCCGAGCCGCAACCGACCAAGTCGGACGAAGACCGGATGTTCTATCTGTGAGGCTGCCGCTTCGCGCTCCTGCGCGAGGTGAATGCAACGCAACGCGACGAACACGCGGACGCAAACGGGCAGCCTCAAGGCTGCCCGTTTGCGTTTCATCGGTTTGATCGCCTTGCGCATGTGACTCCAGATCACAAGGGCGACGTTCAAAAAAGCGTTTTCCTCGACGCTGGTTCGGCGCTAACCTCCTGAGCTTGAACCGGAAGCTAACCGACATGGACCACGATCTCACCTCTTCCGAGCCCGCGCTGGCGCCTACGCCCACATTGCGGGAAATCTTCGGCGGCTTTCTCGGCCTCGGGCTGATCTCCTTCGGCGGCGCACTGCCGCTGGCGCGGCGCGCACTGGTCGAACAACGCCGCTGGCTGAGCGCCGACGAATTCACCGACTTGCTGGGCCTCTGCCAGTTTTTACCGGGCGGCAATGTGATCAACCTCTCGGTGGCCATGGGCATGCGCTTTCGCGGCGTGCCGGGCGCGCTGGCCGGCCTGCTCGGACTGATCGCGGGACCGTCGCTAGTGGTGATCGGCCTCGGCGTGCTGTACGAACACACGCAAAACGACCCGCACGTTCGTCGTCTGTTTGCCGGTCTCGCCGCCGCCGCGGCCGGCCTGTTGATCTCGATGGCCGTGAAAATCCTGCTGCCGCTGCGGCATAGCCCAATGGCCGCGCTCATCGCGGCACTCGGCTTCATCGCGATTGCGATGATGCGGCTGCCGCTTCTGCCCACCATGCTGGTGCTGACGCCGCTCAGCATCTATATCGCGTCGAGGAGCGCACGATGAACGACACGCTCATTGCCCTCGCCGTTATTTTCAGTCAGCTTTCGCTGCTCGCGTTCGGCGGCGGCAATACGATTCTTCCGGAGATGCAGCGTCAGGTGGTGGACGTGCATCACTGGATGCCGGCCAGCGAATTCAGCGCCCTGTTCGCGCTTGCGCAAGCCGCGCCGGGGCCGAATCTGATGATCGTCACACTGATCGGCTGGCACGTGGCCGGTTGGGCGGGCATGCTGGTGACGTCGGTGGCGAAGTTCGGGCCCTCGTCGCTGGTGACGATACTTGCGATGCATGCGTGGGAGCGATTCAAGGACCGCCCGTGGCGACGCTACGCGCAGCTGGGACTGGTGCCCGTAACCGCCGGCATTATCGCCGCGAGCGCGGCGCTGATTGCCGAAGCCTCGAACTCGACGGCAATCACGTGGGCGATCACCTCTTTCACCGCTGTCATGGCAATGAAGACGCGCATCCATCCGCTTTGGCTTCTGGCGGCCGGCAGTTTGATCGGGCTGATCAGTCTCGGGTAGCGTTGACTTTGATCGAGCAGGAGCGAGCCGAAGCAGCGCTCGCCCTTGCCTGCCAAAAACGCGCTTACTGAAACGCGACTTCCGCGAAGCTGCGCAGTTTGCGGCTATGCAAACGATGCAGCCCATTCATCCGCAATAGTTCCATCGCCTTCACGCCGATCTGCAGATGCTGATCGACCTGCGCGCGATAGAACTGATCCGCCATGCCGGGCAACTTCAATTCGCCGTGCAAGGGCTTGTCCGACACGCACAGCAAGGTGCCGTAAGGCACGCGGAAACGGAAGCCGTTCGCGGCGATGGTCGCGCTTTCCATGTCGAGCGCAACCGCACGGCTTTGCGAGAGCCGCTGCACCGGCTCGCGATGATCGCGCAACTCCCAGTTGCGGTTGTCCACACTCGCCACCGTGCCCGTACGCATCACGCGCTTCAGTTCGACGCCGTCAAGCTGCGTGACCTGCGCGACCGCGCGCTCCAGCGCGACCTGCACTTCGGCGAGCGCCGGAATCGGCACCCACAGCGGCAGGTCGTCGTCGAGCACGTGATCCTCGCGCACATAGCCGTGCGCCAGCACATAGTCGCCGAGACGCTGCGTATTGCGCAGGCCCGCGCAGTGGCCGAGCATGATCCACGCATGCGGGCGCAGCACGGCGATGTGATCGGTAATGGTCTTCGCGTTCGACGGCCCGACGCCGATGTTGACCATCGTGATGCCGCTGCCGTCCGCGCGCTTCAGGTGATACGCGGGCATCTGCGGCAGACGCGGCGGCGCCGTGCCTTCCTGCTCCTGTTCGCCGAGATTCGCGTTGTACGTGACCACGTCGCCGGGCTCGACGAACGACGTGTATTCGCTGCGATAGGCGCGCTGTTCTTCTTCGTCGGTATGGGCCATCATCGTGCGGCCGAGTTTGACGAACTCGTCGATATAGAACTGGTAGTTCGTGTACAGCACGTAGTTCTGGCAATGCGTGGGCGAGGTCGCCGTATAGTGCTTCAGCCGATGCAGCGAGAAATCGACCCGCGCCGCCGTGAACAACGCAAGCGGATGCGGCTCGCCCGGCGGCGGTTCGTACGTGCCGTTGACGATGCGATCGTCGAGCAGCGCCAGGTCCGGCGTATCGAACACGTCGCGCATCAGGAACAGGCGCTCGCGATCCAGGTCGCCTTCGAGGTGGATGCCCTCGGCGAAAGCGAAATGAATTGGAATCGGCTGGTCGGACACGCCGACTTCGATCTGCACGTGATGATTCTTCGCCAGCAAGCGCAATTGCTCGCGATAGTAGTTGCCGAACAGATCGGGCCGCGTGACGGTCGTCTCGAACACGCCCGGACCCGCGACGAAACCATACGAACGGCGCGAGTCGATATGCGTGTTGACCTCGGTGCACACTCGCACGAACGGATAGCAGGCGCGTACCCGGCGTTGGAACAATTCGTTGCGGCGATAGCGCGCGAAGGCGTCGCGCAAAAACGAAGTGTTCGCTTCGTAGATCGCCGAGAGGCGGGTGACGGCCTCGGTAGCGTCGTCGAAGGATTCGGTTGGGAAGCTGTTGGCGGGAGTCTGCACCGCGCGTTGATTGGTATCGTTGTTCATCTTCATTCGCCTCGATGGATGAGGCCACATTACCACGGAACCCGCGGTCGCCAAATGACCTGGCGGCGCTGCAACACACGCCGCCACACCGCTCGCAAGTTTGCGCGCACGCCGCGCGAAAGCGGCGCAAAATAAGGCGGTCGCGCCCGAGGACCAGGTGGGATTTGCTAGAATCGGGGCACCATATTGGAGAATCACCATGAAGCCGCTCCTTCCCGTCGCCGTTGCACTGGCCTTCGCCTTTGGCAACGCCGCGATGGCTGCCCAGCCTGTCGACGATACACCTGCTCCCGGCGCGCCCCAGTCCGCCAACGAACGGGCCGGTCTGCCCGACCTGGAGAAGATCAATCGTCCGGCCGCCGAGGTCAGCTCGAAGGTCGAAATCAACGTCCCGCGCACGCCGAGCTTCTACGAACGCAGCGCCAACGGCACCGAAATCACCGAATACCGCGACAAAGGCAAGCCCGTCGAAATCAACGTGCATTCGAACCTCGGCACGCGCTATCAAATGAGCGCGCCGCTCGACACGTCGCCCACCGTGCGTGACAACGGCCGGGCAAGCACGCGTTTGCCGTCGGTGAACCTGACCTATTGATGCATGCCGGGGCGGCGCCCCGGTGTGGGCCGCCGCCCGGATGCACGCGCCCGCAAGGCGCCGTCCCGAGCCTCGGCCTGCCTGGCCGGTCACCCTGGCGGTAAGGCGTTGAAATACCGCCGCGCTTGACGGCGCCGCAAGAACGCTTTCTCGATACCGCATTTGCCGCACATCGCACTGGCCGCACTGCGCCAGCCCGACCAACCTGATCTGACGTTTCCCGCATGGCTGTCTTCACCGCTGTCACCGAACCCCAACTTGCAGAATGGATGAGCCATTACGATCTCGGCGACGTCGTCGAATTTCGCGGCATTTCCTCCGGTATTGAGAACAGCAACTTCTTTCTGACGACGACGCGCGGCGAATACGTCCTCACGATTTTCGAAAAGCTGACGGCCAAACAACTGCCGTTCTATCTCGACCTCATGCGGCATCTGGCCGCGCATCGCGTGCCGGTGCCGGACCCCATGCCGCGCGAAGACGGCGCGCTGTTCGGCACCTTGCATGGCAAGCCAGCCGCCATCGTGACCAAGCTCGAGGGCGCGCCGGAGCTGGCGCCGGGCGTCGAGCACTGCATCGAGGTCGGGCAAATGCTGGCGCGCCTGCACCTGGCAGGACGCGACTACACGGGCTATCAGCCGAATCTGCGCAGCCTGCCGTGGTGGCAGGAAACCGTGCCGACCATCCTGCCGTTTCTGGAAGGCGAGCAACGCGACCTGCTGTCGTCCGAACTGGCGCATCAGGAAGCCTTCTTCGCCTCGGCCGATTACGCCGCGCTGCCCGAAGGCCCGTGCCACGCAGATCTGTTCCGCGACAACGCCATGTTCGCGCACGCCGCGCCGGAGACGGGCCACGAAGTGCGCCTGGGCGGCTTCTTCGACTTCTATTTCGCCGGCTGCGACAAGTGGCTGTTCGACGTGGCGGTGACGGTCAACGACTGGTGCGTCGACCTCGCCACCGGCAAGCTCGACGATGCGCGCACCGAAGCCATGCTGCGTGCCTACCAGACCGTGCGTCCCTTCACCGCCGAAGAAAACCGCCATTGGGGCGATATGCTGCGAGCGGGCGCGTACCGCTTCTGGGTCTCGCGCCTGTATGATTTTTATTTGCCGCGCGCGGCCGAACTGCTCAAACCGCACGATCCCGGCCATTTCGAGCGCATTCTGCGCGAACGCCTAACCGGCGTTGCACTTCCAGGCATTCATACCTCATGCAACTGATCGAAGTCCCCGCGAAAGCCGGCTATGTGTGGTTCCGGCAGGGTATCTGGCTGTTCCGCAAGAACCCGCTCGCGTTCCTGACGCTGTTCTTCACCTATCTGCTGGTGATGACGCTCGTGGCGCAAATTCCGGTGGTCGGCGGCGTGTTGCCGCTGGCCTTCATTCCGGGCGTCGCGGTCGGCTTCATGGCGGCATGCCGCAACACGATCGCCGGCAAACCGGTGTTCCCGACCATTCTGGTGGACGGTTTTCACTCGTATGGCACGGTGGTCGCCAAACGGCTGCTGGTGCTCGGCGTGCTCTACGTCATCGCGATGGCATTGGTGCTGGCCGCTTCAGCGCTCGCCGACGGCGGCATGCTGCTGAAGGTCATGCTCGGCGCCGCCACGATGGATCAGGACGCGATCGCCAACAGCAATATCCCGCTGGCGGTGATCACGGCTTTCGTGGTCTACATTCCGGTGGCGATGATTTTCTGGTTCTCGCCGATTCTTGCCGCGTGGCATGACGTGCCGCCCGTCAAGGCGATGTTCTTCAGCCTCGTCAGTTGCTGGCGCAACCGCGGCGCGTTCATCGTGTTCGGCGCGCTTTGGTTCGCGGTGGCGATGACGGTGTCGCTCGGCTTATCGGCGCTGATGCAGGCGCTGGGCGCGGGCGACTTCGCGTTCGCGATTCTGATGCCCGCCACGATGATCGTTACGACCATGCTGTACTGCTCGTTCTACGCGACCTATCGCGGCTGCTTCGGCGTGCAATCGCCCGAAACGCCGGACTTGCCGACCACGCCGGCGGCTTGATTCCGTTCAGGCGCGGGCGCTGTTCTGGCGCCCGTGCCGCGCCGCCCTCGCGACGGCGCCTGCCTTCGCCTTTTCCTGAATTTCCAACTGCACTCGTCAACCTGCGCCGATTTGCGGCACAATGGTTTGCGCGCAATCCATTTGCACGCTCTTTTTATACGAGATGCACCATGACCCAGCGCCCCGCTTTGCCCTTCACGCTCGACGAGCAACTCTGCTTCGCCCTCTACTCGACCTCGCTTGCCATGACCAAGGCGTACAAGCCGCTGCTGGACAAGCTGGGCCTGACGTATCCGCAATATCTGGCTATGCTGGTGCTGTGGGAGAGCGACGACGTCACGGTCAAGGACATGGCCGCGCGCCTGAACCTCGATTCGGCGACGGTCACGCCGCTGCTCAAGCGCCTCGAAACTCAAGGACTGCTGGAGCGGGTACGCGGCGTCGAGGATGAGCGTCTCGTGTATATCCGGCTCACCAAAGCCGGCTCGGCACTCAAGCGCCAGGCGCGCGAAGTGCCGGCGGAAATCTTGTGCGCGACCCAGCAGACACCCGAATTTCTGCTGCGTTTGCGCGACGACCTGACTCGCCTGCGCGGCACCCTCAACGATTACATGGACCACTAGCCGGTTCGTTGCAAAACGCGCGCTATCGCCACGATGTGAAAATTCATTTGCACACAAATGATTTGTGTACTATCTTACTCACATGCCGCAGCGACAGCGCTCCGCCAGAACGGCGGGCCCAGCAAAGAGCGGCAAATTTGCAGATCCTGACAACCCAGACAAAGGAGCAACACCATGAACATCCTCTACAAAGCAAGCGCAACGAGCACCGGTGGCCGCGACGGCCGTGCAGTGTCGTCGGACAATGCGTTGGACGTTAAGCTGGCAGCACCGCGTGAACTGGGCGGCACCGGCGCAGCGGGCACGAATCCGGAACAACTCTTTGCAGCAGGCTACTCGGCGTGTTTCCTGAGCGCCATGAAGTTTGTCGCCGGCCAGAAGAAGCAGACGTTGCCGGCGGACACGCAAGTCACGGCGGAAGTCGGGATCGGTCCGAACGACAAGGGCGGCTTCGCACTCGACATCGATCTGCGCGTCTCGCTGCCGGGTCTGGACGCCGGCGCGGCGAAGGAACTGGTCGACGCGGCGCATCAGGTCTGCCCGTACTCGAACGCTACCCGCAACAACGTCGACGTCCGCTTGCAAATCGCCTGAGCGACGGATTCGATGCATCGCTAGAGAATCGCTCGAGCGGCGCGGAAAACCACGCCGCTTGGCACGGACAGCGCCCGCACCCTGCACAATAGGGGCGGGCGCTGTGCCGTCTGCAGACGCGGCATGCAATGTGCGACGCAGGTCCGTGCCGGCGCCGGCGATAGCGCAGCCATTCGCCTTAATTCAACTATCCACGTTCCTGATGACACGTGTTCGACAACTGAATGACTCCTTCGACACCGGTCTGGTCTGGTTTCGCCGCGACCTGCGCAGCACGGACAACGCCGCGCTCTACTACGCGCTCAAGCATTGCGAGCGCGTGTGGTGCGTATTCGTGTTCGACACGACGATCCTGCAGCCGCTGGTCGACGCATGGCAGGTTCGTCATCCAGATACGCAGCCGCAGGATCGCAGGATCGAGTTGATTCTTGGGGCGCTGGGCGAACTGGACGAAGCGTTGCGCGCCAATGGCGGCGGCCTGATCGTGCTGTATGGCGAACCCGCCGACCTGGTGCCGAAGCTCGCCGACGAACTCGGCGTGGACGCGGTTTTTGCGAATCACGACTACGAACCGATCGCCATCGAGCGCGACGAGACGGTCCGCGAGACGCTCACTGAAGCCGGACGCCAATGGTTGACGTTCAAGGATCAGGTGATTTTCGAGCGCGATGAGGTGCTCACCGGCCAGAACAAACCGTTCACGGTATTCACGCCGTACAAGAACGCCTGGCTCAAGCAACTGACGGCCTTCGATCTGAAGCCCTATCCCGTCGAAACCTACACGAAGCATCTGGCCGCGCCGCCGCCGAAGCTGGACCGCCGCTTACCGACGCTCGACCAACTCGGCTTCGCGCCGAGCAATCTCGCGGAACTGGAGTTGCCCCCCGGCATGAGCGGCGCGCAGCGTCTGCTCGACGACTTCGCGACGCGCATTGACAGCTACAAGGACCGGCGCGACTTTCCCGCCGCGAAGGGTCCGAGCTATCTGTCGATACATCTGCGTTTCGGCACGGTCTCGATCCGCACGCTCGCGCGCCTCGCCCACGAGATGTCGTTGCAACCCGACGGGGAAGGTTCGGCGACATGGCTGTCGGAGCTGATCTGGCGAGACTTCTACTTCATGATCCTGGCGCATCATCCGCGGCTCGCGAGCGGCGCGTCGTTCAAGGAAGAGTACGACCGGCTGCGCTGGGAGCGCGGCGCGGAAGCGGACGAGGCGTTCGCCGCATGGTGCGACGGCCGCACCGGCTACCCGCTCGTCGACGCGGCGATGCTGCAACTGAACCGCACCGGCTATATGCACAACCGCTTGCGGATGGTGACAGCGAGCTTTCTGGTGAAGGATCTGGGCGTGGACTGGCGGCTCGGCGAGAGGTACTTCGCCGAAAAGTTGAACGACTTCGATTTCTCGGCGAATAACGGCGGCTGGCAGTGGGCGGCGTCGACAGGATGCGATGCGCAGCCTTACTTCCGGATCTTCAATCCGATCACGCAGTCCGAAAAATTCGACGCCGAAGGACGCTTTATCAAGCGTTATCTGCCCCAACTCGCGAAGCTGCCGTCGAAGTGGATTCATGCGCCGTGGCTGGCGGGCACGCAGCGGCTCGCGGAATTCGGCGTGGTATTGGGCAAGGACTATCCGGCGCCGATCGTCGACCATGCCGAAGCGCGGGCGCGCACGCTGGCCCGTTTCGGCAAGTGAGCACACGCTTACGTTGCGCTGCTTGGATTCAGAACGTCTGAAGGAGACTGGGAAATGCGCCGATTGCCGTCGCTGGTGGTGTTTCTTGTTTTGACGCTGGCAGCCGCGTTCGTCGGCAGCAGGTTTCTGCCTGACGCGTGGTACGTGGCGCTGCAAAAGCCCGCGTTCAATCCGCCGGATTGGGTTTTCCCGCCGGCGTGGTCGGCGCTTTATGTGCTGATGGCGATTGCCGCCTGGCGCGTGTGGAAACGCGACGGCCTGAGCGCAGCGATCGTTATATGGCTGGTGCAATTGCTGTTCAACGCAGCCTGGATGTGGCTCTTCTTCGGCCTGCATCGACCGGACGTGGCGCTGGCCGATATTCTGGTACTGCTGATATTGATCGCCGCGCTGACATTTGCTTTCTGGCGACGAGACCGCTGGGCAGGCGGACTATTGATGCCCTATGTGGCTTGGGTGGCGTTCGCCGCGGTGTTGAATCACGCGTTGTGGCAATTGAATGCGGCTGTCTGAGCGCTTGTTACAACTTGCGACAGCTTGGGCGCCTCACCCCGAACACCGGCGTTGCAATCCGCGCCGATGCTTTGACTGACGCAGCTTAGTGCTGGGCCATCCACGACGGTTGGCGAACGTTCGCCTCACGGTCCAGCTTGCGCATACGGAATTCCAGATCGTACAGATCAGTTGCTTCAGCGAGGAAAGCGTCGGCGCGTTCTTTCGCGAGTTGATCGGGCGATTTGGTCAGAAACAGAAACAGGCGGCTAAGCAGATACATGGTCAACCTCGACAATGAGTTTAGGCGTTAACGCCTAAGGGATAACCCGTATTATAGGGAAAACCCTAGGAACATGCCAGCACTCATTTCGAAGTGTTGCTTCACGGTCAACGCGCACCCGCCGAGGCCGCTGCGGCGTCGGCTTCAGCGATACGGCCGGTGCCCGTGCGGCGCTGGTGCTTGAAGAATTCCCACACCATGGCGCTTGCGTCGGGACCTTTGGCGGAATGAAACGGCACGGCGTCGTCGCCGCCGCTCCACGCATGGGCGAGTCCTTGCACGCGGCACAGCCGCACCACACGCCGGCCGCCGCGCAGATAGTCGCGCATGATCACGCCGCCCTTGCGGTCCTCGCGGACTTCGCCGGACTTGCGCGCGCCGTTCTGGTCGACGATGCGGTTCAGGCGGAGAAACTGCACCGCCAACTGGTCGGCATTGACCGGCGAAACCACATGGTCGGCGTCGCCGTGGATGATGATGGCCGGCATGCCGGGGTAACGCGCCACGTCGGCGGTTTCGTCGACCAGTTCGGCCGGTTCGCGGCGCGCACCGCGCCGCATCACATCCATCGCCATAATGCCGGAACGCGCCTCGCCAAAAGCAGGGCCGGAGTGCAGCGCGACCGCCGCGAAATGCTCCGGATGGTTGAGGGCGAGCAGCGCCGTCAGGCCGGCACCAGCGGAAATTCCGGCAACATACACGCGCTCGCTGTCGAAGCCATGCTGCGCGACCAGCGCATCCACCAGCGAGACCACCGCGCGCGCTTCGGCGCCGCCGGCGCTTTCGCCGGCGTCATACCAATGCCAGCAGCGGTGCGAATGCACGTGCTTCGACTGTTCCGGATAAACCACGGCAAAGCCGAAGCGGTCGGCGAGCACGTTCATCCGCGTGCCTTCGGCGAATTCATCGATCGACTGTGTGCAGCCGTGCAGCATCACCACCAGCGGCATGGCTTCGAGCGCATGGCCCGTCGGGACATACAAGCCGTACTGAAGGTGATTGACGAGCCGGCCGGGCGCGGCAGGCGCCGAGTGGAACGAGCGCGTCCACGAGCCACTCGCCCATGCCGACGCCCGCGGGCGCACCCGTGATTCGCGAGCAGTGGCGCGCGGCACCTCGCGTTTGACGGGCGCGCGCACGGCCGCTGCCGGCTTGATTGGGCGAACTTTGGTGGACGGCTTACTGGTGGCGGGCCGGGCCGGTCGCGTCGTGGTGCGCTTGGTGGTCTTGCGAGCGTGCTCGGTCTGAATCGCGAGCAGGCGCTTCAAACCGCGCAGCCAGATTTTCGATAGACTTTTTGCCATTGGCGGAAAACCTCGCAAAAAGGGGCAGGGTCCGTCCGGTAGAACGGTGCTTTGTTGTGCAATGCACAATAACACCAATCCTCATGAGATGCTGGAACCCCGGACTGCTATCCGGGCCCGAAATTTCCTCTCGGCGAACCTTGTCTCAAGGCCAGCGTCAAACCCCGGCAAGGCTCGTCCGTCGCTTGTTTGCCGGGTGTCGGTCGAATCTTTGCCGCTTGTTCGCGAGCCAACGTCCAGCGGCAAAAAGTCTCGCGCGCGGCGCGACCGCCCCGCAGCACCCGTCTATACTGGCGGTTAATTCTTTGCCGCACGGACCATGCCACGCCGGCCGAGTCGGCGAATTGCGCCGCTCGTGCGTTAACTCACCACCAACCGGATTCTACGCGGCCCTGGTCGCGCTTTTTGCCATGCCAGATCTACCTGCCCACCTTTGGTATTCGATCACCAGCCTCGGCAGCGCGGGCATGACGCTGCCGCTCGCGTTCGCCATCGCGCTATGGCTGGCGGTCGGCTACACGTGGCGCATGGCGGCGGGCTGGCTACTGCTGCTCGGCGCGGCCATCGGCATCGTGACGGTGACGAAGCTGGCGTTCCTTGGCTGGGGTGTCGGTGTGCGCGAGTTGGACTTCACCGGCGTCAGCGGCCATGCCATGCTGTCCACCGCGGTCTATCCGGTCGTGCTGTTCCTGATGCTCTTGCCGGCGCGGCCGGCCATCCGGCTGGCCGGCGTTCTGCTCGGCCTTGCCGCGGGGATCGCGGTGGGTTTGTCCCGCGTCGTGTTGAGCGCTCATTCGCCTTCTGAAGCGATTACCGGCTGTCTGACCGGCGCCCTGGCGGCACTGGTGTTCGTCCGTCTCGCGTGGCATGCGGAGCCGGGCCGGTTGTCAGCGCTGCCCGTCGCCGTCAGCATGATGGTCCTCGCGGTGCTGGTGCACGGCGTGCACGTGCCGACGCAGCGCTGGGTCACGCATATCGCGCTGAAAGTGTCCGGCCACGACAGGCCGTTCATTCGCGCGAAGTGGAAGGCGGTGCGCGATGTCCGTCCGGCCACGGCGCCGCTGTCGCAAACGCTCAACACGCTGGCGCCGCCGCATTCGTCCGACGTCTGAATCATCTCCCGTTGTTTGACATACCGCTTCATGCGTACCGCTGAATAATTGTCATAGGCCACCGTTATAACCTTTCGTATATTACGATAGCGTTTTAACCCGCCGATCCGGTTCACGCCGGACTTCCACGCCTTCATGACACTCTCCCGCCGTCTTCTGACGCAAGCGCTGTTCGTCGCCAGCGCCGCCTCCGTCGCCATCAGCGCCAATGCGCGCGCCGACGAACTGGTGGTCTCGGCCGCCGCCAGCCTGACCAACGCGTTCAAGGCGGTCAGCGAAGTGTTCGAGCAGCAGCATCCGGGCACCAAGGTGCTGCTGAACTTCGGCGCCTCCGACGTGCTGATGCAGCAAATCGTCAAGGGCGCGCCCGCCGACGTGTTCGCGTCCGCGGATCAAAAAGCCATGGACAAGGCCGCCGCCGAAAAAGTGATCGTGCCGGCCACGCGTAAGGACTTCGCCGCCAATTCGCTGGTGCTGATCGTGCCGACCGACAGCCATTTCGCGCCGACCGGTCTGAACGATCTGACGTCGGCAAGCGTGAAGCGCGTCGCGTACGGCGATCCCGCGTCCGTGCCGGTCGGCCGTTACACCCAGGGCGCACTGCAGGCCGCGGGCGTGTGGGACGCCGTGAGCGCGAAGGCCGTGCTGGCGTCGAACGTGCGTCAGAGCCTCGACTATGTGTCGCGCGGCGAAGTGGACGCCGGCTTCGTCTTCAGCACCGACGCCGCCGTCATGCCGGACAAGGTCAAGGTCGCGCTGAACGTGCCGACGCAAATGCCGATCACCTATCCGATCGCGCAAGTCGAAGGCAGCCGCCATGCCGCGGACGCGCAAGCCTTCATGAACTTCGTGCTGTCGCCGGCCGGCCAGGCCGTGCTCGCCAAGTACGGCTTCAGGCCCGCGCACTAACCTCACCGGGACGACGCACGCTCATGCAACAGGCCTGGATTCCGCTCCTGCTGTCGTTGAAAGTGGCGGGCTGGGCCACCGCGCTGAATCTGGTATTCGGCGTCGCTGCGGGCTTCGGTTTGTCGCGCTGGCGCTCCGGCGCGCGCGACGTGATCGATTCCCTGCTGATGCTGCCGCTCGTCATGCCGCCCACCGTGCTCGGCTATTACCTGCTCGTCCTGCTCGGACGGCGCGGCGTGATCGGCGGCTGGCTCGACCGCTTCGATATCCAGTTGGTGTTCACCTGGCAGGGTGCGGTGATCGCGTCGACGGTCGTGGCCTTTCCACTCGTGCTGAAATCGGCGCGCGCCGCTTTCGAGGCCGTCGATCCGCAACTCGAGCGGGCCGCGCGCACGCTCGGCGTCAGCGAAACGGCCGTGTTCTTTCGCGTGACGCTGCCGCTCGCCGCGCGCGGCATTCTCGCCGGCGGCCTGCTGGCGTTCGCGCGGGCGCTCGGCGAATTTGGCGCGACGCTGATGATCGCGGGCAATCTGCCGGGACGCACGCAAACGCTCTCAGTGGCGGTTTACTCAGCCGTGCAAGCCGGCGACGACAGCACCGCGAATTTCCTCGTGCTCGTGACTTCGGTGACGTGCGTCGTGATCCTGTTGCTCGCGGGGCGTCTCGTGCCGCAGCACGCCCTGTTGAAGTCGGGTTGATATGCTGCTCGCCGTCGACATCCGCAAGACCTTCCAGAGCGCCGAGCGCCGCTTTACGCTCGACGTCGCCTTCAAGGCCACCTCGCAACGCGTCGTACTGTTCGGACCGTCCGGCGCGGGCAAGAGTGTGACCTTGCAGGCTATCGCTGGCCTGCTGCGTCCCGACGAAGGCTCGATCACGCTGCATGGCAACGCGCTGTTCGACAGCGCGCGCGGCGTCGATCTGAAACCGCAAGCGCGCAAGCTCGCCTATCTGTTTCAGGACTACGCGCTATTTCCGCACCTGAATGTGCGGCAGAACATCGGCTTCGGCTTGCAGCAGGGCTGGCTCAATCCGCGCAAGCGCATCACGCATCCGCAGATCGATTACTGGCTCGATGCGCTGGAATTGAACAGCGTGGCGGGCAATCATCCGGCGCAGCTTTCCGGTGGACAAAAGCAGCGCGTGGCGCTGGCGCGAGCGCTCGTCGCGCAACCTCAGGTGCTGTTACTGGACGAACCGTTTTCGGCACTCGACAGCGCATTGCGTCAGCGCATGCGCCGCGAGCTGTCCGATCTGCAGACGCGGCTCGATATTCCGATGGTGTTGATCACGCACGATCCCGACGATGTCGCCGCCTTCGGCGATCAGGTCGTGCAGGTCAGCGACGGTTGCGTGCGCGAGGATCATCCGTTCGCGGGCTATGTGCGCAGCGAGCCTTGAGTCTCGACAGCGAGCCCGTCGTACGCCAGGTCTCTTCACGCGAAGCGAGCCCCCTTCCCGCGCCCAATCCTTCAAACCGGGCGCGAACCCGTCGCCCGCTCAGTCCTTCACGCCAAGTATCACACTTGACGCCTTGAACGCCGCGACGGCGCTCCCGCCTTCCACGAGGCCGAGCGTGTCGACGCTTTCATTGGTGACGACCGCGGTGATCACCGCGCCACCCTCCAGCACCAACGACACCTCGGCATTGACCGCACCGCGCTTCACGCTCTGCACTGTGCCACGCAACTGATTGCGCGCGGAGAGTCTGAGCGGCGCGCCGCTTGCGTTGTCGACGAGCAGCACGACCCACGACGCCTTGATCAACGCGAACGCCGTCGCGCCCTCGACAAGGCCCAGCGTCTCGGTGCTCTCATGTGTGATGACCGAGACGATCGCGTGGCCGCCGGGCAGTGTTAGCGCGATTTCGTCGTTGACGGTGCCGCGAGTGATCGCCGACACCGTGCCGTAGAGTTGATTGCGCGCACTCGTCTTCACGCCGATGCGGCCGATCAGATCCCAGTCCGTCGCGAAGCCTTCGATTGCCGCGCCCGCGCGTTCGAGAAAGCGTCGATGCTCGCGCTCCACCGCGCGAAACGTCTCGATCAGTTTGACGGCGCGCGGCGTCAGCGTGGTGCCGCCACCGCCTTTGCCGCCGGTCAGGCGCACCACGAGCGGCTCGCCGGCGAGGTTGTTCATCGTATCGACGGCATCCCACGCGCCTTTGTAGCTCATGCCGACGGCTTTCGCCGCGCTGGTGATCGAGCCGGTCTCGCCGATCGCCGCGAGCAGCGCGATCCGCGACGCGCCGCCGAGCGTCTGCGCGCCCGCCTGAAACCAGACAGAGCCGCCGAGTTCAAGCGTTTCGCGGGAAGGATCGGTGCGGTCGGAAGTCATGGCGAGGAGCGGTCGGTGACCGAGGAAAGGACGACGAACCATTATAGCGACGCAGGCCCGCGCCACCGGGCCGCTCGCCTGGCGGACCTCAAAAACGGATAGATGGGATACTTTTGGTTCGACGCTTCGAACACCGCCCCTTTGCATGTGTCGGCGCGGCTGGCCACGGCCGGTGCGCTGCAACTTCGATAAGGAGCAAGACAGTGAACATCGATCTATCGGGCAAGACCGCTATCGTCAGTGCATCCACGGCGGGCATCGGCCTTGCTATCGCCACCGGCATTGCCGCATCAGGCGCGCAGACCATCATCAACGGACGCAAGCAGGAGGCGGTGGACCGCGCGATCGACACGATCCGCAAGGCCGCGCCGCAAGCGAAATTGCAGGGCTTCGCGGGCGACCTCGGCACGCTGGAAGGTTGCGAAGCGTTGACGAAAGCCCTGCCGCAGGCGGATATCCTGGTGAACAACCTCGGCGTCTTCGGACCCGGCGACATCTTCACCACCGAAGACGATGACTGGGAGCGCTACTTCCAGGTCAACGTGATGTCGGGCGTACGGCTCGCGCGCCACTACCTCAAAGGGATGATGGAGCGCAAATGGGGCCGCGTGGTGTTCATCTCGTCAGAGTCGGCATTGAATATTCCGCCGGATATGCTTGCTTATGGTTTCTCGAAGACCGCACAACTGAGCATTGCGCGCGGCATCGCCAAACAGGCGGCCGGCAGCGGCGTGACGGTGAATGCCGTGCTGCCCGGACCGACCTTGTCCGACGGCTTCCGTTCGATGGTCGAAGACACGGCCAAAGAGCAAGGCAAAACCGTCGAACAGGTTGCCACGGAGTTCGTGCGCGAACACCGCAGCAGTTCGATCATTCAGCGCGCGGCCACCACCGAGGAAGTGGCGAACATGGTCGTCTACGTCTGCTCGCCGCAGGCCTCGGCGACAACTGGTGCGGCGCTGCGCGTCGACGGCGGCGTGATCGATACGATTGCGTGACGTTGCCGCTTTTCCAACGAACGACGGGCGAGATGGTCGCCCGTCTTCACGTCATAAGATGGCCGTCGCCTTCACAACGCGTACTGCGCGATCCCGTTGCCGAACGACCAGTTCTCCTTCAGCACTTCGACGAGATTGATGAATACATCCTCTCGTCGCAGCCCGGGCGATTCCGCCAGTTCGTCCGCCATACGCTTGTACAGCGCCTTTTTCATCTCGAGCGTGCGCGTGTTGTTCAGTGTGATCTGAATGATCACGAGATCGTCGCTTCGCTCGACGTTCAGATACTGGTTGTCGTACACAAAATTACCGGCCTCATGCTCGGTGATCAGCATGAAGATGTCGTCCTTCGGTACGTTGAAGGTGTCCACCAGCGCGCGCTGGATGCTCTCCGTCACAGCCTTCCGGTATTCGACGGGCTTACCTGCGCGCAATGCGATTCGTGTGAGCGGCATGATGAAATCTCCTTGGCTGCGTTGATTGGGTAAACACAGCTTAGGCGCGCTCAGTCATAATGAACAGACATCATTGATGATTTCATCTATATTCACTGGAAATGAAAGTTCTCGATCTCGATGCGGTCCGGGCGTTCGTGCTGGTCGCCGACCTGCATAGCTTCACGCGTGCCGCGGACGCGCTCGACACGACCCAATCGGCCGTCAGTTTGAAACTCAAGCGGCTCGAAGCCCATTTGGGCAAGCAATTGCTGGAGCGCACGCCGCGCGTGGTGCGCCTTTCCGCGGACGGTAACGCGTTCCTCAGCGCCGCACGCGACCTGCTGAACGCGCATGAACGCGCGCTGGGGTCGCTGTCAGTCGAACGCCGGCGGCTCGCGTTGGGGCTCAGCGAGCACGTCGCGGGACCGGACTTGCCGCTTCTGCTCGGCAAACTCAATGCGCACGATCCGGGGCTGGTGATCGAACTGCATCTGGGCACGTCGGCCGCGCTGCTCGCGCAATTCGACGAACGCCGCCTCGACGCGGTGATCGTCCGCTATGGCGCCGACGAACCGCCGCGCGACGACGCCCAGGTGCTCTTCAGCGAACCGCTCGGCTGGCTCGCCACGCCGGCATGGCTGCCGCGAGTCGGCGAGCCGTTGGCGCTCGCGCTGCTGAGCCCGCCGTGCAACGTGCGCGACGTGGCGCTGCGAACCCTCGCGCAGGCCGGCGTCGGCTGGCAGGAGGTGTTCGTCGGTGGCGGCGTGGCGGCTGTCGGTGCGGCCGTGGCGGCGGGACTGGCGGTGTCGCCGCTGGCGCGTCGCGTGGCGCCGCGCGGTCTGATCGACGTCGGCCCGCGGCTGGGTTTGCCGACGCTGCCGGAATCGCGCGTGACGCTGCATTCGCGGGTTAGGGACGAGCGGTCGGCGGAGACGTTGCGGCTGGTGACGAATGGGTTGGCGATGCAATGACCAAACGACTCGCCGCCTTCGCCCGCGGATAAACTTCGCCGGCTTTCGCTTAAGGTAGGAAAGACAACCCTTTCAAAGTAGATCCGTGGACCTCGACCCCCGACAAACCACCGCCGTCCGCGCGGTCATCGAAACCGGCAGCTTCGAGCAGGCCGCTGTGCGGCTGAACCTCACGTCGTCGGCGGTATCGCAGCGTGTGCGTGCGCTCGAAACACGGCTTGGCAATCCGCTGATCGTGCGCACGCGGCCGTGCCGTGCGACGCAGATGGGCCAGCGTCTGTTGCAATATCTGCGGCGCGCCGCCCTGCTCGAAGACGATTTCGCCAGCGATCTGGCAGGCGCGAACGAAGCGCTCCTCAGCGTCGCCGCCGCCGTCAACGCGGACACGCTATCGACGTGGTTTTTCCCGGCCCTCTCCGACATCCTGCTGCAGGAAAACGTACTGCTCGACCTGACCGTCGACGACCAGGACCACACGCACGCCCTGCTCGCCTCCGGCCTCGCGATCGGCTGCATCACCACCGAACCGGCGCCCATGCGCGGCTGTTTCGCCGAGCGGCTCGGCGCCATGCGTTACCGGCTGGTAGCGTCGGCGGTGTTCGTGGCGCGGTGGTTTCCGAATGGCTTGACACGCGAAAGTGCGCGCCGCGCGCCGGTGATCCTGTCTTCACGCAAGGATGCGTTGCAGGCGCATTTTCTCGAGACGCGCTTCGGCCTGCCGCCGGAAGCCTATCCCTGTCACTACGTTCCCGCGCCGGTCCCGCGTTACATGGCGATCCAGCGCGGCCTCGCGTATGGCATGGTGCCCGAACTGGAATTCGGCGATGCCGTCGAGCGCGGCGAGCTGATCGACCTCGCGCCGAAGCAACCTACCGATGTCGAGTTGTACTGGCACGCGTGGAAGGTCCAGTCGCCGCGCCTGGAAAAGCTGTCGGCGCGCATCGTCGAACTTGGACGCACGGCGTTAGGGCCGCCGGGCAGCAAGCCGAAACGCAAACGCGCGGCTTGATTGCGGATCAGTGGAGAATCGGCGGCAGCGAACCGCTGCTGGCGGTAGCGGGATTGCTCGTTGCGTTCGCCGGATTGGCGCTAACGTTTGCGGATGGCGGCGGCACATTCACGTGAGATGCCGCCGGTGTCGCCGCGCCGGTTTTCGCCGCGACCTTAGCCGTTTGCGGATGAGCCTGACGAGCCGGGACCACCAGATTCGCGCGCACGACCTTGCCCTGCCCGGTTTTCGTCTGGACCAACTGCGCGCGCGGCTTTTTACTCTGCGCCGTCACTGCCGTTTTCGATTTGGTTTTGCCTGCGTGCGTTGCGTTGATCCCGCTCTTCGTGGCGCCCTTGGCGGCTACCTTGTTCACGCCAGCATGGGCCGCGGGTTGATTAGCGTGCGCTGTCGTCGCTACGACGTGCTTCGAAGCGGCCTTTGAAGCGGCCTTTGAAGCGGCCTTCGACGCCGTCTTCGAACCGGCATTAGACTTAACCTTAGCCGTCCCCGGCTTCGTCTTGGCCTGCCTGGTGACATGCCCGCTCGCTTCAGGCGGGTTCCACACTTCGGCATAACCGGCGGCCGTCGCCGCGCCCGACACACACCACACGGCAAGCGCCGCTCCTGCTGCTACTGCTCGAACGCCCATCTCCTGCTTCTCCTGATCTTCGACTCCATGACGAGCCGGGATTATATTCTCTTGCTAAAATCCATATTTAGACTAATATCAATTTCAAGTACAAATTAGGACTTACCCGCTCATGGCTCACGCTGCCCGTGCCACCCAGCCTGAAGCGCCGATTCGTCGGCCGGTTTCGGAACCCACGCTAACGGAAATGTCCGCGGCGGGTCTGCGCGCGTTCTTCAACATTGCGCGCGACTGGAACCTGAGCGCGGAAGAACAGATCGTGCTGCTCGGTTCGCCGGGCCGTTCCACTTACTTCAAATGGAAGGCGGCGCCTGAAACGGCCCGCCTCGGGCGCGACACGCTCGAACGCCTGTCGCTGCTGCTCGGCATCTACAAGGCGCTGCAAATCCTGCTGCCGCAAGCCAGTGCCGCCGACACCTGGATCAAACGCCCCAACAGCGCGCCGCCGTTCGGCGGCCGCCGCGCGCTGGACCGCATGCTGGCGGGCAACATCAGCGACCTCGTGGCCGTGCGCCAGTATCTCGACGCAATGCGAGGCGGCTGGGCGTGACACAACCGCATTGGCAGGACCGCTGGCGCACGGCGCCGCTCGATTGGTCGCCCGCGTATCGCGTGATTCCGACGCGCTTTCCGGCCGTCAATCTGTTCGATCGGGTCGCCTCGCCGGGAGATTTCGACGCCCTATACGCGCTCGAAGCCATGACCAACGACCGTCTGCGCACGGAAATCGGCGAACTCGATCTGGTGCCGCGCGACGAGCGCCGCTTCGGACCGGGCTACGGGCCGATCATGGCCGCATTGACGCATCTGAATCCGCTCGGCAGCCGTTTCTCCGACGGCACGTACGGCGTCTTCTATTGCGCCCGTTCACGCGCCACCGCGATCGCCGAAACGCGTTATCACACGGGGAAGTTTCTGGAAGCGACGGCCGAGCCGCCCATGCGTCAGCAGATGCGTCTATACACCGTCGTCGCTCACGGCAACGTGGTGGATATTCGTGACGACACGTCGGTGGATCTTGCGGTGCTGTCGCCGGACGACTACCTGGCCGGACAGTCGCTCGGCCGGGCCGTCCGCGAGGCGGGTGCGCCGGGTATCGCGTATCCGTCGGTGCGGGATGACGGCGGCGAATGCCTCGCCGCGTTCAAAACCACGCTGCTGCGCGACTGCCATCACGCGGCGTATCTGGAATACAACTGGAACGGCACGAGCGTGGATATGGTGTTCGAACTCAACCAGGTCGGCTGATCGCGCGGCCTCAATGGTCGGCGTGTGGCCGGCGTGTGGTCGGTGCGCGCCGCCGTCAAGGGAGCGCCAGCGCCGCGGCGCCTTCCGCGCGCGCCTCTTCGGTCGAGATCGACCAGCGCCGCAACGCGAGCGGCTCCACGATTGTGAGCTTGCCGCCCGGCCCGAACGCGCCAGTGTCGATGAACAGCTGTGAGCCGACCTGCTTGATGTCGCGCATCGGCGTGTGGCCGCAATAAGTCAGCGAGAGACCGCGCTGCCGCTGCGGATCGCCATTGCCCAACGCCAGGTCGCGGCCCCACAGCAATCGCTGGCGGGTGTCCTCGGAAAAATTCCCCGCGTCGAGCTCCGCGTCTGAGCCGAAGAATTCGGCATGCAGAACATTGAAGCGCTCCTTGCCGCTGCCGACCACGCGCGCAAGCGGCAACCCGCGCAAGACTTCCGCGTAATGCTGCAAGCGTTCGTCGGATAATTGCGCCGCCCAGATGCCGCCGATTCCGTACCACCACTGACGCCGCAAGCGTCCGTCGGCGACGGCGCACAGCGTGTCTTCGTGATTGCCGAGCACGGCAAAAAACCACGGCTTGTCGAGCAGCGCCAACGCCAGTTCGGAATGCTCGCCACGATCCACCAGATCGCCGACCGAAAACAACCGGTCCCGCGCCGGATCGAACGTGATCACGCGCAGCAGATAGCGCAATGCATCGACGCAGCCATGCAGATCGCCGACCACGAAGTCGCGGCCGCTCTGGTTGACCGGGTGATGCTGGACGGAATTGACGAGTACGGAAGCCATGGGTTCATGATAATGCGGCATCCGCGATGCGTATGCGCGCTGCCCATCGTTTCTTGGCGCCGCAAGAGCGAGAATGACGCAAATCAACGCAAAAGCGGCGCGTTTCCGGCAGGCCTTACCGGAAACACACCGTCTGCGTGGTCACTATTGCTGAGTTCGCAATTTGCCGACTTGATCGGCCGTCACGGTCGACTGGGGATTGCCGAACTGTTTGGTCACATAGTTGGTGATGGCGGCCACCTGGTCGTCGGTGAGTTGATTGGCGAAAGCGGGCATCAACACGTCCGCCTGTTTCGTCGTACGAGTGACGCCGTGCAGGATCACCATGGCCAGATTGTTGGCATCGCTCGCGCCCACCACGGAATTGTGAATCAGCGACGGATACGCCCCCGGCGCGCTCGCGCCGACGCCTTGGCCCGTCCAGCCATGGCAGCTCGCGCAATTGGCGACGAACAACTGCGCACCGTTCACGGCATGGACGGCGGTGCCGCGCAGCGCCGTCACGTCGTCGGCGGGATTGCCCCACTGGTCGCGCGGGCGCGATTCGCCGCCGCTGATCGGCGGCACCGCGCGCAGATACGCGACGATCGAGCCGAGATCCTCACGCGTCAGATATTGCGTGCTGTCGGTCACCACTTCGGCCATCGGTCCGGCCGCATTGGCACGGCCCGGCGCCGCACCGGTCGACAGATACGACACCAGTTCGTCGTCGCTCCAGTTGCCCACGCCGCTGGTTTTGTCGGACGTGATGTTGTACGCGTGCCAGCCGGCCTGCACCGCGCCGGAGAAACGCGCACTCGACTTCAAACCCTGCGTGAAATTGCGCGGCGTATGACATTCCTCGCAATGCGCGAGCCCTTGCACCAGATACGCGCCGCGATTCCATTCGGCGCTTTGCTTGGGATCGGGCACGAAGCGGCCCTCGGTGAAATTGAACAGGTTCCAGAACACCATCAGCCAGCGCTGATTGAACGGGAAATTCAGGCTGTTGCCCGCCGGCGTGTAGTGGATCGGCGTGAGTGTGTTCAGATACGCGCGAATGGCCAGCACGTCCTGATCGGTGACCTTGGTGTACTCCGCATACGGGAAGGCCGGATACAGGCGCTCGCCGCCTTTGCCGATGCCCTCATGCATGGCGCGCAGAAAATCGGCGTCGCTCCATTGACCGATGCCCGTATCCGGATCGGGCGTGATGTTCGGCGTCACGATGGTGCCGAACGGCGTGTTGATCGACAGCCCGCCCGCGAACGGCCGCGCTTTGTCCGCGGTGTGGCACGCCACGCAATCGCCGGCGCGTGCGAGGTATTCGCCGCGCTTGACCAGGTCGCTGCCGGCCGCCGTCACCGGCAAGGCCGCGCCGCTGATCGCTTGCGAGGCGTCGTCGGCGCGGGCCTGCGTAATCGGCAGTTCATCGTTGCGTTGCGTGTTGGGACCGTGCGCCTCATACCAGGCGACATACAGCGCGAACAGCGAAAAAATCGCGGCCAGCGTCGCGACCCTGAGGTGGTGGCGGCGGCGGGCGTTCTGCACCAGCGCATCGAGCGGCTGCACGCGAGAGGTGTTCTTCGTCATTGTGGCTCTCCGTTCACGCTCAGATTTCACGCTTGAGCTTGTCGGCCAGCTTCAGCGACAAGGCCGCAATCGTCAGCGTGCAATTCACCGATGCCGCGGTCGGCATCACGCCGCTGCTGGCGATGAACAGATTGGAGTGGTCGTGCGTGCGGCAATCCGCATCGACGACCGAATCCGCCGGATCGCTGCCCATGATCGTGGTGCCCATGATGTGATTGTTCGGCGCGAAGGTGTCGTCGAAAGTGACCTCGGCGCCGCCGAACAGCGCGGCGATCTGCGCATACAGCTCGTGCGTGTTGGCCGCGCTTTTCTTCACGTAGTCGTTGATCGAGTAGTAGATTTCCGGCTGCGGAATGCCGAGCGAATCCTTGTGATCCGCCGACGGCACCACGCGGTTCTGCGGCTCGGCCAGATGCTCATGGAAGCTGTTGATACTCAGCGTGCGCGCCGCGCGGTCGCGTATCTGCCGGTCGAGTTCGGCGCCGGTCAGACCTTTTTTCAGCAGGTCGGCGGTCACGCTCATCGTCGGCACGCCGTTCGAGAGATGCAGCTTTTTCGCGGCGTAGTCCGAACGGAACGCGCCATCGCGGAAATTGACGACCGAGGTCATCTCCATCGGTCCGCGTCCGGGCCATAGCGGTTCATTGGCGAGGAACGTGACGCCCGTGCCCGGATGGTCCATCAGATTGCGACCCACCTGGTCGGAACTGTTGCCGACGCCGTGCGGAAATTTATCGGACGTCGACATCAGCATCAGCTTCGGCGTTTCGATGCCGTTCGCGGCGAGCACGAACAGTTTGCCGGTCACGCGCGTGCTGTTGCCGTTCGGGTCCTTGTAGTGGACCGCGGTGATCAGCCCTTTGTTGTCCGCTTCGACGCGATACACCACCGCTTCGGGAATCAGTTTCGCGCCGGCCTGTTCGGCTTTCTCCGCATGCGCGACGCCGTTGTACATCGCGGCGATCGGGCAGATCGGCATGCAGTTGTTGTTGCCGCAGCAGGTGGGCCGCGCGTCGTACGGACGGCTGTTGCGCGCCACCGGCTCGGGCACGACCTTGAAGCCTTGCGCATTGAGCACGTCGCTGAAACGCTGATCCATATACGAGAGCGGAAGCTGGCTCATCGGATACGGTTTCGAGCGTGGCGAGCCGAGATCGATCGAACTGCCGGGGCCGGACACGCCGAGCTGCACTTCAGCCGCCGAATACCACGGCTCCAGCGTTTCATACGGATAAGGCCAGTCGCGTCCCACGCCGTACAGCTTGTGCAACTGGAAGTCCGACGGCAACAGCCGCCACGCGGCCGCCGCCCAATGCCAGGTCGTGCCACCCACCAGCCGCAGGTACTGCGAGCTATACGGATAGTCGCCTTTCTGGATCAGATAATTGTTGGCGGGAGCGTACTCGGGATGCGGCGCGTAGGGCGTCGATGGATACGGCGTCGCGAAGTCCGACTTGACCGGCGAGTTGCGGAAGTTCTCGACGATCTGCCAACGCGGAATGCGCGGCCCGGCTTCGAGCAGAATCACCGACGCGCCGGCCAGCGCCATCTGATGCGCGACCAGTCCGCCCGCCACGCCCGAACCGACCACGACGATATCGGCGGAATTTGAGTTTGCCATTGTTGCCCTCTTGCTGGCTTGCTGTGCTTGTTATGCTTGCTGTATTCACGTACCGGCGCTGCGTCGAATGATTCAATCAAGCGATGCGGCACGCGCGAGAGGAACGTCGTTAAGCGCTCAGCGGTTTCTTGGCCCAGTAGAACGGCACGTCCCGGCAATAGGACGGAATCGTGAGCACGTCCTTGACGGGCTCGAACATCAACGCCTTTTCATAAGCGACCACGTCGACATGCGGCATCTCGCCGACAAGGCCGAGATACCACGCGCGCATGATCGCGCTCACGGATTTCGCGAGCGCGGGCTGGTCGACTTGCAAAGCCTGCGCGACGGTATCGGACGGTACGCCGCCATGACCTTGCAGCCATGTGTTGAGCGCAGCGACGTTCTGCGTGAACTGACTGTCCGATTTGACGAGGGCGTCGTAGACGCGTTTGCCGAGCGGGGCATCGAAGCCCGTGCGGCCGGTGAGGCGCTGCGAGAGTGCGAGGAAAGCGTCGAGCCCGCCGCCTGCGGGCGTATCGGCAAACGCTGGGGCGATCCATGAAAGCGAGCGGCCGGCGCCGGCAAACGCGAGCGCCGCGGCCGCCGCGCATGCACCGAGCACCCACGCTCTGCGCGAGGCGGAAAACGATGCTGACAGCGACAACTCTGCTGGATGCGTCACTTCGTGGTGCGCATCATTATTGTTGGGTACATCTGTCATGGGGACTCCAGATGGTGAGTGATTCTCAACGTGCCTCGCGACCCTGGCTTAATGCCATTCGCGCGTGGCGTCGATCTCTACCCCAAACCTGGTCTAAGCGCCGCTTGAGCGGTCTTTTATGAGCCCGCACGCACCCAGTGCGAGCTGAGTGACGTGGTGCTGATGACATCCGTATGAAACCGCATGCACGGCGTGGCATGCTTGGCAAAAAAACCGTGCCGCCTGCCAATCGCCTTTCAACTGAAAGCGGCTCGCAAGGGCGTTGCGAAAGACTATAGCCTGTGACCCGCCCATTCGACAAATGATGGCCCAGGCGCGGGTAGAATCCGCGACACCGAGAGCCCTACACCCAACATTCCATGCTCACCAAATACTATCCACAGGTTCTTCGCAATCGACCGCGCATGCTGGTCGGCCTTGCGCTCGGCATTATCGGCGCGCTGCTTGTGCCCGCGCACACACGCCCGATGGTCCGCGTGCTGGCCGGCTGGGACGCGACCATCTGGAGCTATCTGGCGATGATCTGGGTGCACATGGCCCTCGCCGACGAAGGCCGCGTGCGCGAATTCGCCCGTCGCGACGACGAGAACGCGGGCGTGGTGCTGATGGTGATCTGTGTGGCGACCATCGCGAGTATTGCCGCCATCGTGATGGAACTGGCCTCGGCCAAGGGGACGGCAGGCGCTTCCACCGTCTGGCACTACGCGCTGACCGGGCTCACGATGTTCGGCGCATGGTTCCTGATCCCGACCATCTTCACGCTGCACTACGCACGGCTTTACTACGACACCGACGCAAAGGAAACGCCGCTGCTGTTTCCCGACCATGCGCTCCAGCCGGACTACTGGGACTTCCTGTATTTCTCATTCACCATTGCCGTGGCCTCGCAGACCTCGGACGTGGTGTTGCGCTCGCGTTCGCTTCGCCGCGCCGCGCTCGCGCAGTCCATCCTGTCGTTCTACTTCAACGTGGCTGTACTGGGTTTGTGCGTGAACATCGCGGCGGGCTTGCTCGGCTCGTAATACGGCTGACACAAGCTGTCCCGGCAAACGCCCCTGCCACATAAAAATCCGCCTTTTGCGGTCATCGCCCCGCCTCCCACGCGCCACGTGTAAATCCTGGACCGCGGTCGCCCGTTTTACACGCGGCGACCGTCCATTCCACGTGTTCTAGCGCCTCGCGCCTTTTTTTTGCACCTCCCTGCGAAGCTTACTGCGAGGCGTACGCTCAGCTATCCATCGCTCCCGTCCGAGCCGCACTGGCACAGCGTTTGCTGCGTCTTCCGAATCGATCTGGCCAGCCCGTGCCATCGACGCCTGGCGTTAAAGCACCCTTTACTGGCCAGCGGCGTGACGATCTTTGCACTACATTGACCAGTACGCGCCTTCGCTATATGCATCGCGCGGTATCCGGCTCTGGAAGCCCAATGAGCGCTGTGATCGCATGCCAATTGCATCCACACCGCAGCAGGACGAATCTGGAAACGATCGATGGAACCTCGAAACGGGTACGCGCCGCGGATTTACTTTTTTCATTCACTTCTGGTTGGGCCGCTCGATGTATGGCCTGCGCAATTCGCGCATGCAGCCGCGCTGGGCTTCGATCACGCGCTGATCGGCAGCCTCTTCGAGCCGGGACAAGCCGGCCATGGACAGGTGGTCGGCAACCACGCCCGCCTGCATCCAGTGTTCGAAGCCAAGCAGCAGTCTGCTGCCGAGGCGATACGCACGCTCGCCAACGCGGCGAAACAGAACGGCCTGACCTTGCTGGTCGATCTGGTGATCGACCGGATGGCCGCCGATGGCGCGCTATACGCCGAACATGCCGACTGGTTCCATCCCTTCGAGTCTGAAGAGGCGCGGCTCGATCCACGCCATGTGCATCGCGAGGACAACGTCGCGTATGCGAACTTCAACGATGCCGGCAGCAGCGCCGCGCTGGTCGGCTGGTGGACGCAACAACTGCTGACGCTCGCCGAGGCCGGCGTGGGCGGCTTCCGGTTCGATTCGCCGCATCGCGTGCCGGCCGCCGTCTGGCGGCAATTGAGCGACGCGGTCCGGGCGAAGCATCCCGAGGTGAGTTTTCTCGCCGCCACGCCTGGCTTGGCGCGTGGCGATCTGCTCGACCTGCAAGGCGCCGGCTTCGACAACGTGTTCTCGTCGGTGCGCTGGTGGGACTTCCGCGCGAGCTGGATGGTCGAGGAACATGCCGCGCTCGCGCGCATCGCCGCGCCGATCGGTTTTCCTGAAGCGCCATACGGCACTCGCCTCGCCGCCGAACTGACCGATGTGCACGACGCCGCCATCGTCGAGCGGGCCTACCGGCGCGCGCTGTTTACTTCGGCTTCCATCGGCACGGGCTGGATGATGCCGATGGGTTTCGAGTACGGTATCGCCGAGCCGATGTCGCAAACGCGCGGCGACGCTGCGCAGTTCGCCCTCGCCGCTCAAGCCAAAAAATTCGATCTCACGAAAGCCATCACGCACGTGAACCTGGTGGCGAGTAAAACGAAAACGCTGCACGCCAACGGTGAATTGCGCCCGCTCAGCGGGCCCGGCGCACCCGCAGCGGTATTGCTGCGCGCCGACCAGCCCGACCTGCGCCATGCCGACGAGGCGATCCTGATCGCGATCAATCCCGGGCTCGGCGCGCCGGTACGCGTCGATCCCGCGCGCTTCCTCGCGGGCGTGCCCGGCAACTTCACGCGCTTCGTGCCGCTCGACGCGCCCGGCAACGCCGCACCCGCCACGCTCACCTCATTCACACTCGCACCTGGCGCGGTCCGCCTGTTCCGCGCGGTCACGGAGAAACCGATCCGTCTCGCGCCGCCCATCGACAAGGCGAACAGCAAGCGCAGCGGCCGCAAGACCGTGGTCGAGGCGCTGAGCGCGCCGCGCGTGGCCATCGAGAGCGTGACACCCTCGGTCGATAACGGCCGCTTCGCGGCTAAGCGCAGCGTGGGCGAACGCGCCGAAATCACCGCCGCGATCTTCGCCGAAGGTCACGACAAGATCGCCGCCGCCGTGATCTGGCGCGCCGCCGACGAAACCGCGTGGCACGAAGTATTGATGGAACCGGCCCAACCCGCCGGCCTCGACATCTGGAAGGCGCGCATTCCGCTCGAACGCATGGGCCGTCACGAATTCACCGTGATCGCGTGGCGCGACGACTTCGCTTCGCTGGTCGAGCATATTCAGAAAAAACTGAAGGCGGGACAAACCGTCGAACTCGAACTCGACGAAGCGTCGCATCTGTTCGCGCTGGTGCTCGCCGAGGTCGAAACCGCGGAAGGCGCGCTCACCGAACCGCTCGAACATATCGTCAAGCTCTTCACCAAGGCCGACGCGGAGACGAAGCTCGCGCTGCTGCTCTCGCCGACCACGGCGAAGGCGATGACCGCCGCGCGCCACCGGCCGTTCCTGAGCCGCGATCCGGTCATCTACAAGATCGACGCCGACCGCACTGCCGCGCGCTTTGCGAGCTGGTACGAAATCTTCCCGCGCTCGATGAGCGATGACGAATCGCGCCACGGCACTTTCGCCGATGTCACGACGAAGCTGCCGCGCATTCGCGACATGGGCTTCGACGTGCTGTATTTCCCGCCGATCCACCCTATCGGCGTGGCGAATCGCAAAGGCCGCAACAATACGCTGAACGCGCAGCCGGGCGACGTCGGCAGCCCGTATGCGATCGGTGGGGTCGAAGGCGGCCATACGGCCGTGCATCCGCAACTCGGCACGCTCGACGACTTCAAGACGATGCTCGCCGCCGCGCACGCGCACGGCCTCGAAATCGCGCTCGACTTCGCGGTGCAATGTGCGCCCGATCACCCGTGGCTGAAGGAGCATCCGACGTGGTTCGCGTGGCGCCCCGACGGCACGCTGCGCTACGCGGAAAATCCGCCGAAGAAGTACCAGGACATCGTCAATCCCGACTTTTATGCGCACGACGCCAAACCCGATTTGTGGCTCGCGCTGCGCGACGTCTTCCTGTTCTGGATCGAAGCGGGCGTGTACATTTTCCGCATCGACAATCCGCACACCAAGCCGCTGCCGTTCTGGGAGTGGGTGATTGCCGATGTGCGGGCGCGCTATCCCGCCACCATCTTCCTCGCCGAAGCCTTCACGCGGCCGCGCATGATGAACCGGCTCGGCAAGATCGGTTTCTCGCAGTCGTACACGTACTTCACGTGGCGGGAATCGAAGCGCGATTTCATCGAATACATGACCGAGCTTACGCAAACCGGTGCGCGTGATTCGTACCGGCCGAACTTCTTCGTCAATACGCCGGATATCAACCCGCGGCATCTGCAATCGCAGGGGCGCACGGGCTTTCTGATTCGCGCCGCACTCGCTTCGACACTGGCCGGTTTGTGGGGCGTGTATAGTGGTTTCGAGCTATGCGAGGCCGCCGCGCTGCCGAACAGCGAGGAGTATCTTGACTCGGAGAAGTACCAGTTGCGCGCGTGGGACTGGAACCGGCCCGGCAACATCGTCGGCGAGATCAGTGCGCTGAACCGGATTCGCCGTGCGAACCCGGCGCTGCAAACGCATCTCGGCCTGACATTCCTGCCCGCGCACAACGACCATGTCCTGTTCTTCGAGAAAGCGACCGAATCGCGCGACAACGTCATTCTTGTCGCGATCAATCTCGACCCGTTCAACGAACAGGGCGCGGACATCGAATTGTCGTGGGAGACTTTCCAGAAATGGAATCTGCACGATCATGGCCCGCTGGAAGTCACCGACCAGATGACCGGCGCGCGCTTTGAATGGCACGGCCGCTGGCAGCACGTCCAGCTCGGGTCGGGCCAGCCGTTCTCGATCTGGCGCATTGCGCCGCTCGGCGGCCTGCCCGCCGAACGGCCGGATGAAGCCGACAGCGACTATCACGCAGACGCTGGCAACCCAACCCCAACGGAAGGTGCGACATGAAGCGTGACGATCCAGCCCAAAGCACGTCGCAGGACCATACGAGCGCAGCCACCGGCAGCGCCGCGAAGGCGCGCACGCATCGGCGCGGCAAGCCGGCGGCCTTGAGCGACGATCCGCTCTGGTATAAGGACGCGATCATCTATCAGGTGCACATCAAGTCGTTCTTCGACGCGAACAACGACGGTGTGGGCGACTTTCCCGGCCTGATTGCGAAGCTCGACTACATTGCCGAACTCGGTGTGAACGCGATCTGGCTGCTGCCGTTCTATCCATCGCCGCGGCGCGACGACGGCTACGACATCGCCGATTATCGCAACGTGCACCCCGACTACGGTCAGATCGCCGACGTGAAGCGCTTCATTCAGGAAGCGCACGCACGCGGCATTCGTGTGATTACAGAGTTGGTGATCAACCACACGTCGGATCAGCACCCGTGGTTTCAGCGCGCGCGGCGCGCGAAGCCGGGTTCGAACCACCGCAATTACTACGTGTGGTCCAACACCGATCAGAAGTACCAGGAAACGCGGATCATCTTCATCGACTCGGAGCCGTCCAACTGGACGCACGATCCGGTGGCGGGCGCGTATTACTGGCACCGCTTCTACTCGCATCAGCCCGATCTGAATTTCGACAATCCGGCCGTGCTGAAAGAGGTGCTGCAGGTCATGCGCTTCTGGCTCGATATGGGCATCGACGGGCTGCGGCTCGACGCGGTACCGTATCTGGTGGAACGTGAAGGTACGAACAACGAGAACCTGCCGGAAACGCACGCGGTGCTCAAGAAAATCCGCGCGACCATCGACGCCGAGTATCCGAACCGGATGCTGCTTGCCGAAGCCAACCAATGGCCGGAAGACGTGAAGGAATATTTCGGCGATGAAGACGAATGCCACATGGCCTTCCACTTCCCGCTGATGCCGCGCATCTACATGTCGATTGCGAGCGAAGACCGTTTCCCGATCACCGACATCATGCGGCAAACGCCGGACCTCGCCGAAACGAACCAGTGGGCGATTTTCCTGCGCAATCATGACGAACTGACGCTGGAGATGGTCACGGATTCCGAGCGCGACTATCTGTGGAACACCTACGCGAGCGATCGCCGCGCACGCTTGAATCTCGGCATTCGCCGCCGCCTCGCGCCGCTGATGGAGCGCGACCGCCGCCGTATCGAGTTGATCAATTCGCTGCTGCTCTCCATGCCCGGCACGCCCGTGATCTATTACGGCGACGAACTTGGCATGGGCGACAACATCCACTTGGGCGACCGCGACGGCGTGCGCACGCCGATGCAGTGGTCGTCGGATCGCAACGGTGGATTCTCGCGCGCCGACCCTGAGCAACTGGTGCTGCCGCCGGTCATGGGCTCGCTGTACGGTTTCGACGCGGTGAACGTGGAAGCGCAAAGCCGTGACCCGCACTCGCTGCTCAACTGGACCCGGCGCATGCTCGCCACGCGCCGCGCGAAGCAGACTTTCGGGCGCGGCACGATTCGTTTCCTGAAGCCGGAAAACCGCAAGATTCTCGCGTATCTGCGTGAAATGCCGGGTGAACCGCCGATCCTGTGCGTGGCGAATCTTTCGCGCGCGCCGCAAGCGGTGGAACTCGACCTGTCCGAGTTCAACGGTTCGGTGCCGATCGAAATGACCGCGGACTCCGTGTTCCCGGCCATCGGCCAACTGACTTATCTGCTGACGTTCCCGCCGTACGGCTTCCTGTGGTTCATGCTGTGTCCGGGTGCTCAGCGTCCGACGTGGGCACAGGCCCATTCGGAATCGCTGCCGGAATTCGTCACGATCGTGATCCGCGAAGGTCAGGTCGGTCCGACGCCGGAGAACGTACGCCTGCTCGAATCGGAAGTGCTGCCTTCGTGGCTGAGCCGGCGCCGCTGGTTTGCGTCGAAGGATCAAAAGCTCAATGCGGTGCGGCTCGCGGCGTTGACCACGATTCCGCACGGCGGCTTCGCCTTCACCGAAATCGAAGCGGACGTGGGCGGTCACACCGAACGCTACGTGGTGCCGATCGCGATCACATGGGGCGGCGAAACGACTTTCCCGTTGTTCAAGCAACTGGCCTTCGCGCGCGTGCGGCGCGGCCGCAACGTGGGGCATCTGACGGACGCCTTTGCCTTGCCGATCTTCGCTCATGGCGTGATGCGCAAGCTGCGCGAACGCGCCGTCGTGCCGACCGTGCAGAAGAGCGAAATCAAGTTTCTGCCGACCGAACGTTTCGCCGAACTCGAAGGACTCGGCGAACGGCCTGAGATCCGCTGGCTCGCGGCCGAGCAGAGCAATAGCTCGTTGATCATCGCCGACACCGTCGTGCTGAAACTGGTGCGCCGCCTCGTGAGTGGTGTCCATCCGGAAGCCGAAATCAGCCGCTATCTGACGCAATTGGGCTACGCGAACACCGCGCCGTTGTACGGCGAAGTGGTGCGCGTCGATCCCGAAGGCGTGCCGCATACGCTCTGTATCCTGCAAGGCTATATCGAGAATCAGGGCGACGCGTGGAACTGGTCGCTCGACTATCTGCGCCGCTCGGTGGACGAACTCGCCATCGCCGTCGATACCGAAGCGCAATCGGCGCCGGACCGTACCAACGAGGCGATTCTGGTGGAAGGCTACAGCACGTTGGCCGGCATCATCGGCAGACGGCTGGGCGAACTGCACGTGGCGCTCGCCTCGCCGACGGACGACCCGGCGTTCGCGCCGGAACCCGCCAGCGCCGAGCAGGTGAAGGCATGGGTGGACGGCACGCAGGCGATGCTCGCCAGCGCACTCGATCTGCTCGCGCCGCGCATCGAGCAGATGAGCGATCCGGAAACCAGGGCGCTGGCGCAAAGCCTGATCGACCGCCGCGCGGCCTTGGTGGCCGCCGTCGACAAGCTGGTTTCCGCCGACGCGGGCGCGCTGCGCATTCGCGTTCACGGCGACTTCCATCTCGGCCAGGTACTGGTCGCGCAGGGCGACGCATTTTTGATCGACTTCGAAGGCGAGCCGGCACGGTCGCTTGAAGAACGTCGTCAGAAATCGAGCCCGCTGCGTGACGTGGCTGGTCTGATGCGCTCGCTGTCGTACGCAAGCGCGGCGGCGCAGTCCACCATGGAGGCCGCGCCGCAACAGACCGCCGATCGCAAGCGCACGCTGTTCGACCGTTTCCGCGCGTACGCCACCGAAACGTTCCTCAGCGAGTACCGCGCGGCTGCCGCGGAATCCGCGACGCCGCTCGTCGCGCCCGAAGCCGAACAGGCCTTGCTCGATCTGTTCCTGATCGAAAAAGCCGCCTACGAAATCCGTTACGAAGCGGCCAACCGCCCGACGTGGCTCAGCTTGCCGGTACGCGGCCTCGCCGCGCTCACCAGCCGTTTGCTCGGCGACACCGGCGCGCCAGGCCACGATTCCTCAACCCAGGCGCCAGGCGCCGCCACGCCGCCTAACCCGGCCGAGGGCGACTATGAGTGAGCATGATCCGGCCGTAGGCCTCCAACCGCTCGAAATCGACGCGCTCGTCGAAGCGCGTCACCCCAATCCTTTCTCGCAACTCGGGCTGCATCAGACGGACGCGGGGCCGGTGGTGCGCGCGCTGTTGCCGAACGCCGCGCACGTCAGCGTGATTGCGCGCGCCGACGGTGCGCTGCTCGGCGAACTCGAGCAAGTGCGGCCGGGGCTGTTTGCCGGCCGTGTCACGACTGCGGCGCCGTACCGTTTGCGGATCGACTGGCATGGCGTGGTGCAGGAAATCGAGGACACGTATTCGTTCGGTCCCGTTCTCGGCGACGAGCCGCTTGGCCGGCTCGCCGGCGGCGATCCGTACGCGGTGCTCGAATGTCTCGGCGCGCATCCGATAGAAGTGGATGGCGTGCCTGGCGTGCGCTTCGCCGTGTGGGCGCCGAACGCACGGCGCGTTTCGGTAGTGGGCGACTTCAATGCGTGGGACGGCCGCCGTCATCCGATGCGGCTGCGGCATCAGGCCGGCGTGTGGGAGTTGTTCGTGCCGCGTGTCGGGCCGGGTACGCGCTACAAATACGAACTGCTGTCGCGCGATGGGCATCCGCTTCCCCTGAAGGCTGATCCGTGCGCGATGCAAACGGAGAAGCCGCCGGGCACCGCGTCGATCGTGGCGCATGTGGATGAGATCGAGCAGTTTCCGTGGACCGATCACGAATGGATCCAGTCGCGCGCCGATAAGCAGACGCCGCGCTCGCCAATCTCGATCTACGAAGTGCACGCGGAATCATGGCTGCGCGTCGCGGAACAAGGTCAGCGCGGACTCGACTGGGATGAACTGGCGGAGCGGATGATTCCGTACGTGAAAAGCATGGGCTTCACGCACGTGGAGTTCATGCCGATTGCCGAGCATCCGTTCGGCGGATCGTGGGGTTATCAGCCGCTCGGGCAGTTCGCGCCGTCGGCGCGGTTCGGCAAACCCGAGCAGTTCGCGAGGTTCGTCGACAAGGCGCACGAAGCCGGACTCGGCGTGATTCTCGACTGGGTGCCCGCGCACTTTCCAAATGATGCGCACGGTCTGATCGACTTCGACGGCACGCCGCTCTACGAGCACGCCGACCCGCGCGAAGGCTATCACCAGGACTGGAACACGATGATCTACAACCTCGGCCGCAACGAGGTGAGCGCGTTCCTGGTCGCTTCGGGGCTGGCATGGTTGAAGCGCTATCACGTCGACGGTCTGCGCGTGGACGCGGTCGCGTCGATGCTGTATCGCGACTATTCGCGCGCCGCCGACGAGTGGGTACCGAACATCTACGGTGGCCGCGAAAACCTTGAATCGATTGCTTTCCTGAAGCGGCTGAATCACGAAGTCGGCTACGTGCCGGGCGTGCCGGGTGCGATCACGATCGCCGAGGAATCGACCGCGTGGCCGGGCGTGACGGCGCGTGTCGAAGACGGCGGCCTCGGTTTCCAGTTCAAGTGGAACATGGGCTGGATGCACGACACGCTGCACTACATGGAAGAAGATCCCGTCTACCGCCAATACCATCACCACAACATGACGTTCGGCATGGTGTACGCGTATTCGGAGCGCTTCGTGCTGCCGCTCTCGCACGATGAGGTGGTGCACGGCAAGGGCTCGCTGCTCGGCAAGATGCCCGGCGACAGGTGGCAAAAGTTCGCCAACCTGCGCGCGTACTTCGGTTTCATGTGGACGCATCCGGGCAAGAAGCTGCTGTTCATGGGCGGCGAATTCGGCCAGATGGCGGAATTCGACCACGACACGTCGCCACATTGGCATCTGCTCGACGATCCGCACCATCACGGCGTGCAGAAGCTGGTGCGCGATCTGAACCGGCTATATAGCGAGGAGCCCGCGTTGTATCTGCTCGATTGCGAGCCTGGCGGCTTCGAATGGCTCATCGGCGACGACAGCGGCAACAGCGTATTCGCCTATCGCCGCACCGATGGCGCGGGCCGCGAACTCGTCGTAGTCTGCAATATGACGCCGGTGCCGCGGGTCGGTTACCGGATCGGCATGCCGCGCAGCGGACGCTGGTCGGAAGTGCTTAATACGGACGCGGGCGTGTACGGCGGCTCGAACATGGGCAACGGCGGGTTGATTCACACCGACGCCCAATCGAGCCATGGCTGGCCGCATTCCGCTTCACTGACGCTGCCACCGCTGGCGACCATCGTATTGCGCGCGGACTGAAGGGGATGCTGTAAAGCGAGCGCGCGGCGTGCGACATTCTCGCGCCGCGCGCTCGTTGCATGAAGACCCACGAAAGCGTTCAACAATCAGAACAGGGAAGGGGAATCATGTCGCATGCAATGCCCGACCGGCTTCTGCCCGGTTCGCCCTATCCGCTCGGCGCTAGCTGGGATGGCCTCGGCGTCAACTTTGCAGTGTTCTCGGCGAACGCGCAAAAAATCGAGCTTTGCCTGTTCGATCCCACCGGCCGCAAGGAAATCCGCCGTTTCACGCTGCCCGAATGCACCGACGAGATCTGGCACGGCTACCTGCCGAACGCGCATCCGGGCACCGCTTACGGGTTTCGCGCGCATGGGCCGTATCAGCCGCAACATGGGCATCGCTTCAACCCGCACAAGCTGTTGCTCGATCCGTACGCGCGCAAACTGGTCGGACAATTTCGCTGGTCGGATGCGCTGTTCGGTTATCGCGTGCATTCGAATCGCGCGGACCTGTCCATCGACCGGCGTGATTCGGCGCCGGCCATGCCGAAGTGCGTGGTGATCGACGAAGCGTTCGACTGGTCGCACGACAAACGCCCGAATGTGCCGTGGGGCGAAACCATCGTCTACGAGACGCATGTGCGCGGCGCCTCGATGTTGCGCGCCGATTTGCGTCAGCATGAACGCGGCACGTTCGCGGCGCTGTCTTCGCCGGAGTTCATCGAGCATCTGCTGAAACTCGGCGTGACCGCGGTCGAACTGCTGCCCGTGCATGCGTTTCTCAACGACCGCTTTCTGGTGGAGCGCGGCCTGCGCAACTACTGGGGTTACAACACGGCGGCCTTTTTCGCGCCGGAGCCGTCGTATCTCAGCACGCACCGGCTCGACGAAATGCGCATCGCCGTGCGTCAGTTGCACGCGGCCGGCATCGAAGTCATTCTCGACGTGGTCTACAACCACACCTGCGAAGGCAACGAGATGGGACCGACCGTGTCGTGGCGCGGCCTCGATAACGCCAGCTACTACCGTCTGATTCCCGGCGACGAACGTCACCATATCAACGACACCGGTTGTGGCAACACCGTGAATCTGCCGCATCCGCGTGTGCTGCAAATGGTGATGGATTCGCTGCGCTACTGGTCGACGGCGTTCAATATCGACGGCTTTCGTTTCGATCTGGGCGTCACGCTCGGCCGCGAGCAGCACGGTTTCGATCCCGGCTCCGGTTTCTTCGACGCGTTACGGCAAGACCCGATCCTGTCGCAACGCAAGCTGATTTCAGAGCCGTGGGACATCGGGCCAGGCGGTTATCAACTCGGCAATCATCCGCCGGGCTTCGGCGAATGGAACGACCGTTTCCGCGACACCGTGCGCCGTTTCTGGCGCGGCGACGCCGGCCTGCGGCCCGATCTCGCCGCGCGTTTGACCGGCTCGGCCGATCTGTTCAACCGGCGTTTCAGGAAGCCGTGGGCATCGGTCAATTTTGTCACGTCGCATGACGGTTTTACGTTGGCCGATGTCACCGCTTACGAGCAGAAGCACAACGAAGCCAATCGCGAAGACAACAACGACGGCCATAACGAAAACTGCAGCCGCAACTGGGGCGTGGAAGGCACGAGCGACGACCCCGCGATTCTCGTCACTCGCAAACGCGTGGCGCGCTCGCTGATCGCCACGCTGCTGATGGCGCTCGGCACGCCGATGATGCTGGCCGGCGACGAATCGCTGCGCACGCAGAATGGCAACAACAATGCGTATTGCCAGGACAACGAAATTTCATGGCTCGACTGGGAACGCGCGGATTCGCCGGACGGTCAGCAGATGACCGCGTTCGTCGCGCGTGTGATCGCGCTGCGCAAGCGACATCCGCTATTGCGCGAAACGCGTTTTCTGTTCGGCGATCGTGAAGTGTTGCCGGGCCTGTTCGATGTCGGCTGGTTCGACGAACACGGCGACCCGCTCACCATCGAAGCCTGGCAGGACCCCGAAGGCCGCGCGTTCACGCTGCGTCGCGCGGGTCCAGGTTTAAACGGCGAAACAGAAGTATTGTTGATGATGCTCAACGCCAACGAGGAAACACTGCGTTTTACACCGCCCGCCCCGCACCTGGAATGGCACGTGCTGTTAGACACTGCTGAGCCGGAGAGCGTGCCGCATCGGCTGGCGGTGGCGGAGGTCGAAGTGGCCGCGCATAGCCTGGTGATGCTGGCTGCGCAGCCGGTGGGCGAAGCGGATTGGCAAGCGGGCTGGAAGGCCGGCGCGCAGCATGGGCCGCGGCTTCTGACTGCGCTTCCGCCCGATCCGGGTGCGCATCCGCCCAGTAGCGATACGTCGCCGACCACTTAGGCGGCAGCGGCGCCGCGACCCGACAGCATGCGGGCTGCGTTATTGCGCGTCGTCGTTGTACGCGTTGTGCGTTGTGCCTCACACACCGCCGGCGCGAACGACGCGTGACACGCGGCTCGAAAGCAAAACTGAATGGTGACGAATCATGTCCGAAAGTCCGATTGATCCTCATGCGCATCATCACGCGCATTGTTTGCCGTTCGGCGCGCAGTTGCTTGGCGCGACGGGCGCGAAGCCGCGCACGCGGTTTCGCTTCTGGGCGCCTTCCTGCAAACACGTCCAGGTGGAAATCGAAAACGGCCCTGCCCAAGGCGCGCACGACATGACGCCCGCCGGCAACGGCTGGTTCGAAGCGAGCGTCGATGGCGGCGCGGGCACGCTATACCGCTTCCGGCTGGATGGCGAGCATGCGGTGCCCGATCCGGCGTCGCGCTTCCAGCCGCAAGACGTGCATGGACCGAGCGAAGTCATCGATCCGCGCGCCTACCATTGGGAACACACGAACTGGCACGGCCGGCCTTGGGAAGAAACGGTGTTGTACGAGTTGCACGTCGGCGCAATGGGCGGTTATGCAGGCGTGCAGAAGCGGCTGCCGCAACTCGCCGCGCTCGGCGTCACGGCCATCGAGTTAATGCCGCTGAACGACTTTCCCGGCAAGCACAATTGGGGCTATGACGGCGTGTTGCCGTATGCGCCCGATTCCGCTTACGGCCGCCCTGAAGATCTGAAAGCGTTGATCGACACCGCGCACGGTCTCGGCCTCATGGTGTTTCTCGACGTGGTCTACAACCACTTCGGCCCGGACGGCAACTATCTGCACCAGTACGCCCGCACATTCTTTCGCGAAGGCACGCACACGCCGTGGGGCCCGGCGATCGACTTCGAGCGCTGCGAAGTGAGCGACTTCTTCACGGATAACGCCGTCTACTGGATCAACGAATATCGGCTCGACGGCCTGCGTTTCGACGCGGTGCACGCCATCGACAACCACGCGTGGCTGCGCGAACTGTCCGACCATATCCGCGCCAAAGTGCAGCATGGCCGGCATGTGCACCTGGTGCTGGAAAACGAGCACAACAGCGCGAGCCTGCTGGAAACGCATTTCGACGCGCAATGGAACGACGACGCGCACAACACGTTGCACGTGCTGCTGACCGGCGAAACCGAAGGCTATTACCACGCGTACGAAGACCAGCCGATCCGCCGCCTTGCGCGCGTGCTGTCGGAAGGCTTCACGTATCAGGGCGACCCGTCGCCGATTCACGACGGCAAGCCACGCGGCGAAGCGAGCGGCCATCTGCCGCCCACTTCGTTCGTGATCTTCCTGCAGAACCACGATCAGATCGGCAACCGCGCGTTCGGCGAGCGCTTGCGCAAGCTGACCTCGGACGATGCGTTGCGCGCCGCCACCGGCCTGCTGCTGCTGTCGCCGCAAATTCCGCTGCTTTTCATGGACGAGGAATACGGGTCCACGCAGCCCTTCCTGTTTTTCACCGACTACGCCGGCGATCTCGCCGACGCGGTCCGCGAAGGACGCCGCCGGGAATTCGCGCGCTTTTCCTCGTTCAGCGACGAGAAACGCCGCGCCCAGATTCCCGATCCGAACGACGTGAAGACGTTCGCGGCCTCATCACCGCCGGCGTCGCACGAAGCGCCAAAGCATGACGCCGATGAAGCGAAAGACCGGCTCGACTGGATGCACTTCTACAAATCCGCGCTGGCCGTGCGCGCCAAGCTGATCACCCCACGCCTCCAACATAGCAAGTCGTGCGGCGTGACAGTGCTGACCGCGGCGAATGGCGGCGACGCCAATGCACTGATCGCGCGCTGGAAACTCTGCGACGGTGAGACGTTATCGGTCGCGCTGAATCTCTCGAAAGAGAACGTGGCGTGCACTGAGATTCCCGCCGGCAAAGTGATTTTCGAAACGCCGGCGCGGGTGCGCGAACAGGTCGACGTCAAGGTGTTGCCGCCCTACGCGTTCGTCGCGTGGCTGACCGGCGACGTCTGCGACTATGCCAGCGGCCACGATGCTCGCATCGCGGGACAACAGGAGCGCCACGCGTGACTACCCGACGCCCTCACGACACGATCGTCACTCTCGCCTCGCGCGCCGGCTTCGAGGTGGAGTGGCAGGATGCGCACCATACGACGCAGCATGTGCCTGAAAGCACACTTGCCGTGCTGCTCGAACGGATGGGGTTGCCGTGCGGCAACGCCACGGAAATCCGCCACAGCGCGGCGGCCCTGGAGGCCGAATTGTCAGGCCGTAGACTGCCGCCGCTGATGACCGCGGAAGTCGGACGCGGCATCGCGTTGCCCATCGCGGCGATCAAGCACGGCAGCCACTATCGGATCGAACTGGAAAGCGGCTCGATCATCGACGGCCGGTTTACGGCGCCCAAAGGCGAAGAAGCCTTGCTCGCACCGATCGACGAAGCCGGCTATCACACGCTCGTGATCCACGAACAGCGCATCACGCTGGCCGTGGCGCCGCCGCGTTGCTATACGGTCGCCGACGCCTGGCGCACGCTGCACGACGACGACACGAACGACGACAGCCCCGCGCCGCCGCTGTGGGGCATCGCCGCGCAGTTGTACGGCTTGCGCCGCACCGGCGACGGCGGCATCGGCGATTATTCGGCGCTCGCGCAAATCGCCGTGGAAAGTGCGAAGCGTGGCGCGCACGCGCTCGCCGTCAGTCCGACTCATGCGATGTTTAGTGCGGAGCCGGAGCGCTTCAGCCCGTATTCGCCGTCGTCGCGTTTGTGGTTGAACGTCACGCATATCGATCCCGCCGCGGTGTTCGGCGCGGATGCGGCTCACGCCGCCCTCGAAGCCGCGCAGGCCGGCGACGCGTGGTCGAAACTCGAACGCTTGCCGTTGATCGACTGGCCGAACGCGGTCGTGCTGAAGCTGAAGGTCTTGCGCACGCTGTACGAGCATTTCTGCACGCACGAACGCGCGCAGAACACGCCGCGCGCGCTGGAATTTCATGGTTTCTGCGAACGCGCCGGGCGCGCGCTCGAAGACCACGCACGCTTCGAAGCGTTGCAGGCGTCGCAGCTCTCGCAAGAAGGCGGCAATGGACATTGGCGCAACTGGCCTGAGGCATTGCGCGATCCGCGCAGCCCGGAAGTCGAAGCCTTCGCCGAGGCCAACCGTCACGAGGTCGATTTCCATCTGTTCCTGCAATGGCTGGCCGCCAAGGGTTTGTCGCACGCGCAACATGCGGCGCGCGATGCCGGCATGGCCGTCGGCCTGATCGCCGATCTCGCGGTGGGCTGCGATAGCGCCGGCAGTCATGCATGGTCGTATCGCGACGATATGCTGCAAGGCGTGTCGGTCGGCGCGCCGCCCGATCTGTTCAACCAGGCCGGCCAGGCGTGGGGACTTACCACGTTCTCACCGCGCGCCATGCGCACGCAGGGCTTCTCTGCTTTCATCGATATGCTGCGCGCGGCGTTCGCGCATGCCGGCGGCATCCGCATCGATCACATTCTCGGCTTGCGACGGCTGTGGCTCGTGCCCGAAGGCGAAAGCGCGCGTCACGGCGCGTATCTGCGCTATCCGCTCGAAGACCTTCTGCGGCTGATTGCGCTCGAATCGTGGCGGCATCGTGCGATCGTGATCGGCGAGGATCTCGGCACCGTGCCGCCCGGTTTTCGCGAGCGGCTCGCGGAGCACGGTCTCGCCGGCATTCGCGTGCTGTGGTTCGAGGGCGCGCACGACGGCAAAGGATTCAAGTTGCCTTACGCGTGGGACCGCAATGCGGTCGGCACGACGACCACGCATGATCTGCCGACGGTCGCCGGCTGGTGGCGTGGCAGCGACATCACGTGGCGCAACCGGATCGGCCAGACGATGGCGCGCGCCGATGGCCGCGATCCCGAGGAAGCCGCCCAGGAAGAGCGCGCGAAAGACCGCGCCGAGTTGTGGCGCGCGTTCCAGCAAGCGGGCGTGGCCGCGCCCGACGTCGCTGCGCCGCCGCCCGACAGCGCGCCCGTGGACGAAGCGCTCGCCTTCGTCGCCGCGACGCCCGGCCCACTGGTGACGTTTCCGCTCGAGGATCTGCTCACGCAAGTCGAGCAGCCGAATCTGCCCGGCTCGATCGACGAGCATCCGAACTGGCGCCGACGCGTGAGCGTGCCGATCGACGAACTGTTCGAGGACGACACGTTCTGCGACCGGCTGCTCGCGGTCGATCGCGCACGCCGCGCCGCAACCGCGCCGGTTCCTTCTGCCAACGCTTCTTCGGAGCCTGATACGCCATGACCGTCCCGCGCTCCACGCTTCGCCTCCAGTTTCATCGAGGCTTTACCTTCGACGATGCCGCGAAGCACGTCGACTACTTCGCCGCGCTCGGCATCAGCCACGTGTACGCGTCGCCCATCACGACGGCCGAGCCGGGCTCGATGCACGGCTACGACACCGTCGACTACACCCAGGTCAGCGCCGAATGCGGCGGCGAGGCGGGTTTGAAGCGCCTCGTCGACAAACTGCGCGCGCATAACATGGGGCTGATCATCGACACGGTGCCGAACCATATGGGCGTCGGCGGCTCCAGCAACGCGTGGTGGCTCGATATCCTCGAATGGGGCCGTCATAGCGCTTATGCACGCCATTTCGACGTGGACTGGCATTCGCCGGATCCCGCCTTGCGCGGCAAGGTGCTGCTGCCCACGCTCGGCGCGGCGTACGGGGAGGAGCTCGCGGCGGGCCGCATCGCGCTGCATTTTGCAGCCGACGTTGGGCGCTTTTATATCGGCTACGGCCCGCACGTGTTTCCGATATGCCCGACCGATTACGCGTCGATCCTGCAAAGCGCCGACCGCTCTGATCTCAACGCGCTCGCCGAACGCTTCCATGGGCTCACGACGCAGCCCACCGATCATCCCCGCGCCGCCGAAGGCCGCGACATGCTGCGCGAATTCGCCACGCAAAACGGCAACTCGGCGATCGAGATCGCGCTGCAGGCCTATTCGCCCGACGATCCGGTGACGCGTGACCGCCTGCATCGGCTGATCGAGCGGCAACACTTCCGTCTGGCGTGGTGGCGCACCGCGTCGGACGAAGTGAACTGGCGGCGTTTCTTCGACATCTCGACGCTCGCCGGTGTGCGCGTGGAGCGGCCCGAAGTGTTCGAGGCCGTGCATGCGCTGCCTTTCCGTCTGTACCAGGAAGGCGTGGTGGACGGCCTGCGGATCGATCACGTCGACGGCCTCGCCGAGCCGCGCGAATACTGTCAGCGTTTGCGGCAACGTCTCACGGAACTGCGCGATACCGCGCCGTATGTGGTGGTCGAAAAGATTCTCGGACGCGGCGAACCGCTGCGCGACGATTGGCCGGTGGACGGCACGACCGGCTACGATTTCATGAGCGACGTCGGCGCGCTGCTGCACGATCCGGCCGGCGCCGAACCGCTCGCGCAAACCTGGACCGAACTGACCGGCCGCAGCCCGCGTTTTGCGGACGAAGCACTAATCGCACGCCGCAAGATCCTCGCTGAGAATCTTTCGGCGGAACTCGACCGCGCGGCGCGCGCGTTGCATCGCATTGCGCGCGATTCGCTGACCACGCGCGACTTCACTTTCACCACGCTGCGGCGTGTGCTGACCGAACTGGTCGTGCATTTTCCGGTCTATCGAATCTATCCGCAGAACGGTCTGCGCAGCGCGACGGATAACGTCTATTTCGACCAGGCTTTGGAGGGCGCGCGACGCTCGCTTTCGCGCGCGGACCTTGTCGCGCTCGATCGCGTGAACGCGTGGCTCGGCGGCAGTCCGGAAGAACCGCCACCTGGACGAAGCGGCGCACCGCCGCAACAAGGCCAGAATGGTGCGCCACCGAGCCATGCCGGTTCCGCGCGACGCACCGCGCAAACGCTGTTTTCGCAGTTGACCGCGCCGGTCGCCGCGAAGGCGGTCGAGGATACGGCGTGCTATCGCTATGGCCGGCTGTTGTCGCGCAACGAGGTCGGCTCGGACCCAGGCGAGTTCGCGTTGTCGGTCGAAGCGTTTCACGCGGCGAATCTGGAGCGTTCGCAGCGCTTTCCTCACGCCATGCTCGCGACAGCCACGCACGATCACAAACGTGGCGAGGACGTGCGTGCGCGGCTCGCCGTGTTGAGCGAGATCGCGCGGGACTGGAGCGCGACGTTGCGCGCGTGGTCCACGTTGAATGCGCCGCATCGTCGCGCGCTCGATGGCAAACCCGTCAACAGCGTCGGCCAGGACACGAGCTACGACTGGGCGCCCGGCCCCGCCGCCGAAGCGATGCTCTATCAAACGCTGGTCGGCTGCTGGCCGCCGGATCTGCAACCCGACGACGAAGCCGGCGTGAAGGAACTGGCCGAACGCGTCGCGCAATGGCAGTTGAAGGCGCTGCGCGAAGCCAAGCTGCAAACCAACTGGCTCGCGCCCGACGAAGAGTACGAGGCCGCCTGTCGCGATTTCCTGTTCGACATCCTCGCGCCGCAACGGCGCGACGGCTTCCTGAAGGAGTTGTCCGCGTTCGTCGCACGAATCGGGCGCGCCGGTGCGCTCAATAGCTTGCAGCAGACGGTTCTGCGGCTGGCATCGCCTGGGATTCCCGATCTTTATCAGGGCACCGAGTTGTGGGACTTCAGTCTGGTCGATCCGGACAATCGCCGGCCCGTCGATTTCGCCCAACGCGAGGCGTGGCTCGTGCAGACGCCGCCGTCGGAATTCCTGCCGAGCTGGCGCGATGGACGCGTGAAGCTCGCGGTGGTGCAGCGCGTGCTCGCGTTGCGAGCGCATCTGCCGGAATTGCTGAGTCAGAGCGAATATCTGCCGCTCGCGGTGCGCGGTAAGCACGCGTCGAATGTGCTCGCGTTTGCGCGGCGGCATGGCAATGCGTGGGCCGTGGTGGTGGCGAGCCGGCTCGCGGCTGGATTGCTCGGCGAGGAAGGCGATATGCCAATGGTCGATCCCGCGAAATGGGAGGACACGGCGCTGGAGATGCCGTCCGATCTGTCCGCGAGAGCGCTGTTCGACTGGCTGAGTCCCGCCGCGCCGAAGGTCGATGAAAACGGTCTGCTGTATCTGCGCGATGCGTTGGGCGCAATGCCGATCGCGGTGTTGGTGGAGGATGGCGTGCCGCGCGGTTGATCTTGCAGATTTTGTGGGCGAAGGCGGTTGGAGCGTACGTGCTCTAACCGCCTTTTTTCGTGGGCGTATTCGAAATGAGGCGTCATTCCACTGCACTGTTCTGCTGTTCGTGTCCCAATACACCGCCCCTTTGTACAATCAGGATGCGAATAACCAAGGGAAGCGCTGATGAACATCGACTGGCCGACGATCCGCAACTGCGACGCCGACGCACGGCACGGCGCGACCATCGAACTATCGGGCTGGATGATTCCGCTCGATCCGCAGGCCGACTCCGTCGACTATTTCTTACTGAGCGCTGACGAACCTTGCTGCGGCGGGTGCGTGCCACGAAATCCGTTGACCTCGATCGAAGTGCATGCGGCTATGCCGATCGCGCCGCAAGCAGACGCCTTGACACTGCGCGGCCGGCTCGTGCATCTGGTGGACGACCCTGCCGGCTGGCGGTATCGATTGGTCGATGCGAAGCCGCTCGATCTTGTCGAGACGCCGTCGCCACGAACGTTCAGCCGGCGCGCGTTTCTGACATCCGGTGCGGCGCTCGGATTGACGGCTTGTGCGCCCGGCCGTTTCGGTGGCTACACCGAGGCGCACGACGGCGCCGCGGCGCCGACATGGCAGCCGCCCGCGGGCACGCTCACCATCGACATGCACAGCCACGGCGGCCGCGTGATCGTGTCGCGCAATCCAGCGATCGGCGCGCATCGTCCGTTCATTCCGCTTGCCGCGCCGATGCGCGCCGGCGGCATGAACGTCATTTGCCTTGCGATCGTCACCGATACGACCGTCACGCGTGTTGCCGACAACCGTAAGCGTTTCGAAGCCTGGCGCGATCCGCAGCCCGGCGAACTCTATGCGCTCGGTCAGACCGAATTCCAGCGAGCCCGCGAGCTGATCGAACGTCAGCAGATGCAACTGGTCACGAACACGGCGTCGCTGACGGCTTCCGGTCCGCTCGGGCCGTGCGCGATCATCTCCGCCGAAGGCGCCGATTTTCTCGAAGGCCAGGTGGATCGGGTCGATGAGGCGTACACGCAGCACCGGTTGCGGCACCTGCAACTGACGCACTACCGCGTGAACGAACTCGGCGATATCCAGACCGAGCCGCCGGTGCACGGCGGCCTGACCGATACCGGCGTACAGGTGATACGCCGTTGCAATGCATTGGGGATCGTCGTCGATGTCGCGCACGGCACGTACGATCTGGTCAAGCGCGCGGCCGACACGTCGACCAAACCGCTCGTGCTGTCACATAGCGCGTTGGCCACGCATCCGGGCGCGCGAAGCCGGCTCATCACGGCGGACCATGCGCGCGCGATCGCGGCCACGGGTGGCGTGATCGGCGTGTGGCCAAGCTCGGGGACATTCAAGGATTTGCATGCGATGGCCGAAGGCGTCAAACGCGTGGCGGATGTGGTCGGCGTGGAGCATGTCGGCCTCGGCACGGACATGCTCGGGTTTATTTCGCCGCCGGTGTTTCGCAGCTACGAGCAGTTGCCCGATCTGGCCAGCGCGCTGCTGCTTGCCGGTTTCTCGCCGGAGGAAGTGGGCGCGATTCTCGGTGGGAACTATCGGCGCGTGTTTCAGGCGTCTGTGGGTTAGGCCGATCGTTCAAGCAAGCCCTAGCGCCCCGCCGCCCACAGTAGCGACAGCCCCGAAGACAACATCAACCCGTCGACGACCAGTTTGAATGTCGAGGGACTCATCCGAACCACGATCGACCGCGCGGCAAACGAGCCGACCATCAATGCCGAGCCGGTGATCAAGCCATCGATCACCACATGCAAAGGCAACGCGCCGAAATGATTGAAGACCGCAACTTTGGCGGCATAAACGGTCAGGGAACCCGCCGCTTCGGTTGCGAGAAAAGCGCCTTTCACGAGGCCGTAAGACATGAACACGGGCACCGTGATCGGTCCGGTAGACACGACGATTCCGGTGAGAAAACCCACCACGCCGCCGATCAGGGAAAGCTGCCACAACGAGAACTTGATATCCCGGCGCGCGAGCCAGCGCCGCGTGGGCACCATCGCGACGAAGAACAACCCCAACGCAATTTCGACCGCATGCGGCGGCAATGCGAGCAGCGTTCGCACGCCCAGCGCCGCGCCCGGCACGGCGGTCACGCAGTAGGCGCCGCACGCCCGCCAGTCGATCTCGCGCCACCACGCGAGGACCTTGCCGAAGTTGCCCATGATCGCGGCGATCGCCATGATCGGCACCGCCTGTTGCGGACCGAACAGCATCACGAGAACGGGCATCAGCATCATCGACGAGCCGGTGCCGACCACGCCGCTCAACATGCCGGCCAGCAATCCGACGCACAGCACCAACAGATATCCCATGTCGCCCCCAATGGTGTGGACGACAATTCTACCTGTGGCGTGTTGCAGCGCTATCGCAGCTTAGCCACCTTCGTCGTCGAAGGTTTTCGGATAGACCCGCACAAGCACGATACGCGGCCCTTTCATCTTCTTGACCACGACGTCGAAGCGGTCGAACTCGACTCTCTGCCCTTCGCTGGGCAGATCGTTGAGCGCCTGAATCACGAGGCCGCCGACCGATTCGGCCTTGCCTTCGTCGATGTCGATCCCCAACGCGCGTTCCAGCGACACCACCGGCAAGCTGCCCTTGCCCATCAAGGTGCCGTCGTCCATGCGCGTCCAGTCGGCGTCGCCCTGACGGAACTCGTCGTGAATCTGGCCCACCAGCGCGCCGAGCAGATTGTCGAGCGTCAGGAAACCGATCGGCTTCTCCCGCTTGTGGCCGACCAGCGCGAAGTGCGGCGCGCCCTTGCGGAAGCGGCGAAACAGTTCGAGCGCCGGCATTTCCGGCGTGACGTATTGCACAGGCCGCGCGTATTTGGAGAGATCCTCAAGCGTGCTGCCCGCATGGCGGGCCAGCAGCAAGTCCTTCAAATGGATCATGCCGGCCACGCGCTCGCCGGATGCGTCTTCGAACAGCGGATAACGGCTGAAGCGATGCCGCGCCACCACCTGCATGTTTTCGCGCAACGGCAAATCGCGGCGCAAGCCGATCATTTCGTAGGCCGGACGCATGAGGTCCGACACGGTCATGCGCGAAAAATCGAGCGAGTGCGCGATCGTGTTCCACTCGTCCTGACTGTAGGCGCCGTCCGCCGAACCCAGTTCCGTGGCGACGTTAGCGCGGCGGCCGCGCAGGATCAGCTTGAGTTCGTCGGTGGAGTAATGCGAGTCGTGGCCGTGATCGGCGTCGAGCCCGGTGAGTTTGAGCACGGCGTTGGCGCTCGTATTGAGCACCCAGATTGCCGGATACATGGCCCAGTAAAAGCCGTAGAGCGGCGTGGCGGCCCAGAGCGATACCTTTTCCGCCTCGCGGATCGCCAGCGACTTCGGCGCCAGTTCGCCCACCACGATATGCAGGAACGAAATGCACGAGAACGCGAAGAACAGCGAAATGCCGTGGATCAGCTTCTCCGATTCCACGCCGAGCAGACTGAAGACCGGTGTGAGCAACTCCGCGAACGCGGGCTCGCCGATCCAGCCGAGCCCGAGCGACGCCAGTGTGATGCCGAGCTGGCAGGCGGACAGATAGGCGTCGAGGCGCCCGTGCACCTTGCCCAGCAGACGCCCGCGCATGCCATGTTTGGCGGCAAGGCTTTGCACGCGCGTCTGCCGCAGTTTGACCAGACCGAATTCAGCGGCAACAAAGAAACCGTTGAGGGCAACGAGAAACAATGCACCAATAAGGGCGACGACCTGGATCAAAGCGAAAGGCTCCGGCAACAAAAGTTGTCAGTATAGAGGGTGAAAGCTCGGTGAAATCTGCATCGTGCAACCGAAGTGGCGGAGTCCAACCGTTCACTTTGCCGCGCTTGCGCTCAGCGGGATGCGTAGTGCGAGCGTGGCCATGTTGCTGCCGGCTGCGTCACCTCCGATTGCTTCGCCCTGCTCGAAACTGCCGCCGTGCGCTTCCGCGACGCGCTTGCACAACGCCAGCACCCATGCGATCCGTCTCGCTTCGCGCGGCTCGCGCGCCTGCTTGCGGGCAAACGCTTCGAGCACATGAGGCAAGGCGGGATCCTGCAACGCAGCGCAGTTCGTGTCGTACAAGAGGCTGGCGTGCCATGTGCTCGTGTCGGCTTTCGTGGACAGGACGACCGTGGCGCCTTCCGGGCTCGTTTCGACTGCGAACGTCAGCATCAGCCATAGCGCGGCAGCGAGGCGCTCGCGGTCGCCCTTGAGTTGCTCGGTGGCGAGTTGCGAGTCGAGCGTGACTTCCACGCCGCGCGTGCGAGCCAGGCCCGAGCGGACTTCTTCCACGGTTTCATCGAGTAACGGATGCAGTGGGAATGACGCATAGGCCAGCGCCAGCGATTTCGTTTCGGCGCGCGTGGCGTCGACGATCGTCTCGAGCAGCTTGACCTGCTGGTCCACGCCATTACGAATGCCGGTGACGGCGCGCTGCGCGTTGGGGTCGTTCGCGTCGAGCTTGCGCTCCAGCACGTACGCCCAGCTATGGATGGCATTCAACGGACCGCGCAGATCATGCGACACCAGCGAGAGCACATGGTCACGCATGAACAGCGCGGTTTCCGCGCGCAGGTGCGCGGTGCGTTCGGATACGGCGAAGCCGGAAGGGACCGTTTTTTCGCCGGCAGTTCCGGTTGAAGACGTTGTCACGATCGAGCCCTCTCAGGCAGTGCATGATGATTGAAAGAAGCCCCATTATAGGCATGCCGTCCGGCGCGACCAGCTTGGCCGGACGGCCAACTGGCACGCAATCCACGTGCCACGCGGCAATCCTCGGCATGCGGCGCCAACACGCCTACAATGTCGGTTTTTACGTTTTTGACCTGAGGAGCGACATATGTCGACTGTGACTACCGAATCCGGCTTGAAGTACGAAGACATCGTTGAAGGCACTGGCACCGAAGCAGTGGCCGGCAAGACCGTCAGCGTGCATTACACCGGCTGGCTGACCGATGGCCAGAAGTTCGACTCGAGCAAGGACCGCAACGACCCGTTCGCCTTCGTGCTGGGCGGCGGCATGGTCATCAAGGGCTGGGACGAAGGCGTGCAAGGCATGAAGGTCGGCGGCACGCGCAAGCTGACCATCCCGCCGCAACTCGGCTACGGCGTGCGCGGCGCGGGCGGCGTGATTCCGCCGAACGCAACGCTCGTGTTCGAAGTCGAATTGCTGGGCGTCTAAGTTTTTCGCTGTACTGTCCTGCGCACCGTCGATGAGCCACGCCGCCGTCACCGCTCCTAGCGTTTCGCTGCGCCGCTACGGCGCGATCGAGGCGTCGGACGTGCACGACTTTCACCAGGTCGTGCTCGGCCTCGACGGCGCGATGATGATGGCGGTGGACGGCGTCGCGCAACGGCTTGATGCCGGTTCCGGCTGGCTGATCCCGGCGGGCGCCCGGCACGATTACGCGGGCGTCGGCGAAAACCGGCAGTTGGTGCTGGATTTGCCGGCCGCGTCGCTGGCCGTGCCGGAACGCTTGTTCGACCGCGCGCGGGCCGTCTCCGTGGAAGGCTCGCTTGCGCAACTCGTGCATCGCATCGCGGCGCACGCTACCGGCGGTGCTCTCGGCGACGATCTGGATTCACGGCGTTTTCATTGGGACGCAGCCGCGCGCCTCGGCGCCGCGTTGGTGGCCGACGCGGGCACAACGGCCGGCGCACAGGCGGCTGGCGCGGGGCTCGACTTTGCACGTATCGACCGCTGGTTGCGCGCGCATTTGTCGGAGCCTTTGCGGATCGCCGACCTCGCCGCGCATTGCGGTTTCGGGATGCGGCGCTTTCATCAGCTTTTTATCGAGGCCTTCGGTGAGACGCCGCATCGCTATTTGCAGCGGCTGCGGCTCGATACGTCGATCACGCTGCTCGCCGATCCGCGCATTTCGCTGACCGATATCGCGTTGGATATCGGCTTCGGCGATCAGAGCGCTTACACGCACGCGTTCACGCGGCGTTTCGGGCTGGCGCCCGGTCAGTGGCGCGCATTGCGTCACTGAGTTTTCACTGCACTGAGTCTCACTGCGCGAGCCGCCTGAACGGAGCGGCCCGCTTGTCCTGCCTTGAGCTTTCGCTCAAAACCTTCGCTCAACCCGCCAGACCGCGCTCCAGATCACCGCGGATATCACCGGCGTTTTCCAGACCGACGGCAAGACGAATCAAGCCTTCGCTGATGCCCGCCGCCGCGCGCGCTTCCGGCGTCACGCGACCATGCGTGGTCGTAGCCGGATGCGTGATGGTGGTACGCGTATCGCCGAGGTTGCCGGTGATCGAGCAGATCTTCGTGTTGTCGATCACACGCCATGCATTCGCGCGCATTTGCTCCGGCGTATCGCCCTTCAGTTCGAACGAGAGGATCGCGCCGCCCGCCTTCTGCTGACGCATGGCCAGCGCGTGCTGCGGATGCGATTCCAGCCCCGGATAGAACACGCGATTCACGGCCGGATGCGTGTCCAGCCAGCGTGCGATTTCGAGCGCATTCGCCGACTGCTTTTCAACGCGCAGCGACAGCGTTTCCATGCCCTTGAGCAACACCCATGCGTTGAACGCGGACAGCGTCGGCCCGGCGCTGCGAACGAACGGGAACACCTTTTCCATGATGAACTGCTTCGAGCCGACCAGCGCGCCGCCAAGCACACGCCCCTGACCGTCGAGGAACTTGGTGGCCGAATGCATCACGACGTCCGCGCCGAGCTTCAACGGCTGTTGCAAGGCCGGGCTGCAGAAACAGTTGTCGACTACGAACAGCGCGTTGGACGCCTTGGCGATCTTGCTGATCGCTTCAATGTCGGCGACTTCGGTCAACGGATTCGACGGCGTTTCGAGGAAGAACATCTTCGTCTCCGGACGCACGGCGTTTTTCCACGCGTCCAGATCGGTCGGATCGACGAACGTGGTCGTGATGCCGAACTTGCTGAAGATCTGCGAGAACATGCCGAGCGTCGAGCCGAACAGCGCCTGCGAGCTGACCAGATGGTCGCCCGCCTGCAACGCCGACATCACCACCGACATGATCGCCGCCATGCCCGACGCCGTCGCCATGCAGGCTTCGCCGCCTTCGAGCGCGGCCAGACGATCCTGGAACATGGAGACGGTCGGGTTCGTGAAGCGCGAGTAGGTGTAGTTGTCTTCGGAATTCTTGAATTTTTCGGCCGCGTCGGCGGCGCTCTCGAACACGAAGCTCGAAGTCAGGAAAATCGCTTCCGAATGTTCGTTGAAGTCGCTGCGCACCGTGCCCGAGCGGACTGCCAGCGTGTCGAAGTTCAGGGAGTCGTCCATGTTGGTTCTGGTTTCCAATGTTCCATGGCTGCGTTCGGCGTCTGCGGCTCACGTGTGAGGTGAGTATGTGAGGCCGAACGGCAGCAACAAAAAAGCCCGCTTTTGCGTCGGCATAAGCGGGCTTCATGTGCGGGGGAAAGCTGGAGCGGAGGTAGATAAATGCGGCTTTTCCACCATTCGCTTTAGCTGTTTCGGGTTGCCCCGCGTCCGCAAGCTGAGTTCAAATCGACGCAAGCCGTCATGCTAACACGCTCCCGGCGTGGCGTGCAGCGTGCCGCGCCGGGAGCGGATCATTCAAGCCGCGCTCAACCCACCGACAGTTGCAGATGCAGTTGCGAACGCGCCGGTGCGCCGCCGTCGATCGCTTCGCTGGCGGCGTCGCGGTCCGATTGCGAGGACGGTGCGAGACGCGCCCTTTCGATGCGGTCGAGGTACTCGGTGGTCACGTCGCCGGTCACGTAGTTGCCGTCGAAACACGACGCTTCGAATTCCTTCAGCGCCGGGTTGATGTCGCGCACCGCTTGCTTGAGCGCGTCGACGTCCTGATAAACGAGATAGTCCGCGCCGATCATGCGCGCGACCTCGTCGTCCGAGCGGCCGTGAGCGACGAGTTCGCCGCGCGTCGGCATGTCGATACCGTAGACGTTCGGGAATTTCACCGGCGGCGCCGCCGAAGCGAAGATCACCTTGTTCGCGCCGGCGTCGCGCGCCATCTGCACGATTTCGTGCGACGTGGTGCCGCGCACGATCGAGTCGTCGACGATCAGCACGTTCTTGCCCTTGAACTCGATGCCCATCGCGTTCAGCTTCTGGCGCACCGACTTCTTGCGCACGGCCTGGCCCGGCATGATGAAGGTGCGGCCGACGTAACGGTTCTTGAAGAAGCCTTCGCGATATTCCACGCCCAGTTTCTTCGCGACTTGCATCGCGGCCGGACGGGACGAATCGGGAATCGGCATCACGACGTCGATCGCGACGTCGGGCAGCTCGCGCTTGATCTTCTCGGCGAGGTAGTCGCCCATGCGCAGACGCACGTTGTAGACCGGCACGCCGTCGAGTACCGAGTCCGGACGCGCGAGATACACGAGTTCGAAAATGCAGGGGTTCAGGCTCGGGTTCGTCGCGCATTGCTGCGAGTGCAGATTGCCTTCGATGTCGATGAAAATCGCTTCGCCCGGCGCGATATCGCGCACGAATTCGAAGCCGATACCTTCGATCGCCACCGACTCCGACGCCAGGATCCATTCGACGCCTTCCGCCGTTTCCTGCTTGCCGAGGCACAGCGGACGGATGCCGAACGGGTCACGGAAGCCCAGCAGGCCGTAACCGGCGATCAGCGACACGATCGCATACGACCCGCGCACCCGGCGATGCACGCCTGTCACAGCCTTGAACAGCGCGGCCGGATCGAGTTGCAGGCCCGAGCTGGAGAGCTGCAATTCGTGCGCGAGCACGTTGAGCATGACTTCCGTGTCGGAATTGGTATTGATGTGGCGGCGATCGATGCGGAACATCTCATCTTTCAGCTGCTGCCAGTTGGTCAGATTGCCGTTGTGCGCGAGGATGATGCCGAACGGCGCGTTCACGTAGAACGGCTGGGCTTCTTCTTCGCTCGATGCGGAACCAGCGGTCGGGTAACGGACCTGGCCGATACCGGTCGTGCCGGGCAGGCTGCGCATGTTGCGCGTGCGGAACACGTCGCGCACCATGCCGTTAGCCTTGTGCATGTGGAAGTTGCTGCCGTTCGCTGTCGCGATGCCGGCGGCGTCCTGACCGCGATGCTGCAGGAGCAGCAGGCTGTCATAGATCAGCTGATTGACCGGAGAGTGGGAAACTACGCCTACGATGCCGCACATGGCATGTCCTTCAAAGGTACGAAATTCGTCATGGCGGCCGCTGCCTGCGATCGTGTCCCAAGGGACTTCCTTCGAGACGTTAGCGAAGCTAAGCGACCGAACGTAAAGGCAGCCGGTTTGCGCCGGAGTCCTGCTGCGTTTCCCTCACCACTCGCCTGATCGTCACACTCGGACGTAGGCAGCAAGCGTCTCGGGAAGCAGCGGTTTCATTACGTGCACGCCCTCGACCGCATAGGGCCGAAGCAAGGCGTTGCGCCAGAATTCCTGTTGGGGCAGTTCGGTCAAGCCAGCCAGGGCGACCAGAATCAGCACCAGAATGACCCCGCGCACGAGGCCGAACATCAAACCGAGCGACCGGTCCACGCCGCTCAAGCCGGTTGCCTGCACGATGCGGCTCAAAAGGGCGTTCAGCACGCTCGCCACCAGCACCACACCGACCACCACCAGCGCAAAGGCCAGCAGCCATTGGGTCAACGCGCCGCCCGGCCAAGTGGACGGTATGTACGGCACGACGTAACCGACGAAGCGGCAAGCAATGAAAAACGCCGCAATCCAGCCGATCAGCCCGAATATCTCCGACAAAAACCCGCGCCATGTGCCGCGCAGCGCCGACAAACCGATCACCGCCATTACAGCGTAGTCGAAGGCAGTGAACATCGCTGGCTTACTGTGCAGCGCCGCTGTTCGCGCTCGACGTCAAGCCGACCTCGCGAACCTTTGCGATCGCGGCGCTTGCCGCTGCACGGTCGGCGAACGGGCCGGCACGCAGCAACGTGAGCGTGGAGCCGTCAGCCTGCTTTCGATGTTCGGTATATGCGGGCACACCCGCCGCTTTCAACTTGGCCGCCCAATTGCGCGCGTTGGCGTCGTTCGCGAAGGCGCCGAGCTGCACCGCGAAACGGCTGCCCGGCGGCGAAGCCGGCGTGCCGGAATTCGCGTCCGCGCTGGCGGCCGTGTTCGTGTCGTCGGAGCTCGGGGCTTGAGCAACCGGTGCCGGAGCCGTCGCGGCGTTATGCGTGACCGGCGGTTTCGCCGCCGGTTTGGCAGGCGTTGCGGGCGCCGCCGGCGTAGTGTTGGCGGCCACGGACGGTGCCTGCGCTTTAGCCGCCGGCTTGGCTGCGGACGCCGCTGCGTTCGTCTCCGCGCCCGGTTGCTTTGTGGCGCCGGACTGGCCTTGCCTTGCTGCCGTTGCCGGCGCAAGACCGGATGCGGCGAGTGCCGCGTCTGGCGTTGCGGGGTTATCGGGTGCTACGCCGGCCTGCGTGTCTTCCTGGGCTTTGGCAAGCTTCGGCGCGGGACGGCTGGGAATGTCGATGGAGATGTCGTCTGTGACGGGCTTGGGGTGCGAGTCCAGCACCATGGGCAGGATGACGACCGCTGCCACGACCATCGCGATCGCGCCGACGAGGCGGCGACGCGCACGCTGCTTTTCCGGCAACGTAGGGTCGAGCAGCATCGCATCGGCGTCGACGGTGCGCTCCGTGCGGCGGGTTCGCCGCTCCACGCGCTCGCCACGGGCGGCCCGGGTGGAACTGGTGTTTGCGCCGCGCCGGGTGGGCGCGTCGTCTTTCTTGCCGAACGAGAAAATTCCCATGAATCGCTTGGTTCGAGCCTGGCGCCCGTTCAGTGTTGCTGCGATTTACGGTAGGCCATCACGCCTGCTACCGTATAGAAACTGCCGAAAACCACGATTCTATCATTCTCTGACGCTCGTTTTACCGCGTCTTGGAAAGCCTCTGCCGGTGAGGCGTAGCGCGTCACGCTGCTGTCGGCGCCCTCGGCCACGCCTTGCTCGCGCAAGGCCGCCTCGAGTTCTTCCGCTGACGCCGCCCGCGGCGTCGGCAAATCGGTCACGCACCAGTGATCGATTTCGCCTTTCAGGTGCGCCAGTACGCCGGCAATGTCCTTGTCTCGCATCGCGCCGAACACCGCGTAGGTGTAGGGGAAGAAACCCATGTTGCCGAGGTTTTGCGCCAGCACAGCGGCCGCGTGCGGATTGTGGCCGACATCCAGCACGATGGCCGGCTTGCCCGGCAGCACCTGGAAACGTCCCGGCAGTTCCACGTTGGCAAGGCCGAGGCGGATGTCTTGTGCAGACACCGGCAAACGGTCGCGCACCGTTTCGAGCCCGGCCAGCGCCGCCGACGTGTTGATCAACTGGTTCGCGCCGCGCAGCGCCGGATACGCTAAAGCCGAACGCCGCATGGTCGGGCCGACGTAGCTCCATTGCTGGCGCTCGCTGCCGGCCTGGCCTTCATAACGGAAATCGCGGCCGAACAGCCACAATTCGGCGCCGATTTTTTCCGCGTGATCGATCAGCGATTGCGGCGGAACCGGGTCCGCGCAGATCGCCGGCTTGCCCGGACGGAAAATGCCGGCTTTTTCGAAGCCGATTTTCTCGCGCGTGTCGCCGAGATAGTCCGTGTGATCGATATCGATGCTGGTGATGATCGCGCAATCCGTATCGAGGATATTGACCGCGTCCAGGCGGCCGCCCAGGCCGACTTCGAATATCACCGCGTCCAGCTTGCGCGAGGCGAACAGGCTCATGATCGCCAGCGTCGTGAATTCGAAGTAGGTCAGCGTGACCGGTTCGGCGAGGCTCAGGCGCGCGGCTTCGACGGCTTCGAAGTGCGGCAGCAGATCCGCGTCGCTGGCCATTGCGCCGTTCACCCGCGCGCGCTCGTTGAACGACAGCAAATGCGGCGACGTGTGGCAGCCGACCGTGAACCCGGCGCGCAGCAGAATGGATTCAAGGATCGCGCATGTCGACCCCTTGCCGTTCGTGCCGCCGACCGTGATGACCGGACACGCGAACGACAGTTGCATCGCGTCGCGCACCTGGCTGATGCGGGCCAGTCCCATGTCGATACCGACCGGATGCGCGGATTCAAGGTGCGTGAGCCACGCGTCGAGGGTGGGGAATGTGGTCATCGGGTGAATCGCGAGTGAATCGATTAGGCAGTGTTGCGAATGGGCGCGGAGCGAAGCGATCGGCTGCGGCTGCGGCTGCGGCTGCGGCTGCGGCTGCGGGCAGCAGCTTAGTCCGGCGGGCAGTTTATGCGCGAAAACCGCACCCGTCCGCGCTGGCCGACGTCAGCGACCGTCGCCGCGTTGCGAGACGGTGATTATCCCGGAAATGACAGCGCGCCGCTTGATCACTCACGCGGCGCGCTATTTTTTACTGCTTTTCTGACGGCCGCCGCGCTCGAGAAAGCGCAACGACGGTTCACGGCGGAGGCCTGCTTACGCGACCGCGTCAGCCGGTTGATGGCTCAGCAGCGCCATCAATTGCGCGATTTCTTCACGCAGCTTGCGACGGTCGACGATCATGTCGATCGCGCCCTTCGTCAGCAGGAACTCGGCGCGCTGGAAGCCTTCCGGCAGCTTCTCGCGCACGGTTTGTTCGATCACGCGCGGACCGGCAAAGCCGATCAGCGCCTTCGGCTCCGCGATCACCACGTCGCCGAGGAACGCGAAACTGGCCGACACGCCGCCCATGGTCGGGTCGGTCAGCACGGAGATAAACGGCAGCTTGGCTTCGGCGAGCTTGGTCAGCATGGCCGTGGTCTTCGCCATCTGCATCAGCGACAACAGGCTTTCCTGCATGCGCGCGCCGCCCGAAGCGGTGAAGCAGATAAACGGCACCTTCTGTTCGAGCGCGTTCTGCGCGCCGCGCGCAAAGCGCTCGCCGACCACTGAACCCATCGAGCCGCCCATGAACGAGAACTCGAAGCAGGCCACCACCACCGGCAGCGTATGGATCGCGCCGCCCATGACGACCATCGCGTCGGTTTCGTCCGTGTCGTCCATCGCCTCTTTCAGGCGGTCCGGGTACTTGCGGCTGTCTTTGAACTTGAGCGCGTCGACCGGGACGATCTCCTGGCCGATTTCGTAGCGACCTTCCGGATCGAGCAGGCCGTCGAGCCGCTCACGCGCGCCGATGCGCATGTGATGGTCGCACTTCGGGCAAACATGCAGATTGGCCTCGACGTCGTTGCGGTACAGCACCGCTTCACACGACGGGCACTTGATCCACAGCCCTTCCGGAATCCCCTTGCGGTTCTTCGGGTCGGTTTGTTTGATTTTCGGCGGCAGCAGTTTGTCGAGCCAGCTCATAGTGAATCCTTCTCGGGTCTACGATCGCGCAAACGGCGGGACAAGGCCGCCGCTCACACTACAGAAGACAAAAATAACTGTTATCGGGCAGTCGCGACACTATCCAGCGCCTCGCGCACTTCAGCGACAAAGCGCGTCAGCGTCTCGGCAGCGGCTTCGGGGGCCGCCTGTTCGAGCAATTGCACGATACGGCTGCCGATCACGACGGCATCGGAGACCTCGGCCACCGAACGCGCGGTTTGCGCGTCGCGGATACCGAAACCGACGCCCACCGGCAGGGGGACGCGCGACTTGATGGCCGGGATTTTACTCGCGATGCTGGAAACGTCCAGATTTGCCGCTCCGGTCACGCCTTTCAACGACACATAATAGACGTAGCCGCTGGCTATCTTGCCGACTTCCGCGATACGCTCGTCGGTCGAAGTGGGCGCAAGCAGAAAGATCGGATCGATACCCGCAGATCGCATCTGTTCGGCGAAGTTAGCACACTCTTCCGGCGGATAGTCGACAACCAGCACGCCATCCACGCCTGCCTCCTGCGCCGCCTTCGCGAAGGCTTCCGTGCCCATGCGTTCGATCGGATTGGCGTAGCCCATCAGCACGACGGGCGTGGTGTCGTTGGTTTCGCGGAAGCGCTTGACGTCGGCGATTACGCGGCGCAGCGACACGCCATGGGCCAACGCGCGTTCCGACGACTGCTGGATCACCGGGCCGTCGGCCATCGGGTCGGAAAACGGCACGCCGAGCTCGATCACGTCGGCGCCGCCGGCGGCGAGCGCATGCATGAGTTCGACCGTGCGCGCGGGGTCCGGGTCGCCAGCCGTCATGAACGGAATCAGGCCTTTCTTACCCTGGGCGGACAGCGCAGCAAACGTGTTCTTGATACGGGACATGGAATATTCTCGGATTTGGGTTACTGCGCAGCGTGCTCATTGCACGTCGCTCATTGCACTTCGGTCTGCCGTTGAGTTTTGGCTTTGACCCGACGCGCAACAGGCGGATTGGCGGCCGCGCTGACGCGTTCGCGCGCGATCGCGCAGTAACTTTCATTGATTTCATAGCCGACGAATTCGCGCTGCTGACGGGCGCAAGCGACTGCGGTGGTGCCGCTGCCCATGAAAGGGTCGAGCACGCGGCCGCCCTTCGGACAACTTGCCAGCACCATCCGCTCGACAATTTCCAGAGGTTTCTGGGTAGGGTGCGCGACGCGCTCGGCATGTTGCCGATGCAGCCGCGATACCGACCAGACATCCTTTGGATTATAGCCAACCTCGAGCCACTTACTGCCTTCGAACAATTTACGCGAACGCGCCTTCTTCGTGGCGGCATCGTACGGGATGCGGACGGGATCGAGATCGAAGAAGTAATCCTTCGACACCGCGAAAAAGCCGATGTTGTCATGCACCGAAGTGAACCGGCGCACCGTTCCGCCCATGCTCGGCACACGCCGGTCCCAGATGATTTCGTTGATCATCGTGAGTTTTGTCTTCAGGAAGCTGAAGATTTCCGGCGCGTACTGCCAGGTGCAGAAAATATAGAGCGAACCCGACGGCTTGAGCTTCGGAATAGCCAGTTCGAGCCAGCCACGCGTCCAGGCGAGAAAATCTTCGCCCGTGCGCATGTCGGAGTCGTTGCCATAATCCTTGCCGAGCCCGTAAGGCGGATCGCATACGATCAGGTCGATCGATCCGTCGGGAATGTTCGACACATCGGTCAGAAAATCGCGGTTCAACAGCTGGATGCCGGCAGGCACCTGCGGCAACAGCGACGCAGGCGCCTCAGCCGCCGGACTATCGGCGGCCGGCGTGGTTTCAATTGCCGGCTGCGGCTCGTCGAACTCGTCACGCATCGTCGCGGCGCTCAGAACTGAATGCCCGATCGCTCAGCGACCGTATGCATGTCCTTGTCGCCGCGGCCCGACAAATTGACCAGAAGGTACTTGTCCTTCGGCAGCGTCGGCGCGAGTTTCGCGGCGTAGGCCAGCGCGTGGCTGGATTCCAGTGCCGGGATAATGCCTTCGATGCGGCAGCAATCGTGGAACGCCTTGAGTGCTTCTTCGTCGGTGATGCCGACATATTCCGCGCGTTTGCTGTCTTTTAACCATGCGTGCTCCGGACCGACACCCGGATAATCAAGGCCCGCCGATACCGAATGCGTTTCAATGATCTGGCCGTCGTCATCCTGAAGCAGATATGTGCGGTTGCCATGCAAAACGCCGGGACTTCCGCCGATCAACGATGCGGCGTGGCGGCCGGTTTCGATGCCGTCGCCGGCTGCTTCGACGCCGATCAATTTCACCGACGTGTCGTCAATGTACGGGTAAAAGATGCCCATTGCGTTCGAACCGCCGCCGACACACGCAATCACTGCATCCGGCTGACGACCGACCAATTCCGGCATTTGTACTTTGCATTCGTCGCCGATCACGCGCTGGAAGTCGCGCACCATCATCGGATACGGATGCGGACCCGCCACCGTGCCGATGATATAAAACGTGTTTTCGACGTTGGTGACCCAGTCGCGCATGGCTTCGTTCAGCGCGTCCTTCAAGGTCCGCGAGCCGGATTCGACCGGTATCACGGTCGCGCCAAGCAACTTCATGCGGTACATGTTAGCGGCCTGACGGCGCACGTCTTCCGCGCCCATATAGACCACGCATTCCATGCCGAAACGCGCGGCGATGGTTGCTGTCGCCACGCCATGCTGGCCGGCACCGGTTTCCGCGATCACACGCGGCTTGCCCATGCGCTTGGCAAGCAGCGCCTGGCCAATCACGTTGTTGATCTTGTGCGCGCCGGTGTGATTCAGGTCTTCGCGCTTGAGGAAAATCTGCGCGCCGCCGAGCATTTCGCTCCAGCGCTGTGCGTGATAAATCGGCGACGGACGGCCGACGAAATACTTCAATTCGCGCTCGTATTCGGCGACGAATTCCGGGTCTTTCTGATATTTCTCGTACGCAGCACGCAGCTCGTCGAGCGCGTGAACCAGTGTTTCAGCGACGAACACGCCGCCAAACTGGCCGAAATGGCCTCTTTCGTCAGGCAAGTTATACATGGTGATCACTCTTCTCAGTGTGGCGCGCGGCTCTCGTGCGAGATAGCCGCCGCGCCGAAATCATTCGGCATCCGCTGCGCGCACCGCGCGTACGAACGCCGCCATCCGGGCGTGATCTTTCACGCCCTTGGCGCCCGGCATTTCGATGCCGCTCGAGACATCGACCGCGTACGGGCGCACGCGATGGATCGCATCACTGACGTTTTGCGCGTTCAACCCACCACTCAAAACGGCCCGACGCGCGAGCTCTGCTGGAATAAGTGACCAATCGAAGACCTTCCCGCCGCCGCCGTACCCTTCGACATGGGTGTCGAACAGAAGGCCGCTGGCTGCTGAATAGCTAAGAGCCGATTTTACCAAATCGGCCGGCTGAGTATCCGCCGCGACGCGCAACGCGCGCAACCAAGGCAAACCCGCAACGCCGGCGAGCGATTCGCACTGCTCCGGCGTCTCATCGCCATGAAACTGCAACAGCGTCAGTCCGACGTTGCTCGCGACTTCGCGGATCCAGTCCGGCGTGGCATTGACGAACAAGCCGACCACTGACAGGAACGGCGGCACATCGTGCACCAGCTCGACCGCCTGCGCGACGCTGACCGAACGCGGGCTCGGCGGGTAAAAGACGAGGCCGATTGCGTCGGCGCCGAGGTCGATCGCCTGGGACACGTCTTCGGGCTTCGACAGGCCGCACAGCTTGATGCGCGTGCGATGCGGCGCGGCCTGCTGCTGAGCGCCTTCGTGGGATTCGTTCGCGAGGTTTTCGGTTGAGTTCATGTTTGCGTTTGCTCGGTCCATACGGTACTCCACGGCACGCTACCCGTCTGCGGCGCGGGCACGGCGAATTGCTCAGGATAGCCCACCTGCGCCAGATACAAACCGTCCGGCATGAAGGTCGGCGCGGCGAAATCGCGATCCCGGCTTGCGAGCACCTCGGCCATCCATTCGACCGGGTGACGACCGCGGCCGATGTAGACCAGACAGCCCATCAGGTTGCGCACCATGTGGTGCAGGAACGCGTTTGCCCGAAAACGGAAATGGACGAAGTTGCCCTGCTGTCGCACGTCGATCTGATGCATGTGCTTAATCGGCGTTTTCGCCTGGCATTGCGACGAACGGAACGCCGAAAAGTCGTGTTCGCCGAGCAGATGAGCGGCGGCCTTCTGCATCGCGTCGACGTCGAGCGCCGTATGCACCCAGCCGGCCCGCGTCGCCAGCATCGGCGAGCGCACAGGATGGACGTACAGCACGTAGTGATAAGTCCGCTCGAACGCGGAGAACCGCGCGTGGAACTCGTCCGGCATCGGCTTGGCCCACTGCACCGAGATCGTCTTCGGCAGGAACGCATTGGTGCCGCGAACCCAGGAAACGTCGGCGCGATCCAGTTCGGTGTCGAAGTGCACAACCTGCCCAAGGCCATGCACCCCCGTATCCGTGCGCCCAGCGACGACGGTATGCACCGGCGTCTGCGCGAACTCGCGCAGCGCCCGTTCGAGCTCGTCCTGCACGGTGTTGCGGTGCAGTTGAGACTGCCAGCCGCAAAATGCCGAACCGTCGTACTGGACACCTAGAGCAATACGCTTCACGACAACGGGGCGAGCGTCGAGAGCAACGCACGGGCTTCGGTGCGCGTACCCGGATCGTTCGTCTCGATTACTTCGTTGATGAGCGCGCGCGCGCCGGAAAGGTCGCCGAGCTCGATGTATTCGGCCGCCAGTTCGAGCTTGTTGCGGGCGATGCGGCTGAGATCATTCTGCGTAAACGCCGGCAACGGCTGGGCCGGGCTCGGCGGCAACTCGAGGTCGAAATCGAGCTTCAACGCGCCGAAGCCGGCCGCACCCAGGCCCGTACCAAAAACCGCGCCCAGGCCCGCGACGGCCGCGTGGCCTGCGGTGCCAGCGGTGATTTCGTCGGCGATATGCGGCGCGTCGTCCGGGTGGAGCAGCGGCACGGCTTGCTGCGCAGTGGTTTCCGGCGATGCTACCGGCTGGGTCGACAGTGAGGCGGGCGCTTTCAAAGCATCGGCGGACGACTCGACGCGTGGGGGCAACGGCATGTCGAGGCTGCCGAACGCATCGACAGCGTCGCGGGGGAATTCTGTCGGCACAGCTGCGGGCGCGAACTGGGGTTGCGCTCGCGGTTCAGGCTCGATGTTCGGTGCGGCATCGGACGGTATCGTTTGAGCCGGTTGATGCGGCTCGTACGCCGGTTCGCTGTGCGCTTGCTGCGCCTCGTCCACCGACGGCGCGGCCTGCGACGCGGCGTCGCTGTACGACTGACCGAACGCAGAAGTCGTGTGCGGCTCGGCGTGCTGCTGCGTGAAATCGACCGCCGGCGGCGGGTTCAGATGATGCTGCGGCTCGATCGACGATTCCAGTCGCGCGGCCGGCGCATCGTCCCATTGGAGGCGATGAGCGGGTTCTTCGTGCAGGAAGGCGTCGTCGACGGGTTCGAGCGGCGCCAGCGGCAAGGCCTCGGCGCCGAGTTCCGCAGCGGCGGCAAGGCTCGCGGCCGTAGTCGCGCTGTCGAAGTCGTCGTGGTGGGGCGCCGGGAGAGGTTCGGGAATCAAACCGCTTTGAGCGGACGGAGCGACGTTCGGATTCAATTGCGCAGGTTCGACGGATGCGGGTGTTGCGTCGCGCTCTTGCGAGATGTGGTCGGGCGCGTTGAGGTCGGGTGAGGGGAAGGTTGTGTGGGCTGCGGGCTGATCTTCTGCTGCACGTTCTGCGGTTGCGCGGTCGGCCTCTGCTTGCTCGGCTGCCGTGTGTTCCGACGCTGCACGTTCAGCCTCTGCCTGCTCCGCTACCGTGCGTTCCGCCGTTGCATGTTCTGCCGCTGCTTGCTCCGCTGCCGTGCGTTCCGACGCTGCACGTTCAGCCTCTGCCTGCTCCGTTGCCGTGCTTTCCGCCGCCGCGCGTTCTGCCGCTGCGCGTTCCGCCGCGGCACGCTCTGCCGCAGCCTGTTCTTCATCTACACGTTCCGCCGCCGCTTTCTCCGTGGCTTTTTCCGCCGCCTCCCGCGCAGCCGCCTGACGAATCTCCGCGTCGCGCTCCGCCGCTACCCGTTCCGCCATTTCACGCGCCGCCGCGTCGCCTTCCGCAGCTTCATGCTCCGCAGCCGCCAGTGCTGCCGCATTTCCGGCGGCCGAATCATCGCCGACGTCCGACGCTCCGCGCGCCGGAATCTGCTCGCCCGTCGAAACGACGTCCTGCGGGCCCGTTGCCCGCGCGGACACTGCCCCATCGCCAGCCGCCGACGCAGCTTCCGCCGCCACACGTTCGCGCTTACGCCGGCCCATACGCAGCGCCGCCAGCAGCGCGACCAGCGCCGCGCCAATCGCCGCCGCCACGCTCAACTCCGTCTGCGACATGCCGGCATCAGTCGATGTCGATGCCACCGGCGTAACGCCATGACTTGGCACAGCCGCCGCTGACGACACGCCAACCGCCGGCTGCGCGACACCGGTCGACGCAGTGCTCGTAGCGGGCGGCGTCCCGCCGATGCCGTGCTTCTGCAACTCCATCAGCACGCGATTTTTCAGCGCGAGCAATTGTTGCAAGCTCGACACCTGCGTACGTGGTTGCGATGCAGGCTGCGCGGCGGTCGTCGCCGGCGTCGTTCCGGCACCCGGCGCTGATGCGCCTTCAGCCTCGCTAGCCGAGGGTTGAATCGAGCCGGACCACTCATGGGTGCCGCTGGCCGGGAGTGCCGCCGCCTGCGATCCCGCGACCAGCGCCGAAGAAGCCGTGCCACCCGGCGTCGCCGAGCTTGCCTCAGTGGCCGCACTGGCCATCGCCGAAACAGCAGGGGCGGCCGGCGTCGCCGCGCGCGCGGCAGCACTTGCTGCGCTTGCCGCCGCCGTATTGGCCTGCGCCACGGCACTCGCCGCGTCGGCCACCGGTGCCGCGTTGGGCGCCGCATTCGACGCCGAAGCAGGGGCAGCCGCGGGAGCCGCCGCCGATGCAGCCAGCGCACCCGACGCATCCAACACCGGCACCGTCAACACCGCGCCCAGCCGCAGCCGGCTCGGGTCGTGGCTCATGAAGGCATTCGGGTTCGCATCGAACAACGCGCGCGAGGCGCGTACGAGCGTTGCCTTGTCGTGCGACTGCGTGACGGCAATCGCCACATCGTTCAGCGACTGCCCGGGCCGCACCGTCACTTGACCACCGTTCGCGTACGAAACGGAGGCGGCGTCCGGCGCGCTCGCGGCATCGCCCGGCGCGGCGACCGCGTTGCCCACGCCAGCGCATGCGAGCGCAGCGGACACAGCGGCGGCAGCCGCCAATCGGCCCGCACCTTGATGAATGAACATAGCCCGAAGGGATGAGAGTCGAAGGTTCATCGGGACTCCTGGCGCGTCAGCGCGCAGCCCTTTTTTGCGGTTGGAAAGAGACAAGATAATCGGAGCACACAATGAAAAAAGCGCCGCGCAAGCGCGACGCTTCTTGAGTTTTCTACGCGTCGTGAGCGCGTAGTTTACTTTACTTGTCGAGCACAATGCGAAGCATGCGACGCAGCGGTTCCGCGGCGCCCCACAACAGCTGATCGCCGACCGTGAAAGCCGACAGATATTCGCCGCCCATCGCCAGTTTGCGCACGCGGCCGACCGGCACCGTCAGCGTACCCGTCACCACCGCCGGGGACAGTTCGCGCATCGACGCTTCACGCTCGTTCGGCACGACCTTGACCCAGTCGTTGCCCGACGCGAGGATGCTGTTCACCTCGTCGAGCGGCACGTCCTTGTTCAGTTTGATGGTCAGCGCCTGCGAGTGGCAGCGCATTGCGCCGATCCGCACGCACAGGCCGTCGACAGGGATCGAACCCGGCGTGCCCATGGCCGGCTTGCCGAGAATCTTGTTGGTTTCCGCGCCGCCCTTCCACTCTTCCTTCGACATGCCGTTGCCGAGATCCTTGTCGATCCACGGAATCAGCGAGCCGGCAAGCGGCACGCCGAAGTTGTCGGTCGGCATGCGGTCGCTGTTCATCGCGCTCAGCACGCGACGGTCGATGTCGAGAATCGCCGACGACGGATCAGCCAGGTCTTCCTTGGCTGCACCGTACAGCGTGCCCATCTGCTGCAGCAGTTCGCGCATGTTTTGCGCGCCCGCGCCCGAAGCGGCCTGATACGTCATGGCCGTCATCCAGTCGACGAGGTTTTCGCGGAACAGGCCGCCGAGCGCCATCAGCATCAGGCTGACCGTGCAATTGCCGCCGATGAAATTCTTCTGGCCCTTGACCAGCGCGTTCTTGATCACGTCGAGGTTGACCGGATCGAGAATGATGACCGCGTCGTCCTTCATGCGCAGCGACGAAGCCGCGTCGATCCAGTAGCCGTTCCAGCCCGCTGCGCGCAGCTTCGGGAACACGTCGTTCGTGTAGTCGCCGCCCTGGCACGAGATGATCGCTTCGCACTTCTTCAGGTCGTCGATGCTTGTCGCATCTTTGAGCTTGGTCTCGTTTTTGGCGAACGACGGCGCGTTGCCGCCCGCGTTGCTGGTGCTGAAAAACACCGGTTCGATAAGATCGAAATCACCTTCCTGCTGCATGCGTTGCATCAGGACGCTGCCGACCATGCCGCGCCAACCTACGAGACCTACGTTCATGACTTCATACCCTTCGAATGGAAACTTCCCCGCATCTTTGCCCGCAGTGACCGCGCGGGGAAGATGAGCGGGCACGACGGACGATCAGCGTTTCGTGATCGTTTTCGGGGTAATGGTTTTGGTGGTAATGGCGAGATCAACCACACGGGCCGTTTTGCCGTGCAGTGTCGAAATCGAGGAGATTTGAACTGTATGCGCCATCGCTACAATATACACGAAAACCGCAATCCGGCGACGTCAATGTCCGTTGCTGTTGTCTGAATTACGCGCGAATCAGCCTCTTTCAAGGCCAATTCGCGTTTTAAAGGCCGTTTGTCGACCTAACTACCCTGCTTGACTAGTCCGCTTTTAAAGCGCAGCGACAACCGCGTCGCCCATCGCGACCGTGCCGACCTTATTGCAACCCGGCGTGAGAATGTCGCCGGTGCGGTAGCCTTGTTCGAGCACCTTTTTCACGGCGCTTTCGATGCGATCCGCCTGCTCGGCCTTGTTCAGCGAATAGCGCAGCATCATGGCCGCCGACAGAATGGTGGCCAGCGGATTCGCGACGCCCTTGCCGGCGATGTCCGGCGCCGAACCGTGCGACGGCTCGTACAAGCCCTTGTTGTCCTTGTCGAGCGAGGCCGACGGCAGCATGCCGATCGAACCCGTCAGCATGGCCGCTTCATCGGAGAGAATGTCGCCGAACATGTTGCCGGTGACGACCACGTCGAACGCCTTCGGCGCCTTCACCAGTTGCATCGCCGCGTTGTCGACATACATGTGCGACAGTTCGACGTCCGCATATTCCTTCGACACGTCGATCATCACGTCGCGCCAGAATTGCGAGGTTTCGAGCACATTGGCCTTGTCCACGCTGGTCAGCTTTTTCTGGCGCTTTTGCGCCGCCTGAAACGCGACGTGCGCAATGCGGCGCACTTCGGGCTCCGAATAACGCATCGTGTCGAAGCCTTCCTTCGCGCCTTCGAACAGCCCGTCCGGCGACGAACGCACGCCGCGCGGCGCGCCGAAATAGATGTCGCCGTTCAGTTCGCGCACGATCAGGATATCGAGGCCCGAGACAATCTCTTCCTTCAACGACGACGCGCCCGTGAGTTGCGGATAGCAGATCGCCGGACGGAAGTTCGCGAACAGTTGCAGGTGCTTGCGCAGACCCAGAATGGCCTGCTCGGGGCGCAGCGCGCGTTCGAGCGAATCGTACTTCCAGTCGCCGACGGCGCCGAACAGAATCGCATCGGCTTCTTTCGCCAGCGCCAGCGTCGAATCGGGCAGCGGGTGGCCCTTCGCTTCGTAGCCCGCGCCGCCAACCGGCGCTTCTTCGAGTTCGAACTTTTCGCCGAGCACGTTCAGAACCTTGACGGCTTCCTTGACGATTTCGGGACCGATGCCGTCGCCCGGCAACACTGCGATCTTCATGCGAATTCCTTGATGTTTGCTTCGAGACTTTTCAAGCGTGAATCAACGCAAGGGCGTCGAGCCCCAAGCGCTTAACCGACGATGCGGTGATTCAGCCAAGGCTGCTTCGTAATACGCTCCGCTTCGAACTGGCGAATCTTGTCCGCGTGGCGCAGCGTGAGACCGATGTCGTCGAAACCGTTCAGCAGGCAGTACTTGCGGAACGCCGCGACTTCGAACGGATATTCGGTGCCGCCGTCCGACGTGCGTACGACTTGCGCCTCGAGATCCACGGTCAGCTTGAAACCGTTGAACGCATACGTTTCGTTGAACAGGTGATCGACCTGCTGTTCGGTCAGCACGATCGGCAACACGCCGTTCTTGAAGCAGTTGTTATAGAAAATGTCGGCGAAACTCGGCGCGATCAGCGCGCGAAAGCCGTATTGCTCCAGTGCCCACGGCGCGTGCTCACGCGAGCTGCCGCAGCCGAAGTTCTTGCGCGCGAGCAGCACCGAAGCGCCCTGATAACGCGGCTGGTTCAGCACGAAATCCGGATTCAGCGGACGCTTCGAATTGTCCTGACCCGGCTCGCCGTGGTCGAGGTAGCGCCATTCGTCGAACGCGTTCGGACCGAAACCCGTGCGCTTGATCGACTTCAGAAATTGCTTCGGAATGATCGCGTCCGTGTCGACGTTCTCGCGATCGAGCGGCGCCACGACGCCGGTGTGTACGATGAATTTATCCATGACGCTTGGCACCTGTTTCAAGACCGGGCGATGCGCGCGGCGGCCGGAAAGCCGCTCGGCGCATGGCCGGCAAAAATCAAAAACCGCTTATTTATCAGCGTGGTTGCTGATCGAATTGCCGAGGTGTGACATGTCCTCGCCGAATCCGTGCACCGTGTTGCAACCGGCCAGACCAAGCAACAGCCCAGCCAGAGTACCGAGCGCGAAGCGGCGCAATAGAGTGGTGCGACTCATGTTCTTCATCATGCGTGTTTATCCAAGCTTGCGAATATCGACGAAATGCCCTTCGATGGCCGCAGCCGCAGCCATCGCGGGGCTCACGAGGTGGGTACGGCCACCGGCGCCCTGACGACCTTCGAAATTGCGATTCGATGTGGACGCGCAACGCTCGCCCGGATCCAGCCGGTCGGCGTTCATGGCGAGACACATCGAGCAACCCGGTTCACGCCATTCGAAACCGGCATCGGTAAAGACCTTGTCGAGGCCTTCACGTTCCGCCTGCGCCTTCACGAGACCCGAACCCGGCACCACCATCGCCAGACGGATGTTTGGTGCCACGCGGCGGCCCAGTTTCTTCACGACGTAAGCCGCGGCGCGAATGTCTTCAATGCGCGCGTTGGTGCACGACCCAATGAAGATTTTATCCGGCTTGATCGACTCGATCGGCGCATTCGGTTCGAGCGCCATGTATTTCAGCGCGCGCTCCATGGCGTCCCGCTTGACCGGGTCTTTCTCGCGATCCGGATCCGGCACGCGGCCGTCCACGGCCGTGACCATTTCCGGCGACGTGCCCCACGTGACTTGCGGCACGATCTCGGCGGCGTTCAGTTCGACCACGCGATCGAATTGCGCGCCCTCGTCCGACTTGAACTGCTTCCAGTATTCGACCGCGTGATCCCACTCCACGCCTTCCGGCGAGAACGGGCGGCCCTTCAGGTAGTCGACGGTCGTGTCGTCCACGGCGACCATGCCGGCGCGCGCGCCTGCTTCGATCGCCATGTTGCAAACCGTCATGCGGCCTTCCATGGACAACGCGCGAATGGTCGAACCGCCGAACTCGATGGCGTAGCCGGTGCCGCCCGCCGTGCCGATCTTGCCGATGATGGCAAGCACGATGTCTTTCGCGGTGCAGCCGCGCGGCAGCGCGCCTTCCACCTTCACCAGCATGTTCTTGCTCTTCTTCTGCAAGAGCGTTTGCGTGGCCAGCACGTGCTCGACCTCCGACGTGCCGATGCCATGCGCCAGCGCGCCGAACGCGCCGTGCGTGGACGTGTGCGAGTCGCCGCAGACGATCGTCATGCCCGGCAGCGTAGCGCCCTGCTCCGGCCCGATGATGTGCACGATGCCCTGGCGCAGATCGTTCATCTTGAACTGCGTGATGCCGAAAGCGTCGCAGTTCGTGTCGAGCGTGTCGACTTGGAGCTTGGAAATCGGATCGGCAATGCCGTGGCTACGATCCGTGGTCGGCACGTTGTGATCCGAGACCGCCAGGTTCGCGCTGATGCGCCACACCGGACGCTTAGCCAGCTTCAGGCCTTCAAACGCCTGAGGGCTGGTGACTTCGTGCAGCAGGTGACGGTCGATATAGAGAATCGTCGTGCCGTCTTCTTCCGAGTGGACCACGTGTGTGTTCCACAATTTGTCGTAGAGAGTCTGTGCCATGGTATGCGGGGTAGTAGTGACTGCGGGCTGACCGTGTCGGTCGATTATGCCACGCAGTGTCCCGCTTTGGGCCGTTCAATCTGGCGAAAAACCGATAAAAAACAGGGAGTTGGGTGGTAGTGTCGATACCTGTATCGACGTTACCCTGCAAGCCTACACGCGGCTGCCGCTTGCTGCACCGCCGCGCAACTACCTGCTCAAACGCGCGCGATCAAAGCACCAAACAAAATGCCCCGACGGGAGAACCCGTCGGGGCATTTCTTATCAACCAGATTCCCCGCTAGCTGGCAGCAGGACCTACTGCTACGAACTATGCGGACTCAAACTCGATCAACGTTGCGCGATCGGCTTGGCTTCACGTTGCGTGTCGCCGATGAACAGCTGACGCGGACGGCCAATCTTCTGCTCCGGATCGGCGATCATTTCGTTCCACTGCGCGATCCAGCCGACCGTACGTGCCATCGCGAAGATACACGTGAACATCGAGGTCGGGATGCCCAGCGCGCGCTGCACGATGCCCGAGTAGAAGTCGACGTTCGGGTACAGCTTGCGCGACACGAAGTATTCGTCTTCCAGCGCGATCTTTTCCAGTGCCATGGCCAGCTTGAACAGCGGGTCGTCGTGCAGGCCCAGCTCTTCCAGCACTTCGTGGCACGTTTCGCGCATCAGCTTCGCACGTGGGTCGTAATTCTTGTAGACGCGGTGACCGAAGCCCATCAGCTTCACGCCGGAGTTCTTGTCCTTCACCTGCTTGATGAACTCAGGAATGTTGTCGACCGAGCCGATTTCTTCCAGCATGTTCAGTGCGGCTTCGTTCGCACCACCGTGCGCCGGGCCCCACAGACACGCGATACCGGCCGCGATACACGCGAACGGATTAGCGCCCGACGAACCGGCAAGACGCACGGTCGACGTCGATGCATTCTGCTCGTGGTCCGCATGCAGGATCAGGATGCGGTCCAGTGCGCGCACCAGCACGTCGTTGACCTTGTACTCTTCGCACGGGTTCGAGAACATCATGTGCATGAAGTTCGCGCTGTACGACAGGTCGTTCTTCGGGTACGCAAACGGCTGGCCGATGCTGTACTTGTACGCCATGGCGACCAGCGTCGGCAGCTTCGCGATCATGCGAATAGCCGACACTTCACGGTGACGCGGATTGTTGATGTCGAGCGAGTCGTGATAGAACGCCGACAGCGCGCCGACTGCGGCGACCAGAATCGCCATCGGGTGCGCGTCGCGACGGAAACCACGGAAGAAGAAGTGCATTTGCTCATGCACCATCGTGTGGTTCGTGACCGTCTTCACGAACTCTGCGTTCTGCTCTGCGTTCGGCAGTTCGCCTTTCAGCAGCAGATAGCAGGTTTCGAGGAAGTCGGCGCTTTGCGCGAGGTTGTCGATCGGGTAGCCGCGATACAGCAGTTCGCCCTTGTCGCCGTCGATGTAGGTGATCGCCGAATTGCAAGCCGCCGTCGACATGAAGCCCGGGTCGTACGTGAACTTGCCGGTCTGGCCGTACAGTTTGCGGATGTCGATCACGTCCGGGCCGAGAGTGCCCTTGTAAATCGGCATTTCAACGCTCGGCGAATTGTCGCTGAACGATAGCGTGGCTTTAACATCTGACGGGGTCATAGCACATCCTCAATCGAAGTATGGAAACAGGGTTTCGATAATTGCACGCCTGGAACAACGGACAAGCTGCGCTCAAAGCCGGTGATGCCGGTCAGGCATTCCGCAGCAGCTCCAGCACCCGGGTCACATCCGGGTCGGCAAGGTCGCCTTCCGGTTCCTTGCGCGCGAGCAGCAAGTCCATCAGGTCGTTATCGCTCAGCTCGAGCAGGCGCGTGAGGGCGCCCACATCTGCATCACTGAGGTCATGCTCATATCGGCTGAAAAAACGTTCAAAGATCAGATCGTTTTCCAGCAGGCCCCGCCGCGCACGCCAGCGAAGACGCGCGCGGCGGAGAGGGTCGGACTGATGCGATGTTTCGTTCATCTCAAACGGTGCGACGGACCATCAATTCCTTGATCTTGCCAATCGCCTTGGTCGGGTTCAGGCCCTTCGGGCAAACGTCGACGCAATTCATGATGGTATGGCAACGGAACAGACGGTACGGATCTTCCAGGTTGTCGAGTCGTTCGGCCGTCGCTTCGTCGCGGCTGTCCGCGATGAAACGGTAGGCTTGCAGCAGGCCAGCTGGGCCGACGAACTTGTCCGGATTCCACCAGAAGCTCGGGCACGAAGTCGAGCAGCTAGCGCACAGAATACATTCGTACAGGCCGTCGAGCTCGTCGCGTTCTTCCGGCGACTGCAGACGTTCCTTTTCGGGCGGCGGCGTATCGTTGATCAGGAACGGCTTGATCGAGTGATACTGGTTGAAGAACTGCGTCATGTCGACGATCAGGTCGCGAATGACCGGCAGTCCCGGCAGCGGACGCAACACGATCTTCTGCGGCAGGTCATTCATGTTCTGCAGACAGGCCAGACCATTCTTGCCATTGATGTTCATGGCGTCCGAACCGCACACGCCTTCGCGGCATGAACGGCGGAACGAAAGAGTCTCGTCGACTGCTTTCAACTTCAGCAGCGCGTCGAGCAGCATGCGTTCGTGCGAATCGATCTCGATCTCGTACGTTTGCATGCGCGGCGCTGCGTCCTTGTCCGGGTCGTAGCGGTAAATTTCAAATGTACGCTTTGCCATTTCTGAATTCCTTTGACTTGTGCCTTAGAAGGTCCGCGCTTTCGGCGGAACCGATTCGACCGTCAGCGGTTGCATGTGAACCGGCTTGTAGTCGAGGCGATCGCCTTCGCTGAACCACAGCGTATGGCGCAGCCAGTTTTCGTCGTCGCGATGTTCGAAGTCGTTTTGCGCGTGCGCGCCACGGCTTTCCTTACGCGCTTCGGCGGAAACCATCGTGGCGCGTGCCACTTCGATCAGGTTCGCCACTTCCAGCGCTTCGATACGCGCCGTGTTGAACACCTTCGACTTGTCCTTCAAATGGATGCTGTCGACACGGTCAGCCACTTCGCGGATGCGCTCGACACCTTCAGCCAGCAGCTTCGACGTGCGGAACACGCCGGCATGAGCCTGCATCGTGCCGCGAATGTCGTTCGCGACCGATTGCGCGTACTCGCCCGAGGACGAGCTATCGAGCTTCGCCAGACGCGACAGTGCGAAATCAGCGGCGTCGGCCGGCAGCGGCTTGTGCTCCTTGATTTCCCTTACGTGCTTGACGATGTGGTTGCCGGCCGCGCGGCCGAACACCACCAGGTCGAGCAGCGAGTTCGTGCCGAGACGGTTCGCACCGTGCACCGACACGCACGAGCATTCGCCCACTGCGTAGAAACCGTTGACGACTTCTTCATGCCCCGTGGACGTACCGACGACCTGGCCGTTGATGTTCGTCGGAATACCGCCCATCTGATAGTGGATGGTCGGCACAACCGGAATCGGCTCTTTAATGCAGTCGACGTTCGCAAACTTCATGGCGATTTCGCGGATCGACGGCAGACGCTTCAAGATCGTCTCGGCGCCGATGTGCGACAGGTCGAGCAGCACGTGATCCTTGTTCGGACCCACGCCGCGGCCTTCCTTGATTTCCTGATCCATCGAACGCGAAACGAAGTCGCGCGGCGCCAGATCCTTCAAGGTAGGCGCGTAGCGTTCCATGAAACGCTCGCCGTTCGAGTTACGCAGAATGCCGCCTTCGCCGCGCACGCCTTCGGTAATCAGCACGCCCGCGCCGGCCACGCCGGTCGGGTGGAATTGCCAGAATTCCATGTCTTGCAGCGCGATACCCGAACGCGCCGCCATGCCCAGGCCGTCGCCGGTGTTGATGAACGCGTTGGTCGATGCCGCGAAGATCCGGCCCGCGCCTCCCGTGGCGAACAGCGTGGTCTTGCCTTCGAGGATGTAGACGTCGCCGGTTTCCATTTCCAGCGCGGTCACGCCGAGCACGTCGCCTTCGGCGTCGCGGATCAGATCCAGCGCCATCCATTCGACGAAGAACTGCGTCTTGGCTTCCACGTTTTGCTGGTACAACGTGTGCAGCAGCGCGTGACCGGTACGGTCAGCCGCCGCGCAAGCGCGTTGCACCGGCTTTTCGCCGTAGTTCGCGGTGTGGCCGCCGAACGGGCGCTGGTAAATCGTGCCGTCCGCGTTGCGGTCGAACGGCATGCCCATGTGTTCCAGTTCGTAGACGGCGTTCGGTGCTTCGCGGCACATGAACTCGATCGCGTCCTGGTCGCCGAGCCAGTCGGAACCCTTGATCGTGTCGTAGAAGTGGTAGTGCCAGTTGTCTTCGCTCATGTTGCCAAGCGATGCGCCAATGCCGCCTTGAGCAGCGACCGTGTGCGAACGCGTCGGGAACACCTTGGACAGCACGCAGACCGACAGGCCGGCGCGCGCGAGTTGCAGCGAAGCGCGCATCCCCGAGCCGCCTGCGCCGACGATAACCACGTCAAACTTGCGACGCGGCAGAGAATTCTTGATTGCAGCCATTCTTTTACACTCTCCAGAGAATCTGCGCAGCGTAGCCCGCACACGCGAGCAGCCAGACGATCGTCAGCGCTTGAAGCAACAGGCGGATGCCAACGGGCTTCACATAGTCCATCCAGATGTCGCGGATACCCACCCACGCGTGATAGAACAGCGAGAGCAGCGTGACGAACGTGGCCAGCTTCATCCATTGCGTGGCGAAGATCGACGCCCAGCCGTCGTACGAGAAATCGCGTGCGCCGAAGAACCAGGCGAGCAGGATGACCGTGTAGACCGCCATGATGGCGGCGGTAATGCGCTGCGCCAGCCAGTCGCGCAGACCGTAGTGAGCGCCGACGACGAGACGCTTCGAACCGATTCGGTTATTTGATGACATTTTTTAGAATGCTCCGAACAGTTTTGCCGCGAATGCGATGGTGAGCAGCGACGACACGACGAGAACGACGACGGAAGTCGATTTGCCCTTCTCTTTCGTCACCGCGTTGTGGTTCGTGTCCATCAGCAGGTGACGGATGCCGGCGCAGAAGTGAAACAGGAAGGCCCACGCGAGAACGAGCGTGATGAGCTTGACGATGATGTTGGAGAGGAAACCTTTGAAGACTTCGAAGCTGAGTTCAGAAGTCAGGCTCTGATCGAAGAGGTACAGCAGGAACGGAAGAAAAACAAAAAGCAGACCACCGCTCAAGCGGTGCAAGATCGATACTCGCCCCGCTAGCGGGAGACGGTATGCCGTCAAAATCTGCCCGATACCGATGTTCCGGAATTCCGGCCTCGGTTTTTTTACGGCTTCAGCCATGCTAGACCCCTACTATGTAGTCACACTAATCCGCAATTTTAGCGCCTTTTTATATCGCGCTGCAGCGAAAACCACGACAGGTCCGTTACAGCACGCACGATAAAGGCGCCTTCAAACAGGCGCGCGTGTGGGACGCAGCGCCCTCATTCAGCCCGATTCAGCTTAGATCGTTCTGATAGTAGTACCCGGTTGTGACATACCAACCACGACGTACTTCAACCGGCCGGTCTCCATAGGTATAGGACACGCGCTCGACCGATAGCAGCGGAAAACCCGCGGGCACATGCAGCAGATCGGCCACGGAAGGCTCGGCCGCCACCGCGCGGATTTTCTCCGTCGCGCGAATCATGCGGGTGCCGAATTCCGTCTCGAACATCGCATAGAGGGGACCTTTATACTCCGACAGCCGCTCGAGCGTCAGGCCGCGGAACACGGCGCCGGGCAGCCAGATCTCGTCGAGTACGGTGACTTCGCCGTCGAACTGCAGCAAGCGCTTGATCAATACGACCGGATCGGCTGGCTTCAGATCGAGTTGCCGGGCGATATCCGCCGAAGCGCGCAAGCGCCGGCATTCGAGCAGACGGCTGACGTGCGGGTGTTCCGCGCCGTCATCGGCCAGTAATCTGAGGAAGCGAAACTGGGCGCGATCTTCGTTGTGCGTTGCAACAAACGTGCCCTTGCCCTGGCGGCGCACGAGCAGGTTATCGGCGGCAAGTTCGTCGATCGCTTTGCGCACGGTGCCCTGACTGACCTTGAATCTGGCCGCCAATTCGACTTCACTAGGAATGATCTCGCCCGGCTTCCACTCGCCATTCTCCAGGCTCTGCGTGATCAGCCCTTTGATCTGCTGATACAACGGGCTGAAAGTGGGTGACGCAGCCGGGGGCGCAGCGGGTACACCCTCGCCCGCGGCCCCTTGACCGCTCGGATTCGTAGTGTTCGCCGGGTTCGAATTCATCCGCGCATTTCATCATAAAGGGCTAGGCCGCGTCTAGGGTTTTCCCCGCAACAGATATGTCTTATATAAGACATAAGATAATGTTGACTTTGTGTCTGCCGACTCCTACACTCCTTGTCGAGCAAGGGTTTGCGGGTTTTTCGGCGGCTGTTCGATGCAGCGCCGCGACGCACCGGCAGCCACTCTGCACCATGCTGTTCCCTCGCAGTTCAGGTTTCGATTCGCCGCCATTCGTTGGTCAGACGCTTGCCGAAACGCGCTGTTTGCAGGAGCCCGCACCGTGCAGCGGCTACCCGGCGCCTCGTATTCCGCTCCCGTGCGGCAGTACAGATTTCCGGCATGGCGGTCTCGCCGCAACGCGCCGCTCGGCCTCGGCAGATTTCGAGGCAGTCCGCGACAGTGAATTCCGCCGTGTTTCACAACGCTTCGCTGAACGCGCATATAGAATGGCGTTTTCCCTAGCGTCTAACGCATCGTCCTGGAGATTTCTCAATGGCTAAGCCCGCAAAGCGCGTTGCCGTCACCGGCGCCGCAGGTCAAATCGCTTACTCCCTGCTGTTCCGCATCGCCAATGGCGACCTGCTCGGCAAGGATCAGCCGGTGGTCCTGCAACTGCTCGACCTGCCGCAAGCGCAAGGCGCCGTCAAAGGCGTCGTGATGGAACTGGATGATTGCGCATTCCCGCTGCTGTCGGGCGTCGTGATCACTGACGACCCCAAGGTTGCATTCAAGGATGCAGACGTGGCCCTGCTGGTCGGCGCGCGTCCGCGTTCGAAAGGCATGGAGCGTAAGGACCTGCTGTCGGCCAACGCCGAAATCTTCACGGTTCAGGGCAAGGCGCTGAACGAAGTCGCGAGCCGCGACGTGAAGGTGCTAGTGGTCGGCAACCCGGCCAACACGAACGCTTACATCGCCATGAAGTCGGCGCCGGATCTGCCGAAGAAGAACTTCACCGCCATGCTGCGTCTGGACCACAACCGCGCGCTGTCGCAACTGGCCGCCAAGTCGGGCAAGCCGGTCGCGTCGATCGAAAAGCTGGCGGTGTGGGGCAACCACTCGCCGACCATGTACCCGGACTTCCGCGTTGCAACGGCAGAAGGTCAGGACCTGACCAAGCTGATCAACGACGAAGAATGGAACCGCAACACGTTCATCCCGACCGTCGGCAAGCGCGGCGCGGCGATCATCGAAGCGCGCGGCCTGTCGTCGGCGGCGTCGGCGGCTAACGCTGCGATCGACCACCTGCGTGACTGGGTGCTCGGCACGAACGGCAAGTGGGTCACCATGGGTATTCCGTCGGACGGTTCGTACGGCATTCCGGAAGACATCATTTACGGTGTGCCGGTCACGTGCGAAAACGGCGAGTACAAGCGCGTCGAAGGTCTGGAAATCGACGCGTTCTCGCGCGAAAAGATGGACGGCACGCTGAATGAATTGCTGGAAGAACGCGAAGGCGTTCAACACCTGCTCGGCTAAGCGGCTGATGCAGACGAACCGGAACTCGTGAGAGAACGCCAGGCCGCCCTTGGGGGCTTGGCGCGAAGCGAGCAGTCTGGCGCGGCGCTCACTGGCGCCGCCGCGGCGGGTTCCGGTTTTTTACGTGCGAATGCAGCTATTCGCATCTGATCCGAGCGCGTTTTGCGCAGTTGCCGCGATGGTCCGGCAGAGCGCGCCCGAATCGGATTTCTCCAAACACTACCCACGCTCCTGACGCCGAAGATGCGCGCCCTCACACCCGCCGAAGTGCTGTTTGACGGCGAAGTGCCGCCCGCTGTGCTGCCTGCCTGCGATCACTACGCCGGCAGCGAAAAGCTGATGCTGAAATCGCTCGGTTTGCAGCAGCAACTGGGACCCGTGTTCGACATCACGCTCGATTGCGAAGACGGCGCACAGGTCGGCCGCGAAGCGGAGCACGCGGAGCTGGTCGCGTCGTTGCTAGGCAGCGAGCATGACCATTTCGGCCGCGTCGGCGTACGGATTCACGATTTCGATCACGCGCACTGGCGCGACGACGTCCGTCTCATTCTGCGTGCCGCGAAGCGAGCGCCTGCTTACATCACCCTGCCAAAGATCCGCAACGTCCCCGATGCCGCCGAAATGGTCGCGTTCATCGAGGCGAAGCGGCGCGAACTCGGCATCGCGCAACCGGTGCCGGTGCAGTTGCTGGTCGAAACGCACGGCGCGCTGACACGTGTGTTCGATCTGGCCGCGCTGCCCGGCGTGGAAGCGCTGAGCTTCGGGCTGATGGACTTCGTCTCCGCGCACGACGGCGCGATTCCCGATACCGCCATGCGCTCGCCCGGCCAGTTCGATCATCCGCTGGTGCGGCGCGCGAAGCTGGAAATCTCCGCCGCCTGCCATGCCTACGGCAAAGTGCCGTCGCACAACGTCAGCACGGAAGTGCGCGACATGAGCGTGGTCGCCAACGACGCCTCGCGCGCCCGCAACGAATTCGGCTACACGCGCATGTGGAGCATCCACCCGGCGCAGATCGAGGCGATCGTCGCCGCGTTCGCGCCGCGCGACGAAGAGATCGCCACGGCCACCGAAATCCTGCTGGCCGCGCAGTCCGCACAATGGGGCCCGACGCGCCATCACGACACGCTGCATGACCGCGCCAGCTATCGCTACTACTGGTCAGTACTGCGACGCGCGCAAGCCACGGGTCGCGCCGTCCCGCAAGACGCCGCGCCGCTCTTCACGAAAGTGGGCACTGACGTGCAAGCAGGATCATGAGCGTGAAAGTCGCTGCGGCAATCGGCGCGGCTGCCGTGAGCGGCCTATGCGCACGCCGTGAGGCAATCGAAACAGTCCGCCGTATGGCGCTGCGCGAGACCGGCGTCGAACGCACGGGTCAATCAAAAGCATGGAGCAGGCACAAAGGAGATTGCGGGAGATGAGCGAGACGACGCAAACCGCCGGTGCACAAGGCGGCAACGAACCCCAAAGCGGCTTCAAACCGAAGAAATCCGTCGCCCTGTCCGGCGTGACGGCGGGCAACACGGCACTCTGCACGGTCGGCAAGACCGGCAACGACCTGCACTACCGTGGCTACGACATTCTCGATATCGCGAACGCCTGCGAATTCGAAGAGATCGCGTATCTGTTGGTCCACGAAAAGCTGCCGACCCAGGCCGAACTGACCGCGTACAAGACCAAGCTCAAGGCGCTGCGCGGCCTGCCCGCGAACGTCAAGGCCGCGCTCGAATGGATCCCGGCCGCCGCCCATCCAATGGACGTGATGCGCACCGGCGTGTCGGTGCTTGGCACCGTGCTGCCGGAGAAAGACGATCACAACCTGCCGGGCGCGCGCGATATCGCCGACAAGCTGATGGCCTCGCTCGGCTCGATGCTGCTCTACTGGTATCACTACTCGCACAACGGCAAGCGCATCGAAGTGGAAACCGACGACGATTCGATCGGCGGCCACTTCCTGCATCTGCTGCACGGCGTGGAGCCGTCGAAGGAATGGGTTGACGCGATGCACGTCTCGCTGAACCTGTACGCCGAGCATGAATTCAACGCCTCGACCTTCACCGGCCGCGTGATCGCGGGCACGGGATCGGATATCTATTCGGCGATCACCGGCGCGATCGGCGCGCTGCGCGGGCCGAAGCACGGCGGCGCCAATGAAGTCGCGTTCGAGATCCAGTCGCGCTACCAGACGCCGGACGAAGCGGAAGCGGACATCCGCCGCCGCGTCGAGAACAAGGAAGTGGTGATCGGTTTCGGCCACCCGGTGTACACGATCTCCGACCCGCGCAACAAGGTCATCAAGGAAATCGCGAAGAAGCTCTCGAAGGACGCGGGCAACAGCAAGCTGTTCAACATCGCCGAGCGGCTCGAATCGGTAATGGCGGACGCGAAGAAGATGTTCCCGAATCTCGACTGGTTCAGCGCGGTCTCGTATCACATGATGGGCGTGCCCACGGCGATGTTCACGCCGCTCTTCGTGATTTCGCGCACGGCCGGCTGGAGCGCGCACATCATCGAGCAGCGCATCGACAACAAGATCATCCGTCCGAGCGCGAATTACACCGGACCTGAGAATTTGAAGTACCTACCGCTAAATAGGAGAAAATAGCGGTCGCTGTGCGCTTTCAAAGCGCGTGCAGTTCAACCACGCGGTCGCCAGGACCGGTAGCCCGCGGAATGTTTAACTGAAACTAGATAGAAAGGTTTTCTCCATGAAAAAGCTGATGATCGCCGCCGTGATTGGCGCCCTGTCCACGACGATGCTGTCCGTCGCGACTGACGCCGCCGCGCAAACGGCGACCACCACGCCGGCTGCCAAGGCTACGCCGAAACACCCGCAGCCGAAGCGCCTGATCAAGCGCAAAGCGAACCCGGCCAAGGAAGCGAAGGTCGACCCGGTGCCGGAAGGCTCGGAAAAGTGGTCGTGCAACGAAGGCATGTCGTTCGAATTGAAGGGTGACATGAAGCGTGACCAGATCGTCACGGTTCACTGGGCTAACAAAAATTACAATCTGCCGCGCGAAACGACCACCACGGGCGCAGACCGCTTCCACGACGCCGCAACGGGTATGGATCTGGTCGTGATCCCGATGAAGGCCATGTTGTTCTCGGACAAGGACAGCTCGCGTCTGGCCGACGAATGCAAGACGGCAGCCATGCAGCAAGGCGCGCCGGCTCCGACGCAATCGAACGCGATCGACAAGACCAGCAACTAATCATCGTCATCAGGAAAGCTCCCCGATGTCCGCTCCGATTTCCAACGTGCGACCCGACCCGGACCCAGTCCTGGCCGATATCGTCGACTACGTTCTGGATTATCAGATCGACAGCATGCTCGCGCTGGAAACCGCGCGTCACTGCCTGATCGATACGCTCGGCTGCGGACTCGAGGCGCTCACCTATCCGGCCTGCACCAAGCTGATGGGACCGATCGTGCCGGGCACGATCGTCCCCAACGGCGCGAAGGTGCCCGGCACGTCGTTCCAGTTGGACCCGGTTCAGGCCGCCTTCAACATCGGCGCCATGATTCGCTGGCTCGACTTCAACGACACCTGGCTTGCCGCCGAATGGGGGCATCCGTCGGATAACCTCGGCGGAATTCTGGCGACAGCCGACTGGCTCTCGCGCAGCGCCATCGCAGCCGGCAAAGCGCCGCTGGCGATGAAAGACGTGTTGCTCGCCATGATCAAGGCGCACGAAATTCAAGGCTGTATCGCGCTCGAAAACTCCTTCAACAAGGTCGGGCTCGATCATGTATTGCTGGTGAAACTGGCGTCGACCGCGGTGGTCGGCCAGCTGATCGGTCTCACGCGCGGCGAGTTGATCAACGCGGTATCGCAGGCGTTTGTCGATGGGCATGCGCTGCGTACGTATCGCCACGCGCCGAATACCGGCTCGCGCAAGTCGTGGGCCGCGGGCGATGCGACCTCGCGCGCCGTGCGTCTCGCGCTGATTGCGAAGACCGGCGAGATGGGCTATCCGTCGGTACTGACGGCGAAAACGTGGGGTTTTTACGACGTGCTCTTCAAGGGCAATGCGTTCCAGTTCCAGCGTCCGTACGGTTCGTACGTGATGGAAAACGTGCTCTTCAAGATTTCTTTTCCGGCAGAATTCCACGCGCAAACGGCAGTGGAAGCGGCCATGAAGTTGCATGAGCAACTCGCCGCAGCGGGAAAGCGCGTGGACGAGATCCGCAAGATCACGATCCGCACGCACGAGGCCGCGATTCGCATCATCGATAAAAAAGGACCGCTGAACAATCCGGCCGACCGCGATCATTGCATTCAGTACATGATCGCCGTGCCGTTGATCCACGGCCGCCTGACGGCCGCGGACTATGAAGATTCGATCGCGCAGGACGCGCGGATCGATGTGCTGCGTGCCAAGATGGAATGCGTCGAAGACGCGCAGTTCACGAAGGATTACCACGATCCGGAGAAGCGTTCGATCGCCAATGCACTGACGATCGAATTCAACGACGGATCGACATTCGACGAAGTCGTAGTCGAATACCCGATCGGTCATAAGCGTCGTCGCGAAGACGGGATTCCGTTGCTGGTCGAGAAGTTCAAGACCAACCTCGCGCGCCGCTTTCCGGTCAAGCAACAACTGGCGATTCTCGACGTGTCGCTGGATCAGGCACGGCTCGAAGCCATGCCGGTCAATGAATACGTCGATCTGTACGTCATCTAGTTAAGTACTGTAGTTCCGCGATCAAACCAAGGAAAACACCATGGCCCACAACCTCCACAAAACGCTCAAGGAATTCGACAGCGGTTCCGGCAAAGGCAAGTTCTACTCCCTGCCGCAACTCGGCAAGGCACTGAACATCAAGATCGACCGCCTGCCGGTTTCGATCCGAATCGTGCTGGAATCGGTGCTGCGTAACTACGACGGCAAGAAAATCGCCGAAGAACACATCGAGCAACTCGCCAACTGGAAGCCGACTGCTTCGCGCGTCGACGAAATCCCGTTCGTCGTGTCGCGCGTCGTGCTGCAAGACTTTACCGGCGTGCCGCTGCTCGCCGACATCGCGGCAATGCGCGGTGTCGCGCAACAGATGGGCAAGGATCCGAAGTCGATCGAACCGCTGGTCCCGGTCGATCTGGTCGTCGATCACTCGGTGCAGATCGATCACTTCCGCGAAAAGAACGCGCTCGATCTGAACATGAAACTGGAATTCCAGCGCAACAACGAGCGCTACCAGTTCATGAAGTGGGGCATGCAGGCATTCGACACGTTCAAGGTCGTGCCGCCGGGCGTCGGTATCGTTCACCAGGTGAACCTGGAATACCTCGCACGCGGCGTGCACAAGAAGGCTGAAGGCGCGGACACGGTGTACTACCCGGATTCGCTGGTCGGCACCGACAGCCACACCACCATGATCAACGGTATCGGCGTGGTGGGCTGGGGCGTGGGCGGTATCGAAGCGGAAGCCGGCATGCTCGGCCAGCCGGTGTACTTCCTGACGCCGGACGTGGTCGGCGTCGAACTGAAGGGCAAGCTGCGCGAAGGCCTGACGGCGACCGACCTGGTCCTGACCGTCACCGAACTGCTGCGTAAAGAGAAGGTAGTCGGCAAGTTCGTCGAATTCTTCGGCGAAGGCACGAAGTCGCTGTCGTTGCCGGATCGCGCAACGATCGGCAACATGGCGCCGGAATACGGCGCGACCATGGGCTTCTTCCCGGTCGACGAAAAAACCATCGACTACTTCAAGGGCACGGGCCGCACGGACGCGGAAATCTCCGCTTTCGAAAACTATTTCAAGGCACAAGGCCTGTTCGGCATTCCGAAGGCTGGCCAGATCGACTACACCAAGGTCGTCACGCTGGATCTCGGCACGGTCACGCCGTCGCTGGCAGGTCCGAAGCGCCCGCAAGACCGTATCGAAATCGGCAATGTGAAGTCGACGTTCGCTGACCTGTTCTCGAAGCCGGTCGCAGAAAACGGCTTTGCGAAGAAAGCAGCCGATCTGGACGCGCAATACACGACGAGCAACGGCGTCGACGTGAAGAACGGCGACATCCTGATCGCCGCGATCACGTCGTGCACGAACACGTCGAACCCGAGCGTGCTGCTGGCCGCCGGCCTGCTGGCGAAGAAGGCTGTGGAAGCCGGCCTGACGGTCGCTCCGCACATCAAGACGTCGCTGGCGCCGGGATCGCGTATCGTCACCGAATACCTGACGAAGACCGACTTGATGAAGTACCTCGACAAGCTCGGCTTCACGCTGGCCGCTTACGGTTGCACGACCTGTATCGGTAACGCGGGCGATCTGACGCCGGAACTGAACGAAGCGATCACGAAGAACGACATCGTCGCGGCAGCGGTTCTGTCGGGCAACCGTAACTTCGAAGCGCGTATTCACCCGAACATCCGCGCCAACTTCCTGGCCTCGCCGCCGCTGGTCGTCGCTTACGCGATTGCCGGCAATATTACGCGCGACCTGATGACCGAACCGGTCGGCAAGGGCAAGGGCGGCAAGGACATCTACCTCGGCGACATCTGGCCGACCAGCGAAGAAGTTAACGCCCTGCTCAAGTTCGCGCTGGACGCGGACGCGTTCCGCAAGAACTACGCGTCGCTGACGAAGAAGGGCGACCTGTGGAGCAAGATCGAAGGCGAAGAAGGTCAAGTCTACGACTGGCCGAAGTCGACCTACATCGCCGAGCCGCCGTTCTTCGGCAAGGACTTCTCGATGACGCCGGCCGACAGCATCGCTGCTGTGACGAACGCACGCGCACTGGGCATCTTCGGTGACTCGGTTACGACCGACCACATTAGCCCGGCTGGCTCGATCAAGGAAGACTCGCCGGCAGGCAAGTGGCTGAAGGAAAACGGCGTGCAGAAGGCCGACTTCAACAGCTACGGCTCGCGCCGCGGCAACCACGACGTGATGATGCGCGGCACGTTCGCGAACGTTCGGATCAAGAACCTGATGATCCCGGCGAAGGCAGACGGCTCGCGCGTGGAAGGCGGCCTGACGATTCACCAGCCGAGCGGCGAACAGGAATCGATCTACGACGCAGCGATGAAGTACATCGACGCCGGCACGCCGACCGTCGTGTTCGCGGGCGAAGAGTACGGCACGGGCTCGTCGCGTGACTGGGCTGCGAAGGGTACGCAACTGCTGGGCGTGAAGGTCGTGGTCGCACGCAGCTTCGAGCGGATCCACCGTTCGAACCTGGTCGGCATGGGCGTTCTGCCGCTGCAGTTCAAGGGCTCGGATAGCGTGCAATCGCTCGGCATCACCGGCGAAGAAACGTACGACATCGAAGGCCTGGGCGCTGACTTCAAGCCGCAACAGGAAGTGACGCTGGTGATTCGCGACAAGGACGGCAAGGAAAAGCGCGTGCAGGTGCTGCTGCGTATCGACACGCCGATCGAAGTCGACTACTACAAGCACGGCGGGATTCTGCCGTTCGTGCTGCGTTCGCTGCTGGCTGCTTAAGGTATTCGCGTATCTCAGCAGTTGCTGCAAGCTGTTTTGCAGGAGCTGCGTCCTGTGGAGGACGCAGCTGACTTTGAAGCCCGACCGGTGGTCGGGCTTTTTTTTGGCTGCTTACTTTTGGGCGCGGCCTGTCTGGAAGGCGTCGGCGCTGTCGGTGATGCGGCGCTGGGTCATGTGGGCGTTCCAGTCGGTGTCGCTGGGCGTGGGTGTGCTGGAGCGCGTTGTGATGCTTGCGCGACGCTGTTGTGCGGCCCAGTCGCGCAGTGCTGCGCGCTCGGCTGTGTCGGTCGCGGACGAGGGGCGTTCGGTCCATTCGGTCCGTTCGGGCTGTTTCGACGCGGAAGGCTGTGTACCTGGATTAATCGTGCGGCTTTGTGCGAGCCGTTGGTCGACTTGCGGCTTGCTTAGGCGTGCGATTGGCGTCTGGTGATGGGCCTTTGCGGGTTCGATCGATGCGATCTGCCGTATGGACACGCGTGCGGTTGCCCGCGGCACGAAGTGTTCGACGTGTTGTGGCTCCGGCGTGCCGCGAACAGTCGTCTCCAGTGTCGCGTCGGGTGGGGTAGGAGCGCGGGGAGCCGTCGACTCCGGCCTCGAACTAGCGGCCAACGGCGCACTCCGCGCAGTCGTCCCGGCGAATTTGACCGATGGCTGCGCCGGTTTAGCTTGCTCTTGTGGACGAATCGCCATCGTACTGCCGTCCATCGACGCGACCGATTGTGTTATTGCGCTGGCCGCTGCCGTCGTCCTGTCGGCATCATGCGTTGTACAGGTGGCCAGCAACCAGGCCAGCGCGATGCTGCAGCCCGCGAAGATCGCCGCTCCGAGGATATGATCCGAACGAGTCGAACTCGGCTTCACCCGGCCTATTTCGAGGTAGTGCCTCGCTTCGTCCAGTTGCTCTTTAAACCGATGCGAATCGTCCCGTTGCGGCGGCGACTTGTAGAAGAAGAAAAACTTGGCGCCCGGCGGAAGCCGAACTCGACGTGCGGGTGAAGCTGGACGCTGCATTGCATTCTGCATTGCCTGTCGCGCAATGGTGAGTGCCGCGGGTTGCGGTTCTCGTTGCGCCCTAGCCTGCGCCTGACGACGCCACGAACCGAAGGGCGGCGGCAACGCATCGAACGGCCGCGGAATCGGAAGCGCCAGATCGCCTTCGATCAAGGCAAGCGGTCGATTCATTGTGAGGTGCTCCGGTAAGCGCGGGACGTGGCTTCAAGTTGCGTGACGAGGGTTCTGGCGCGCACCGTTAGCGCGGCGATTGCCGCAGCGCCGTGTTCCGGCGGCGACATGCTCGCGCGCCGCAACGCATCCATCAAACTGTGCGCGCCGACGAGCGCCACTGCTCCGCTCAGTCGATGCAGCACACTATGAAAATGGTCGAAGTCGCCTTCAAGAGGTAACGCGTTGAGGCGCGCGAGGTCGTCATTCATCGCTTGACGCCAGTTGTTGAGAAACGCGTTAAGGTCGACGCCCTCTTCGGACAACGCGTCCAGGTAACGACTTTCAAAGGGCTCAAAAGGAGCGCTTGATGAGCTGTCCAATGACTGCGCGACGCTGGTGAAAAGAAGCGTCTGTGCGTTGCCGCTAAACATTTCCACGGATGACTCCCGTTGTTCGACGGTGAACGGCGCGTTGAAGATCGCGCACGTTCGTCGCGCTCTCTTTGAGGACGAATACGCAGGAATCCGCGGACGCCGTATCTAGCAGATCGTTTAGCGTTTGGCTCCCTATGCACCCAGCGGAACGAGACAGGCTCGCAGTATTCATAGCCCGCAAACCTACTCGACCAACCGGTGCAAAGTCGCGAACTCGATGAGTCCTGCCAACGACGTGAGGCCGAGTTTCTCCTGGATACGGCTCTTGTATGTACTGACGGTTTTATCGCTGAGTGACAAGCGACCGGCAATGTCACGATTGCTCACGCCGCGTGCGAGATGTTGCAAAACCTCCACCTCACGTGCCGACAAGCTGCTCAATCCGCTCGCGGGCGCAACGTCGCCGTTATCGGGCGGGAAGCAGTCGTAGCCGGCGAGCACCGCCTCGACGCCGCGCATGATCTCCTTCATCTCCTGCGACTTGCCGACGAACCCGTGGACACCGGAGCGCATCGCGCGCGGCGCGAACGTGGCCGGATCGTGCCCCGACAAGACCATCAAGCGAATCGGTGGATGAACGAGCTTGAGTCGGGGAATCACATCGAGTCCGCTGATACGCGGAATGTCGAGATCCAGTATGGCGAGCTCCGGAGTATGGATCCGGGCCATGTCTCGACAGCGGTCTGGCCGTTGTCGGCCTCGATCACATCTTCAACGCCAAGTAATTGCACGAGTTGCATTTTGATGACCATGCGAAACGCAGGATGGTCGTCGATAACCAGAATAGTTGACATTCCTAAATTCTCCTGAATACACGCTTCGCGACGTTGATCGTCGCCGGCGTCACGCTCGAAGACACGTCATGTGTCCGACGCGGCTGCTCGCTTTCGATCCAATGGCACACTACAAGCCCGCAGCGACGGATTCGATCTCGACGCGTCGATTCGGCGCGAGGCATCGCAGCAACACATCTCGCCTGGATTGCCGGCAGTCCACCAACGGGTTCGCACTGCCCTTGCCATGTGCGGTCATCGGCAATCTCACACCACGCGTTTGCAAATATCGCTCGACAGTCCGTGCTCGCTGCATCGACAAACCCAGGTTGTATGACTTATCGCCGAGGCGGTCAGCGTAGCCGGTGATCCTCAGCTCACGCATTGAGGGCGTCGTCTTCAAACGATTTGCCACGTCGTCCAGTTGTCGTTTGCCGGCGGGCAATATCGCGGCATCGTCACCGCCGTCGAAACGGAAAAGCGAATCGGCTTTTAGCGTGATCCTTCGCGGCGAATTCGCAGCGGAGGGGAAAACAGGAGCACTTGCCGCCACCGGCGCGGACGCCGGCATTTGCATCGCCTGCTTGCATTGCAACGCTGTTTCCGCCGACTGACGCAAGTTGTCCTGCACATCAGGCAAGCGTTTTTCGGCGTTGGAGAAACTGCGTCGCCATGCGTCATGGCCAGCTTGCATCAGTTCGACTTCGGCACAGGCGAGCGGCGCCTGCGCCTGCGGACATTGGGCAACCGCGGGATCTGATTTAATGGTATTGACGATCTTCCACAGATCGGGGCGCACCGTGGACACCGTGCGCAGCGCCGGATTGACGGCGGATAACGACGCACCGTTCTGCAGGCTCATCGTAATCATGGCCGCCTGGCCGATCGCTTCTTCGACGAAACCCCAGTGGTCGTTAGCTTGCCGCGCTTGTTGAGCGGCATTGATCCAGCATTGCGCCTTGGCTCGAAAATAGCCGTTCTTATCGCCGGAAGAACGATCGAGTTCAGTCTGCAGTCGTACCAACGCCGTGCTGCTGTTGACGGCCGGCGCGTAGGTGCTGATCCATTGTGAGTTGACCGCGCCCGCGGCTTCGTCTTGTGTGGCGCCGAAACCGCTTTTCAGCAACGTGGCGTCTTCAACGCCAAGGCGGTCACGCGCGGCGTGGTCCGCGCAAGCTGTCAAGGCCAGCGCGCACACTAGCACGGTGAGCTGGTGTTTCATTGATTCCCCGCGTCAAACGCATCTTCTTATCGAGGATTGCGAGTATGAAGAGACGCTGATGCATAGGGAATGGGAGCAGTCTTAGATTAACGTTATAGATTTGTTGATCGTTATGCCTTTCAAATAAAATCTGTCATACGTCTGTGCAGATACTCAAGCCTTGACCGCCCGCGCTGCATTTCGCCCACGCAGCCACTCGAGCGCCAGTAACAGGCACGTGGAAAAAACAATCAGAATTGTCGCCAGCGCGGCGATGGTCGGGCTGATATTTTCGCGGATGCCGGTAAACATTTGTCGAGGCAAGGTAGTCTGATCCGCGCCCGCCAGGAACAGGGTTACGACGACTTCGTCGAATGAAGTCGCGAACGCGAACAGCGCGCCTGAAATCACGCCCGGCGCGATCACCGGCAATGTGATGCGGAAGAACGTCTTCACCGGATTCGCGCCCAGCGACAGACTTGCCCGCACCAGGTTGTAGTTGAAACCCTGCAACGTCGCGGCCACGGTCGTCACGACAAAGGGCACGCCGAGCGACGCATGCGCAAGAATCAGGCCGATGTAGGTATTGGCCAACCCGAGCGGCGCGAAGAACAGATACATGCCGACGCCGACCACCACCACCGGCACGATCATCGGCGAAATCAGGATCGCCATGAGCAGTCCCTTGCCGCGGAAGTTCGCCTTGGTCAGTCCAATGGCCGCCAACGTGCCGAGCACGGTTGCGACCACCGTCGCCGACGGCGCGACGATAAAACTATTCTTAGCGGCCATGCGCCATTCATCGGATGCGATCAGATTCTGATACCAGCGCAACGACCAGCCCGGAATCGGATACACCAGAAACGTGCTCGACGAAAACGACAGCGGTACGATCGCCAGCACCGGCAGGATGAGATACAGCAGTGTGAGCACGACCAGCGCACGCAACGCGAAATACCACACGCGTTCAACGAAAGACGTATGCGGCGCGAACAAAGGCTTGGCAAGTTTCATCGCGATAGACTCCGTTCAGCCGAGGCTCAGTGACGAGCGCGTGAAGCGTCCGTAAATGATGTACAGCACGAGCGTCGCAGCGAGCAGCAGACCGCCGAGCGCGCACGCCATGCCCCAGTTGATCGTCACGTTCGTAAAGTATGCGACGTAGTAGCTGACCATCTGATCGTTCGGTCCGCCGAGCAAGGCCGGCGTGATGTAGTAGCCGATCGCCAGAATGAACACCAGCAATGCGCCCGCGCCGATGCCCGGATAGGTCTGCGGGACATACACGCGCCAGAACGCGGCGAACGGATGACTGCCGAGGGAGATCGCGGCGCGCTGATAGGACGGCGGGATCGACTTCATCACGCTATAGAGCGGCAGGATCATGAACGGCAGCAGAATGTGCGTCATCGAAATGTAGACGCCGGTGCGGTTGAACAGCAGCGACAGCGGATCATGCAGCAACCCGCTACCGACGAGCGCCTTGTTCACCAGCCCTTCGCCTTGCAGAATCACGATCCATGCGGCGACGCGCACGAGGATCGACGTCCAGAACGGAATCAGCACGAGAATCATCACCAGATTCGCGCGACGTTCGGACAGCGTCGAAATCCAGTAGGCGAGCGGATAGCCGAGCAACAACGCGAAGAACGTCACCACCCCGCCGATCACGAAGGTGCGGGTGAACACGGCGAGAAAAATCTGGTGGTCAGAATCGGTCGGAATGATGTGGCCGAACGCGTCCTCTTTGTGGTCCAACGAAGCAAGTAGATAAAACGGCGAATACGCGCCGGAATTCTTCGCGATGGCTTGCCAGTACGCGACGTCGTTCCAGCGTTCGTCAAGTTCGACGAATTTCGCGTGGATCTGGGCGGGCGTCAGTTGCAAGGGCTTGCTGTTGTCGTCGACGAACGGCATGGCGTGCGCGGACTTGGCGACCAGCGAACGGTAGCCTGGAATCTCCACGTTCAGGCGCCGGGCGAGTGCGCCCATGCCGTCGCTGTCGGCGATCGCGGTGAGGTCGACCGCCAGCGCGGCATAGGCGGTGTCGGGCGGCGGCACCTTGCGATCCCACGCGCTCAATGACGCCAGCGTATGCGGCAGCGCGTTGACGACTTCGGGATTTTGCGCGGCACGTGTGAGCAGCGCGCCGATCGGCACGACGAAAATCAGCAGTAGAAAAATCGCGAGCGGCGCGATCAACAGCAGCGCCATCGCACGTTTCCTGGCTTCCGCGGCCTTCAACTCGCGCTTGAGTCGGCCACTTGATTCAGGCGTCGAATCGGCAGCGATCGTCATCGTAGTCACACCTGTCTCTCCCGCTCTACGTTGGAACCGCGCGCACATCGGTACTGCATGCGCGCGCGTCATTTCACATCTCGAAGGCGCGACCTCGCTCAACCAGCCACGCCCTCTCACGCAACACTAATTACTTCGAAGCCCACGACGAAAATCGCTGTTCCAGCTCATCGCCATGATCGGTCCAGAACGCGAGGTTCTGCAGCACCGCGTTCTTCCCGTTAGCCGGCGAGTTCGGCAGATTCGCGAGCGTCTTCGGATCGAGCGCCTTGATCGCCGCCACATTCACCGGCCCGTACGCGATGTTGTGCGCGTAGTCCTGTTGCGGCTTCGACGAAAGCGAATAGGCAATGTACTTCTCGGCCAGCGCCTTGTTCGGCGTGCCCTTCGGGATCGCCCAATAGTCGAGGTCGTAGATGCTGCCGTTCCACACCACCTTCAGGTTCTTGCCTTCCTTCTGCGCGGCGTCGATCCGGCCGTTATACGCGGTGGACATCACCACATCGCCCGCGACGAGGAATTGCGGCGGCTGCGCGCCTGCTTCCCACCACTGGATGTTCGGCTTCAGCTCGTCGAGCTTCTTGAACGCGCGATCCTGGCCTTCCTTGGTGGCGAGCACCTTGTAGACGTCCTTCGGCGGCACACCGTCGGCCATCAATGCGAATTCGAGGTTGTAGCGCGCGCCCTTGCGCATCGCACGCTTGCCGGGGAATTTCTTGACGTCCCAGAAATCGGCCCAGCCGGCCGGCGCCGTTTTCAGCTTGTCCGCGTTGTACGCGAGCGCCGTCGACCACACGAAGAAGCCCACGCCGCAGGTTTGCGGTGCTTCAGGAATCAGATCCGACTTCTTGCCGATCTTCGACCAGTCGAGCTTCTCGTACAGCCCTTCATCACAACCACGGCCGATATCGCCCGATTCGACCTCCACCACATCCCAGTTCACATGCTTGGCTTCGACCATCGCCTTGACTTTGGCCTGCTCGCCGTTGTATTCGACGGCGGTGACCTTGTTGCTGGTCTCTTTTTCGAACGGCTGGTTGAATGCCACCTTTTGCGCGTCGCCATTCGCGCCGCCGAAATTGACGACCGTCAATTCCGCTGCATTGACTTGCGCGGCGCCCAGCGCGAGCGCCACAGCACCGACAGCGATGGCGCAGCGCGATTTCCCGATCTTGCTCATGGTGTGTTGCTCTCCTTTGGTGGTGTGCTTCAGTACGTTCAGTGCGACTTTGTTATGTACTGCTTGACCTGCTCTGCCTGCGTCGAACACCTTGTGCGTTCGACGATTCACGCCCCTGCGAATACCCGCAGATGCTCGGGTGCGAATTCGAGTGCGACCGGTGCGCCGGGCGCGAAGGTGTCGAGCACGCCGGTGCCGAGCGGCACCTTCACGAAGCACTCGTCCTGTTGTGGCAAACCACAACGCATGCGCACGTGGTCGCCGAAATAAATCAGCCCGCGCGCTTCGCCGGCGAGCGCATTGGCGCCCGGACGTGACGGCCCGTCGGCGAGCTTCATACGCTCTGGCCGGATGCACGCGACCGCCGGCGTGCCCGCTCGCGCGCCACCGATATTGCGACCGGTAAGGCGCGTGCCGTCGATCAGATGAAATTCGCAATACTCGCCGTCGACATCCGCGATCGTGCCGCGCAGCTTGTTGCTGTCGCCGATAAAGTTCGCCACGAACTCATTGCACGGCGATTCGTAAAGACGATCCACGGTATCGAGTTGCTGCACGATGCCCTTATCGAACACGGCAACGCGATCGGACATGGTCAACGCCTCGCCCTGATCGTGCGTGACGTACACGAACGTGACGCCGAGTTTCTCGTGCAATGATTTAAGTTCGTACTGCATGTGTTCGCGCAACTGTTTATCCAGCGCGCCGAGCGGCTCGTCCATCAGCACGAGCTTCGGCTCGAACACCAGCGCGCGGGCGAGCGCGATACGCTGCTGCTGGCCGCCGGAAAGCTGCGCCGGATAGCGCTTCGCGAAGCTCTCCATGCGCACCATCTTGAGCGCGTTATTCGTGCGATCTGCGCGCTCTGCTGCCGAAATCTTCCGCACGGTGAGCGGATACGCGACGTTCTGCTCCACCGTCAGATGCGGAAACAGCGCGTAGTTCTGAAACACCATGCCGATGTTGCGCTTATGCGGCGGCACGGTATTTAGCAGCGTGCCATCCAGCCAGATTTCGCCGCCGGTGGGAAATTCAAAACCCGCCAGCATCATCAGACAGGTGGTTTTGCCCGAACCGGACGGCCCGAGCAGCGTCAGAAATTCGCCCTGATAGATATCCAGATCGAGCTGTTTGACGACCAGCGTTTCGCCGTCGTAGGTCTTGCGCACACCTCGAAAGCTGACGATCACGTCTTCGGTTTTCATCGTCCAAGTCTCCTCTGCGGTCCGGCTGGCTCCCGTGCAAAGCAGCGGGATTGCATCAATTGCGTGGCTCACTATAGACCGTTACGGTTCTACAATATGGAACCATTTCATTATTCCGGATAGAACCACTTGGACACCGTGATCTTGTCGGATTGGCTCGCCGCGCGGCTCGACCGCGCGGCCGCCGAACCAGTCTACCGGCAGACGTTGCGGCTCATGCAGCAGGCCATTCTGACCGGCCAGCTGCCGCCCGGCGCCAAGCTGCCCAGTTCGCGCACACTCGCCGAAGACCTCGGCATTGCACGCAACACGGTGCTGCACGTCTACGACCAGTTGACCGCCGAAGGCTATGTGATCTCGACCACCGGCAGCGGCACTTATGTTGCCGACACGCGACCGGACACGGCCGCCGTGAATATGCGCAGGAAGCCGGCGGTCGCGAGCGTCGACAAAGAAGACAGTACAGCCAGGGAACCCCCCAAGCCGCCGAAGCGCGATCTTGGCGACCTGTCGACTCGCGGACGGCGTCTGATCGACAAAGCCGGCGTTTCCGCCAAACAGTGGGGCGCGTTCATGCCGGGCGTTCCCGACGTCGCGGAATTTCCGGCGCGCACGTGGAGCCGCCTGCAAGCGCGCTTGTGGAAAGAAGCCAATCCGGATCTGCTCACCTACGCGCCCGGCGGCGGCTACCGGCCGTTGCGGCGGGCGCTGTCGGATTACCTGCGGGTGGCGCGCTCGGTGAATTGCACGCCGGATCAGATCATCATCACCACAGGTATTCATCAATCGATCGACCTGGCGGTGCGCCTGTTGACCGATGTCGGCGACCGCGCGTGGGTGGAAGAGCCGTGCTATTGGGGCGCACGCAGCGTGCTGCAGTCATCGGGGATTACCCTTGTGCCCGTGCCGGTGGATGACGAAGGCCTGAATCCGCGCGAACAGGACTTGCAACAGCCGCCGCGGCTCGCGCTCGTCACACCGTCGCATCAGTATCCGCTCGGCATGGTGATGAGCCTCGCGCGCCGCCGCACGCTGCTCGAATACGCGCGCCAGCACAACGTGTGGATCATCGAGGACGACTACGACAGCGAGTTCCGCTACGGCAGCCGTCCGCTCGCGTCGCTGCAAGGACTCGACGACGCCGGCCAGGTGATCTACGTCGGCAGTCTGGGGAAGATGCTGTTTCCGGGCTTGCGGATCGGCTACATGATCGCGCCCGAGCATCTGGTGGACACGTTCCGCACCGGTGTGGCCGAGTTGTATCGCGAAGGTCAGTTGATGCAGCAGGCGGTGATGACCGACTTCATCATGGACGGGCATCTCACGTCGCACGTTCGGCGCATGCGCGCGCTATACGGCGAACGCCGGCAGATTCTGATCGACGCGATCACTGCGCGCTTCGGCAGCGAACTGCCGGTGATGGGCGACGAGGCCGGCCTGCATCTGGTGCTCGGCCTGCCGGATCACGCGAACGATCGCGCCGTCGCGGCCGCCGCTTACGACGCCGGCGTGATCGTGCGCCCGCTCGCGAGCTATTACAGCAGCGATACGCCCGCGCGTCGCGGGCTGCTGCTCGGTTATGCATGCGTGCCGAACGACAAGATCGGTCCCGCGTTCGACACGCTCGCGCGCGTAATCGAGCAAACCGCGTTGAAGGCGCCGACGCGCGCCGCTTGAGCCCATGCCGCCGCGAGCCTGGCGGCAGGCGGCGGTGCGTTCAACGTTCGATGTTCAACGTAGCGCGCTCAAGACAAACGCCGGGTTTTGCCTGACGCGCGAAGCACCAGGCTCGAACACGCTCACTTCAAGCCGAAGTCGACCCGCGTCGTCGCGCCCTTGTCCTTGATGCCGTCGGCGCTCAGTTTCGGCGCGACGATAAACACGCGGCTGCTGTCGATCTTGCCGTCCAGATACTGCTGCACGCTCTGCGCCCGCTGTTGTGCGAGCTGGCGCAAGCTGGCGTCGTCGATCGGTGCATTGGCGGCGAGCGCGCTCTTCATTTCGTCGTCCGGCACGCTCTTGGTCAAGCCGACAAAATTGCGCGGCTTCTTGAAGTCCGCCGACTTGTAGGCCTTGGTCAGATACTTGTCGTAGTCCTTCGGGTCCACAGTGACGGTCGACAAATCGACGCTCTCGCCGTTGCCCACCACGTCCTTGATTTTCTGCTGCTTGACGAGGCGGTCCACATAGTCGGTGCGCAACCCGGGTTCGTCGACAGCCGGATCGACGCGGCCGATCAGATCCATACGGATCGACGGTTTGTCGGACAGTGCCTTCACGATCGTGTCGAGTTTCTGGGTGTCGGCGTCCGTGAGTTTCGCCGAGCCGGGTTCGAACTCGACGTAGCCCAACTCCTCGCCCTTGCCGCCGAACGCGTTGGCGATCAGCGAGAACGGCGCGGTCACCGCCTTTTGCAGCAGATTGAGCACGGCATGCCAGATGAGGCCGCCAATACTGAACTCGGGATTCGACAACGAGCCCGACACCGGCAGATTCACGTCGATTTCGCCGCGCGAGTTCTTCAGCAGCGAGATCGCGAGACGCACGGGCAGCTTGGTCGCCGTATCGTTATCGACGTGATCGCCGAACGTGAGCTGATCGATGAAAATGTGATTGTTCGCGTCCAGTTGATCGTTCGCCAGCTTGTAGTGCAGATCGACGTTCAGCTTGCCCTTGGTGATCGGATAACCGGCATATTTCGACGAATACGGCGTGAGATTGGTCAGTTCGATATCGTGCGCGACGGCCGTGAGATCGAGCGCCGGCTTCGCAATCAGTGGATTGACCGTGCCGCGAATCGACAGCGGACCATTGGCCGCCAGTTTCGCGGCGATGTCGACCGGCGCGGCCGTGGTCGATTGCGTGCCGAATGCGCCGACCGTGCCCTGAATGTTGACCAGGTTCGCCGTGAAATTCGGCCTGATGAAGTTGTCGGTGTACGTCACGCGACCCTGTTGCAGCACCAGTTGACCGAAGTGCAGCTTGACCGGGCTTGACGGCGGCGTGGCCGCCGTCACCGTGGCGGGCGTAGCCGATGAAGCCGGCGCAGGCGCAGCCGCGACCGCCGATGCCGCTTGCGGCGTCAACGGCACGGGCTCGGCGCCGCTCTTGTCGCGCGTCAGCGATTGCGCGGCACCGGTTTCATGCGCGACGACGTCCTTCAGGTTGAGCTTGCCCTGCGCGTCGAGCAGCACGCGTCCATAGAACTTCGTGAACGTGACGCGGCCTGCGTCGACCACCGTGCCATGCTCGTCGTAATCGGCTTTCAGGTTCGACAATGCAAGCGAGCCCCATCCCGCGAACGGGTCGGAAGTCGCCTTGTCGAGCATGCGGACTTCGACGAGCGCCAAGTCACCGTGATAGTTGGCTTTCAGCGACTTCGCCTGATTCAACGTTAGGTCGCCGTTCGCATTGAGCAGCGCGCTCGCGATTACCGCATTCAGCTTGCCGCCGAAGTACGGTTCGAAGGCCGCCGCGTCGAGCCGGTTGGCATTCACCTTGACGGCCACCTTGAGCGGCGTCGCCGTGACGTCGCCCTTGACGCCGAGCGTGCCCTTCTTGTTCAGCGTGGCTTGCAGATCGATCGGCAGCGGGCGGCTCAGGTCGTCGCTTATGTTCTGCACCTTCAGTTGCAGCGGCGTGATGTTCAGTTTCACCGGCTGCGGCGTGGTGTTGTCGGTGAAACTGGCAGTGGCGTCCTTCAGGGTCAACTCGCCGATCTTGTAGTGCCACGCGGGCCCTTCCGCATGCGCCTTCTTGACCGCGTGAATCGCGGTGCGCTGCGCCGCGGCTTCGTGCTGGCCGGCAAGCGCGGCGAGGTTGATGCTGCCGTCTTTCAGACGCTGCGCATCGACCGCGAGGCCGGTCGTGTCGACGCTGGCGATCTCGGCGTTGCGCGCCGCCACATCCACCTGCTTGATCTTCACGCTGCTTTGCGCGAGCGAGATCAGCGGGTCCTTGCTGTCGCGCGCCGCGACTTTCAGCGATTGCAGATCCAGTTGCGAGTCGGTGACCATTACCGCTACCGGCGACTTCGACCAGTTCGCGCCGACATTGGCGGTGGCAGACAGCGCGCCGTCCGTGATCTGCGCCACGGTCGCCGTGTCGATATACGGCTGCAACAGCGGCAGCTTCAGCGACTTCAGGTCGAGCTTCGCACTCGCCGTCTTCGCGACGAGGCCGAACGCGCCGGCCACGCCGAGCGAACCGCCGGCGTCCTTAAAATCGGTGTTCAGCGTGTAGTGGGCGGGCGCGGTGGCGAGCGTCGAAAAATCGGTCAGCGTCACGGCCAGTTTTTGCAGGCCGACGTCGACGGGCCGCGAGGCGGCGTTGTCGTGGACATTCACCGTGCCGTCATTGAGCACGAAGCGTTTGATCGACAGATCCAGCGGCGGCGCCGTCTTTTCCGTGGCGCTCGAACCGGATGCCGCAAGCGGCGCGCTCGCGGCCGGTTGCGCCGCAGCGGCTTCAGACGCGGACGCGGGCGCGGGCGCAAACATCTTCTCGACGCTCACCACGCCGTCCTTATCGCGCGCAAGGTTGGCGGTCGGCGCGTCGATGCGGATCTCGTCGAAGTGATAGAGGCTCTTCAACGGCTCGAGCGTGGCAGCGGCCACATGCACCGCGCGCGCCGCGAAGAACGGCGCCTTGCTCTGATCCAGCACGTCCACGTCGTTCATATCGACGGTGCCCGCCACGCGCAACGAAGGCGCGTCGTTGGAGACCACGAAATTGAGCTTGAGATCGGTGGACAGTTTGCCGGACTGCACGATCACCGGCAGTTTGGTCGGCACGTAGGACATGAGACGCGGCACATCAAGCCCGTCGAAGCGCAACGACACTTCCGACTCGCGCGACGCGGCAAACGGCTTGGTCCTGCCGTCGATGGCAAGCGGACTGCCGTCGATCCGCGCACGCAGCAAAGGCTCGACGAAGATATCGGTTTTGGACGGCAGCGTGGCGATAAACGGAATACCGAGCTTCCATTGATCGATCACATGCGTCGCGCCGAGCAGTTTGTCGTCGAACGTGATCTGGCCGTTTTCGAGGCGAATGTTCGAGACGGAGAACAGCGTCGGTTTGCTATCGGGCTTGGCCGGCTGCTTCGAGAATTTCTCGATCAGGTCGGTGAAATTGAAGCGCTGCGCGTCGTAGCGAACAATATGAAAGCGCGGCGAATCGAGCTGGATTTCGTCGATGATCGGCGCTGCGCGAAACAGCGAGCTCCATGACGGCTGCACGATGAGCCGCGAGATATCCACGAAGTCGCCCGCGCCGCCGCGCTCGCCGATGTGCACACGATCGGCTTCGAGCTTGAGCGTGTACGGATTGAGCGCAATGCGGCCGATGGTGGCGGGACGGTCGAGTTGTTTGCTGAGCTGTTGCTCGGCAATGTGGCGAATCAGCGGTGGCGCCGCGAAGAAGCCCAGCAGACCAAACAGTACAACGAAGATCAGCAGACCGGTGATGACACGCCGGGTGCGGCGTGACTGCGCGACATCGCGCACGGTCTGCATGGACGAGGCTAATGATGCTTTATTGAGGCTTGCCATGCTCGGTCTTGGGTAGTGCGGCGGCAAGCCCGCCGCGAAAACGAAAATCCCGCAAGCGGCAGTATAAGTCGTGAATCTTTCGTGGGACATAAATGTAAGACGTGGCTTACACATTACTCCGCGCGATAGCGTCGCATGTCCGCCGAGTTGATGCGGCAGACATGCGTTGCTCGATGCGTTAGCCGCTCGTTACTGAAGCGCGGCTGTCACGTCATGGACACGCAAGTATCACTGACGCACGACGGCCGGCGGTTGCCAACTGCCGTCGGTGGCTTGCGGCTTGGGTGCGTACAGACGCAGTACCAGTTGCAGATCGCCACGCGGCGTCGGCAGCCAGTTGCCGCTCTTGCTCCGAGCGGACGACACCGTCACGTCGAGCGAGCCGTCGCGATTGCGGCGCGCGCCATTGCGATCGCCTACCGCCAGCCGCGCCGGCGCGCTTTCGCCGAGCGCGCCGTCCTTCGTATAGGCGGTGATCGACCAGAAGCCGCGCACCGGCGGCAGCTGATTCGCCTCGAAGTGGATCACGTAGCGGTTTGCGCCGTTGAGCGCGCGACCGTCGCTGTCCTGTGTAACGACCGCGCGAACTTCGTCGTCTTTCGTGCCGATGCCCGGTTGCGCATAAGCGGCATAGGCACGCATCGCGTAGTCGGGGCCGTAGTTGCCCACGCCGTCGCCGAACCAGCTCCAGCCGTTGCCGCTCAGCAAATTGGACGGCGGCGTGGCAACACGCTCATGACCGTCGGCCAGACCGGCCGCGATGGCTTCCGGCGCTTTTGGCAGCTTGACCGGCTCGTCCGGCGTCACGCCGAGGTCCGACAGGAATTTGAGCGCATGGGGATCAGCCGGCGTCGGCGGATTGTCAGGCAAGGCCTGAGCGAGTCGCGTGAAGAAGCCGTTCGCGTCGAGCGCGGCGACCTGCGCGGCCGGCGTGCCGGAAGCGCCCGCGGCGGCGTCGGCGGCATTGCTGCGCGGCGGTGTGATCGAGGCGGAGCGGCCGTCGCCCGCGTAGACGCTCAGCGGCGCGACGCGAATGGCGCGCTGCAGCTTATGGACTACCGTCAGGTCGCGCGTGCCGTTCGACTGGATACGCACGCTCACCCACGCGTTGCGAGTCGGCACGTCGACGCGCGTCACACCCTTAGGCAAATCCCCTTGCCAGCCCGGACCGACAAAGGCGATCGCCTGCGCCTTGATGCCCGCCGCGCGCGCGGCGAACTGCGAGCCGGTCGACCACACCACGTTGGTCCACATGTCGAGCACGCGGGCGTCGACGTAGCGGCCGTGCGAATCGGGGAGCGAAACGATCACCGGTTCGCTGCCGACGTCCAGCCAGCCGGTCGAATCGAATGTATCGAGACTCGGCTGCATCGGATTGGCCGCGCCGATCGGCGGCAATGCCTGTGCGTGGCGCAGCGTATTGAGGGGCGCCTGGCCTGGATTGGTGCCGACCGCCGCATCGCGCGCGACGCCCATCAGCACCAGCGGGTAGCCGAATACGTACGAGTCGGCCACTTCGTCCTTGATCCAACCCGTGGATTTTTGCGTCGCGGTGGGCGCCGACGCGCAACCGGCCAGAAATGCAAGGCCCGCGAACGATGCGCAGGTCCAGTGAATCGAAAACAGTGCTCGGCGATTTTTTATCATTCGTTCAGGTGGCGGAACGTGTGGTCCTAAGGGAGACGCCGGCGTCCGGCGAACCCTGTTTGCGCGGCCTCCCAAAGCCCAACGCAGCCAGTCCGCGGTTCGCGATGCCGACAACATCGGGTTGTATCGTATCCTTGCTCACCAGGCAAGCGCAAAGGCAGGATTAGCGCCGTTCGCGCGCGCGAGCCGCTTTTTTGCGGTACGGTTGACGTTTTTTGTTACATCGCCCCGGCACCCCACGCCGTGGGCGACTTTTCATCACTGCTCTTTCGCCCCCTCGTATCCGGAGCGCTTCATGTACATGCCCGCCCATTTCGAAGAGAACCGCCCAGAGGTTCTCCATCGCCTGATCGCCGAGCAGCCTTTCGGCGCGCTGATCACCAACGGGCCGAACGGGCTCGATGCGAACCATGTGCCGTTCGAGTTCGAAGTCCCGTCCGCGGCCGGTGAAACGCACGGCATCCTGCGCGCTCACGTCGCTCGCGCGAACCCTGTGTGGCAGGAAGCCGCCGCGAATCCGGATGCGCTCGTGATCTTCCAAGGGCCGGCCGCTTATATCTCGCCTAACTGGTATCCGAGCAAGCACGAAGCGCATCGGCAGGTGCCGACTTACAACTATATGGTGGTGCATGCTCACGGCCGCATCGTCGTGCGCGACGACGAGTCGTTCGTGCGCGGCCTGGTCGCGCGTCTGACGCGCAAGATGGAAGCCGGCGAACCGGTGCCGTGGAAGATGGGCGATGCGCCCGCCGACTTCATCGCGCAAATGCTCGGCGCGATCGTCGGTATCGAGATCGAGGTGACGCGGCTGGTCGGCAAGTGGAAGCTCGGCCAGAACAAGGCTGCGGACGACCGTCGCGGCGCGGCCGAAACCCTGCTGGCGCGCTCGAGCGACGAACAGCAGGCCGTGGGCCAAGCCATGCTGGACGCGCCGCCGGCCTTCTGAGCGGGCGTTTCGGCGAGGTACCGGCGCCTTTGAAGCGCGCCCTGCAATTCGCCCTTGACCTTCCCATCATGGGAAGGTCAATACTGGGTTCATGATGCGGCCTGATGCCGCCACGAGCCTTGCCTACCATGAGCGAACTTGCCAACCCACAGCGCCCCGCGGACGCTGCCCCCCCGTCCGCCCGGACCGCCGAACTCGACATCGGCGGAATGACTTGCGCCTCGTGCGCGCTGCGCGTCGAGAAAGCGCTCAACAGAGTGCCGGGCGTCACGCGTGCGTCGGTGAATCTCGCCACGGAACGAGCGCGCATCGAAAGCGACGCCACCGTCGATCCCGAGACGCTCGCCAATGCCGTGCGCAAGGCGGGCTACGACGCCACACTGTCCGCCTCCACGGACACGCCGCCGCTCGTAGCTGAGGCGCAGCAATCCACGGAACTGGCGATCGGCGGGATGACCTGCGCCTCGTGCGCGACGCGCGTCGAAAAGGCGCTGGCGAAAGTGCCGGGCGTGGTCGGCGCGTCGGTGAATCTGGCGACCGAAACGGCGACCGTCAATCTGGATGGCACGGCCGCCGCACCGGACGCGCTGATCGCCGCCGTCAAGAAAGCGGGCTACGAAGCGACCTTGATCGTGCCGCCGGATGCATCGGCGGCTGCCGACCACGCTGACCGCGCCGCGCCCGCCGACCGCAAGCGCGACCAGACCCGCCGCGAACTGGCCGCCGTGCTCGCCTCCGCCGTGCTGACGCTGCCGCTCGTCGCGCCGATGGTCGGCGAATGGTTCGGCCTGCACGCGATGCTCTCGCCGTGGCTGCAACTCGCGCTCGCTTCGATCGTGCAGTTCGTGTTCGGCGCGCGCTTCTATCGCGCGGCCTATCGCGCCGTGCGGGCCGGCGCGGGCAATATGGACTTGCTGGTGGCGCTCGGCACGTCGGCGGCGTATGGCATCAGCGTCTACGAACTGGCGACCCATCCGGGCGACATGATGCATCTGTATTTCGAGGCGTCGGCGGTCGTGATCACGTTGGTGCGCTTCGGCAAGTGGCTCGAAGCGCGCGCCAAGCGCCAGACGACGGACGCTATCCGCGCGCTCAACGCGCTGCGCCCCGAGCGCGCGCGCATTCGCGTCGGCGCCGACGAACGCGACGTCCCGCTCGCGCAAGTGCGAGTCGGCACGGTGGTGATCGTGCGTCCCGGCGAACGCGTGCCGGTCGACGGCGCGGTGCTCGAAGGCCGCACGCATATCGACGAATCGCTGATCACCGGCGAAAGCCTGCCGGTGCCGAAGCAGGTGGCCGACGCGGTCACCGCCGGCTCGATCAACGGCGAAGGCGCGATTGCCGTGACGACCACCGCGATCGGCGCGGAAACGACGCTCGCGCGGATCATCCGCCTCGTGGAAAGCGCGCAGGCGGAGAAAGCGCCGATCCAGCGTCTCGTCGACCGGGTCAGCGAAATCTTCGTGCCGGCGATTTTGGCGATTGCCGCGCTCACGCTGGTGGGCTGGCTGATCGCCGGCGCGGGCGGCGAAACCGCGATTCTGAACGCGGTCGCCGTGCTGGTGATCGCCTGCCCGTGCGCGCTCGGCCTTGCCACGCCGGCGGCGATCATGGCGGGTACCGGCGTCGCGGCGCGGCGCGGCGTGCTGATCAAGGACGCCGAAGCGCTGGAGACCGCGCATCGCGTGACGATCGTCGCGTTCGATAAAACCGGCACATTGACGCTCGGCCAACCGTCGGTGACGGCGTTTGAACCGATTGGCGGCATCGGCCGCGATGAAGCGCTGGCGCTTGCCGCAGCGGTGCAACGTAATAGCGATCACCCATTGGCGCGGGCAGTGATCAAGGCGTATGAAGAAGCAGCAGCGACGAACGGTGACGGCGCGGCCGCGCCTATCCAGGCTCTTGTCAGCAAGGCGAGCGCCGCGCGCGCCGTCGCGGGGCGTGGCGTCGAAGCAGACGTCAACGGACGCACGCTTGCGCTGGGCAGCACACGCTGGCTCAACGAACTCGGCATCGACTTGCCGCCGGAACTCGCCGCACGCGCTCGCGAACTCGAAGCCGCGGGCAACACGGTTTCCTGGCTCATGCAGCGCAATCCGCAAGCGCCCGCGGGACTCGCCTTGATCGCTTTCGGCGACACCGTTAAACCGACCGCACGCGCCGCCGTCGAACGACTGGCGCAAATGGGCATCAAGAGCGTGCTGGTCACCGGTGACAACCGCGGCAGCGCTGCGAGCGTGGCCAAGGCGCTCGGCATCGACGAATTCCACGCGGAAGTTCTGCCCGACGACAAAGCCCGCGTGATCCGCGACCTGAAAATCCGCAGCGCCGGCATCGTGGCGATGGCGGGCGACGGCATCAACGACGCGCCCGCACTCGCCGCCGCCGACATCGGCATCGCGATGGCGACCGGCACCGACGTCGCCATGCACGCAGCGGGCATTACGCTGATGCGCGGCGATCCGGCGCTCGTGGCCGACGCCATCGACATCTCGCGCAAGACGTGGCGCAAGATCCAGCAGAACCTGTTCTGGGCGTTCGCTTATAACCTGATCGGCATTCCGCTGGCCGCCTTCGGCTTGCTGAACCCGATGCTCGCCGGCGCGGCGATGGCCTTTTCGAGCGTGAGCGTCGTTACCAACGCGCTGCTGCTGCGCACGTGGCGCGGCGCGCAGCGCAGTTCGGCGCACTGAGCGCGCGCGCATTGAAGCGCTCCGCCGGCAACATAGCCAATTACGAAGTGCTTTCAAATTTCTAAAGAAAGCGGACGCCGCGGCCGTAAACAAGTCATCGACGCCGGGCATGCCTATGCATGGCTCGTGCGTCCTTGTCCTTCCTTACTCCACAAACGTCCATGGAATTTCTCTCTTTGCGCCGCGCCAGCGTCGGCGCGCGGCTCGCCATACTTTCGTGCGTGCTGGTGGCGTTGATTTTCGCCGCGTTCACGTGGGCGCTCACCCGCACCGCCGGCCAGCAGATCAGCGATCAGGTGCTCGAACGCATCGCCGATAAGGACCGCTCCATCGCCGCGATGATCAAGCTGTTCGACAAAGCCTTGTCCAACGAGGTCGATCGCTCGATGTCGCTATTCGCGAGTTTCCTGCCCACCGGCTACGCGCTCGACGAGACCCAGAAGGTCGACATCGGCGGCGTCGCCACGCCGACCATCAAGGCGGGCGACAAAGTTCTGAACATGGACTTTTCCATCCCCGATCTGTTTCTCGAACGCAGCGGCGCGGTGGCAACCATCTTCGCGCGCAGCGGCGATGATTTCGTGCGCGTCACGACGTCGCTGAAGAAACAGGACGGCTCGCGCGCGATCGGCACGCTGCTCGACCGCAAGGCACCGGCCTATGCGCTGCTGCTCGCGAACAAGCCTTATACGGGACTCGCCGCGCTCTTCGGCAAACGTTTGATCACGCAATACCGGCCGATCACGGACGCAAGCGGCCGCGTGATCGGCGCGCTGTTCGTCGGCGTGAACGTGGACAAGGAAATTCAATCGGTCCAGGACGGCATTCGCACCCTGAAGATCGGCGACAGCGGTTATTACTTCGTCGTCAACGCGTCGAACGGCGCGGATCGCGGCAAGCTGATCGTGCATCCGGCCGCCACCGGCCAGAACGCCGACAACGCGAACGCGCCGTATCAGCAGATGCTCGACATGAAGGAAGGCCAGCTCGAATACAGTTCGGCCGACACAACACTCGGCGAACGCGGTTCGCGCGACAAGTTCGTCTCGTTCGTGACGGTGCCGGAATGGCAATGGCTGGTGGGCGGCGTCGCGCCGCGCGACGAAGTGATGGCCGACGTCATCACCACCCGCAACGAATTCCTGCTGCTCGGCCTGGTGCTCGTCGGCGTGTTCGCAGCCGTGTTCCTGTTTGCGGTGCGACGCCTCGTGAGCCGCCCGCTCGACGAAGCCGCCAAGGCATCCGAGCGTTTCGCCTCGGGCGATCTAAGCGTGCGCGTCGCGAAGGGCGCGAACGCGCGCGCCGATGAAATCGGCCGCCTGATGCAGTCGATCGACGGCATCGGCGAAGGTCTCGCGCGCATCGTTTCGCAAGTGCGCAATGCTTCGACGGATATGTCGCACGGCACCGAAAAGATCGCCACCGGCAGCGGCAATATCGCCGCGCGGATCGCCACCCAGGCGAGCAGCCTCGAGGAAACGGCAGCCAGCATGGAAGAGATCACCTCGACCGTGCAGCAGAACGCCGACCACGCCGCGCAAGCCAACACGCTCGTCGCGCGCGCCGCCGATGCCGCGCTCGAAGGCGGCCGCGCTGTCGAACGCGTGGTGTCGACGATGGGCGAGATCAGCCGCTCGTCGCAGAAGATCGCCGAGATCACGAGCGTGATTGAAGGCATCGCATTCCAGACCAATATCCTCGCGCTGAATGCAGCGGTGGAAGCGGCACGCGCCGGCGAGCACGGCAAGGGCTTCGCGGTCGTGGCTTCGGAAGTGCGCGCGCTGGCGCAACGCAGCGCGGCTTCGGTGAAGGAGATCGAGAGTCTGATCGCGACATCCACGGCGACCGTGCAAAGCGGTTTCCAGATTGCCGAAGAAGCCAGTTCGACGATGCAGGGCATCGTCCAACAGGTCGGCCAGGTGCGGGCGATCATGGGCGAAATCAGCGTCGCGTCGCGCGAGCAATCGGGCGGCATCGAGCAGGTGAATCTCGCCGTCACGCAGATCGGCGAAGCCACGCAGCAGAACGCGACGATCGTCGGCGAGGCCGAACTCGCGGCGGCCGAGTTGCGCGATCAGGCCGCGCGTCTCGCGCAAGTGGTCAGCGTGTTCAAACTGGGGAACGGGCGCGATTGAGGTGCAGTGGTCGCGGCACGGTGCGGCTCGTCGCGCCGAGCGCCGCCCGCTGTTGCGGCAGTGTCGCCGCTCGGCTTCTTCAGAACTCGACGTCCAGTTCGTCGATTTCCTCCACTTCCTGTTGCGCGTCGGCGATCCACTCCAGCATCTCGGGCATCGCCATGATCCGCTGCCCGTATTCGACGATCTCCGGATCGAGTTTGACGTCGTAGGTCACGAAACGCGTCACGACGGGCGCGTACATTGCGTCCGCCGCGGTGCGCTCGCCGAACAGAAACGGCCCGCCGTACTGCTTCAGACAATCGCCCCAGATTGTCACGATGCGATCGATATCCGACTGTGCCCGCGCCCACACCTTGAAGCCCGGAAAGTGAGCTTTGAGGTTCATCGGCAGAGCCGAGCGCAGCGAGCCGAAACCCGAGTGCATCTCGCCGCAGATCGAGCGGCAATGCGCGCGGGCGCGAATATCTTCGGGCAGCAGCTTCGCGTCCGGTTTCAGTTCGTTCAGGTATTCCGCGATCGCGAGCGTGTCCCAGATTTTGATGCCGTCATGAACGAGGCACGGCACCAGGATCGACGGCGACAGCAACAGGAGTTCGGCGCGTGCCGCGGGATCGTCGATCGGCATCACGATCTCTTCGAAAGGCAAACCGCTGAACTTGGTCAGCAGCCAGCCGCGCAACGACCACGACGAATAATTCTTGCTGCTGATGGTGAGCGAGGTATTCGCCATACGATTCTCCTTCAGATGAGGCGCTCGGTCGGCGCCTGACGCGATGCGTGCACGTTGCCGTGCGCGCGCGCACCAAAGCGCGGCAAATTCGGCCCGTTCTCCCGACTCGCGCAAATGCTATGCCAACGTGATGGCACGGCTGCACCAGTGCGTATGCATGCATGGCACATGACTTGCCTTTATTTGGGTTCCTTCCTCTTCAGCATTCGTGCGAAGGTTATGAACCTGTTCGCATATCCCACATACCAGGCTTTCGCCGACATGATGCTGCCGATGCGGCACGGCGCGGCGCTGGTGAATCATTCGCTCGACGCGTGGCCTGCGTTCGCCGAGACATCGCATGGACGCTCGATCCGCGCGGGTTGCGAGTTGTTGACGCTGGCCGGACTCACGCCCGTGCGGCCGCCGTTCGAGATCGACAGCGTAATATCGGAAGGCAAATCCGTGGCGGTCGTCGAGGAGATCGCGGCGCACACGCCGTTCTGTTCGCTATTGCATTTCCGTAAGGAGACCCAGCCGTCGGCGCCGCAACCGCGCGTGCTGGTGATCGCACCGATGTCCGGCCACTTCGCGACGCTGCTGCGCGGCACCGTGCGCACCATGCTGGCCGAACACGACGTCTACGTTACCGACTGGCACAACCCGCGCGACGTGCCGTTGAGCCAGGGCCGCTTCGGCTTCGACGAATTCGTGCAGCACGTGATCGACTTCACCGAAACGATCGGGCCTGGCGCGCATCTGCTGGCCGTGTGCCAGCCAACCGTCGCCGCGCTAGCCGCAGTCGCGCTCATGGCCGCCGACGATCATCCCGCGCAACCGGCGAGCATGACGCTGATGGCCGGCCCGCTCGATACCCGCATCAACCCGACGCGCGTCAACGAACTTGCCAAAAGCAAACCGCTGGAGTGGTTCGAGCAGAAGCTGATCAGCGCGGTGCCGTTCGGTTTTGCGGGCGCGCATCGGCGCGTGTATCCGGGCTTCATGCAGTTGACCGCGTTCATGGCGATGAACCTCAACCGACATCTCGACTCGTTCGAGACGATGCATTACGAGCGCGCCAAAGGCGATCCGGCGAAGGCCGACACGATCCGCACGTTCTATGAAGAATACTTCGCGACGATGGACCTGACGGCTGACTTTTATCTGGAGACCGTCGATACGGTTTTTCAGCGTCATGCGCTGCCGTTGCATGCGCTCGAAGTGCGAGGGCGTCTCGTCGAGCCGTCGAAGATTCGCCGCACCGCGTTGCTCACTGTAGAAGGCGAGAAGGACGATATCTGCGCCGTCGGCCAGACGCTCGCTGCGCAAGACATGTGCGACAAGTTGCGGCCGTATCTGAAGACGCATCACGTGCAGACTGGCGTCGGGCATTACGGCGTGTTCAATGGACATCGCTGGGAGCGGCATATTTATCCGCGCGTGCGCGCCGTGATCTACGACAACGAACCGCGCGCCGTGCTGGTGAGTTCGGGGGCGCGCACGATTCAGCCGGTGCCAGCAGCGACGGCTGCAGAGGTCACTCCAGCAGCGCCGGCGGCAACGGCGGTGGTCGATGTGGAAGTGGGCGCGGCGGCAACGGCCGGGGCGAATGGATCGAGCGCCACGTCGAGTGCGGGTTCAACGGCTGCCATCAAGCCGCAGGCGTCACGCGCTCCGCGCAGACGGCCGCCGGCGGCGCAATGACTTGTTGTTCAGAAGCGAGCGGCGGCTGCCTGCTTGATTGCGTAGTACTCGCGCTACTCAAGCATGCAACCGCTGTCGGCTTTCGCTAAGCCGCAATACTCTTCCACGGCGTCACTGCTGGCACCTCGCACGGTCCGTCGACTTCAATCGATTTAAAATCGGCCGGCGAGACGATTTCGATGTACTCCATATCTTCCGAGTAGTCGAACAGATAGTGGACGATGCCCGGCGCCTGATGCACGCAATCGCCGGCGGCGACGAGCGTCTCCTTGTCGCCATACATAAAACGCGCCCAACCCTTCAGCATGATCACAATGTGGAAATCGGCCTCATGACGGTGCCAGCCGGTGCCTTGCTCTGGTGCGTGATTCGCCTTGACGAGTTGCGCGAGCACCTTGCCGCCGGTCGCCTGCGCGATGCCTAAATCACGGTAGAGAAAAAAGTCGCGTAAGCCCTGATCCTCATAGGACGTGTCTTGCGGACGGACATGACTGAATTGCGTGGCGAATTCGGTGGACATGATCGCGCTCCTCGCGAGTGAGCCGGCAGTTGAAAACGACGCGTTGGAGCGTCGGTTGCAAGCATCAAGCGCGCCAGTGTGCGGGCACTGCTTTTTGCTTTTTGCGCGATGCGGAGGCGATGCCGTGGATGTCGCGCCATGTGGCGAGGCGCGACGTGGTTTTGAGCGCTGTGGTGTCTACGCGGTCGGGCGGAACATCTCGAACATGTCGCCGATTTCCGCGTAGTCGGCGCGGTAGCCGGCGCGCATGATCGGCTGCGCGGCGTGGGTGTCGAACAGGCCGTCTTTCAGATACGCCTCGTTGATATGCACGCCGACCACTTGCCCGAGCGACAGATAGTTGTCCATCGGCGTGCCGTCGAGCGTATGCAGCCGCACCACTTGCAGCAGCTTGCATTCGAGCGCAGCCGGCGATTCGGCGACGTGCGGCACGGCCACGTTGCGACCCGGCGCGGGCGTGAGGCCGGCGAGTTCGAATTCGTCGACGTGCGGCGGGACTGGCGCCGACGAGCGGTTCATCTGCTCGGCGAGCGGTTTGGTGGCCAGATTCCAGACGAATTCGCCGGTGGCTTCGATGTTGGCGACGCTGTCTTTGCGGCCTTCGCTGCAGAAACCGATGATCGCCGGAAAGGTGGCGAACGCGCCGAAGAAACTATAGGGCGCGAGGTTCAATGTGCCTGCGGTGTCGCGCGAGGAAATCCAGCCGATCAGACGCGGCGCGACGATGGCTTTGAACGGATCGTGCGGGAGGCCATGGCCGGTGGCGGGGTCGTAGAAGTAGTGGGGCATGGAGATTTGGGGCCTTGCTGATGGGGCGAGACGGCATTTATACCGCAGAGCGGCGCGGGCTGCTGGGCGTGCGTTGGCTGCGAGGCTTCTCATGACGCTGCACTTTTAAGCCTCGCCCTTTCGCGTAAATCAACCCCGGCTAATCACACGCTTGCGCCCTTCCTTCACCTGCGCCAGATGCGCATCGTCCCAGTCATGGAAACCCGCGCCGCTGCGCACGCCGACACGCCCTGCTTCGACCTGCTCACGCAATAGGTCGAGCACGTCTTCGTCCTTGGCCAGTTCCGGCATCAGATGAGAAGCGATATCGAGGAAGGTGTCGAGGCCGCCCATGTCCGCGCCTTCGAGCGGTCCGACGATCCCCCAGCGGCGACCCAGCGACGCCTTCATCACGCGATCGACCACGTCCGGCGTCGCCGCGCCCGAGCGCACGATATTCAACGCCTCGCGCAGCACCGCGAACTGCAACCGGTTGCCGACGAAACCCGGAATCGCCTTCGCCAGCACTACGGGCTCCATGCCGATCGCGCTCATCAACGCTGCGGTCTGCTGCGTCACTTCGGGCGCGGTCGCCGTGCCCGGCACGACTTCGACGAGCGGAATCATGTGCGGCGGATTCCAGAAATGCGCGATCACAAAGCGGTCTTTCGCGTGCAACGGAGCGGCGAGTTGATCCGGAGGAAAACCGCTGGTGTTGCTCGCGAGAATCGCGTCGTCGGCCAGCAACTGGGTCAGCGCCGCATACAGGCGATGCTTCAATTCGAGGACCTCGGGAATCGCTTCGATCACGAATTGCGCCGATGCCATCATGTCGAGTTCCGCGTGCGTTTCGATGCGCGCCAGCGCCGCCCGTTTGGCCGCCTCGTCGATACGCCCGGCGTCGATCAGTTCGTCGAGCACCGCTTCCGCTTTCGGCGCGACGCTCGCGAGACGCGCCGGATCGACGTCGTGAACGATCGTCCTGTGTCCGTGCAATGCGCTTTGCGTCGCAATGCCGACGCCCATCAATCCCGTGCCCACTACGCCTATCGCTGCCTTGTCCAAACCGCTCTCCTGCTGCCATCGATAAAAGCGTTCAAGCATAGCGCAGCGCGCCGATTCGTAAGCCCGAACGTGACAAAGCCGGTCTTCCGCGAGGAAGGACCGGCTCTGTGGACTTCACGCCGACGCCGCGTCGTGCGGCGCCATCACGCGCGAATTAGTAGCGCTGGGGCGGACGATGGTCGTCGCGGTGATGCGGATCGTTGTCGTGCGGATGATGGCGCATCCAATCGTCATGGGCCCAATAGCGATGGCCGTCATAGTAACGATCGCCGTGCCAGCCGATATCAATCGACACGCCCACCGGCATCATGTGCGGTTGACCGTAGACCGCCGGTCCCGGGCCGTTTTCCACGACCACGCGTTCCTGAGCAAATGCGCTGCCGGCCGCGAGCAACGCGCCGCCCGCCAGCAAGGTTGCGATGATCGAACGCGATGTCTTGTTCAAGGTTTTCATAGTGACCTCCCATCAAAGTTTTGTATCAAGCCAGCGTCCGTGCTCAAGATCGACCTGGACCTGCAATTTCAGGCTCGAACCAGACGCCGTACGCTTGAGACCAACTTTAGCGGGGCAAACCGCATGAAGACGTGAGCACTTGTAAGCGCACATTTCATAGAAAGGGACGGATGGTCAAAGCGCATTTTGCCTGTCGCGCCCTGTCTACAAAGCCATGGGCCATGACTGGACCACGTGGGCTCGGCGGCCATCTTTCAGGCCCCGTTACATTCATTTCGGCCGGGAAATATTCGGAGACAAGCCCTCAGCGGCGAACGGGCCTGAAAAACAAAAAGCCACGGTACGCGTTTCGCGGACTGTGGCTTCAATAGTGATGCGATGCGCACCCGAAGTGCGCGCCCGTACGCGGTTGCTCCGCGCTTGGGCCGGTACGACTTGCTCTTAGTCGCTCAGCTTGACGCCGAACAACGTAGCTTGTGCTCTGCGCACGCGCTCTGCTTCGCGGCTACGCGCTTCGTACGAGTAGTCCGCATCCAGCGGCAGATGGGGCGACGCAAAGAGGTCGCTGACCTTTTGGAACAATGCAAAAATGAAGCTCATGGCGACTCCCGGTTAGTTACTGCATTTGCTAGGGTTTTCCCTTAATAAGAAGTATAGGGTTTTCCCTAGGAAAAAGCTAGTGCAATGCAGCAATTTCTCGGTGTGATGCGTTGTCGCAGGTATTTTTCACATGTTGCGTTGCATCATGACAACGTCCCTGTTTTTTAATTTCAGGGTCAAAAGGGCCGGCCTATTGCAGCGTGGTCGACACCGGCTTTCTACTGCGCACGGGCTTTGGGCTCGCCGCGGCCTTGCTCGGGTTGACCGCGGCGGCGTCGACGGCGCCTGGCGCCGTGCTGTCCGCGCGCATCAGCGTCGCGCTATTCACCGACACGATCAGACCCGGCAGCGTCCGCTCCGGATTGTCTTGCGGCTTGACCGCGGCGCCCGTCGCTGAAAACTCGACGTTCAACGCCCAGTGGCCCTCGTGGATGCCCTGATCGCGCAGAAGTGCGCCCAACAGTTCCTCGATGGAATATTTGTGTTCGCTAGTCGGCATGGTGGCTCCCGTCAGAAGATGCGCTGGCGTATCCGGTCCGGCTTCGCAACAGCGTTGAGAGTGTAGAACGTGGGGTTTGCATTGCGGCGTGGCGGAAACACGCGACGCCTTACGGCGTCTATCTGGTGAAACGGGGCGGTGGGCGGTGGGCGGTGGGCGGTGGGCGGAGGTAGGAAAGTGGATCGCCGCAACCGGCTTGACGCCGGCGCGGCGCGCACTGACTGTCAGTGCGGGGTAACCGCTTTCTGCTTATGTACATGCTGCGCTCGCGCGGCGCGCCTCGCATGCGCCGGCGTGGCGGTGGCTTGCTGTGGCGCGGCGGGCGCAGCCGCAGCCGCCTCGGAAGCGGCATTGGCGGCGGCTGCGGTCGCCATCGCCATGTGCGTGTCGAGCAAACTGGCCATCGCTGCCTGCTGGTTCTGCATCATCTGCTCAATCCGGTGCTGCTGGGCGGTGGTCTCGCGCGTGAGGCGCATCAGCAGCACGGTTTGCGTGATGCCGATCGCGACCGTCACCAGCAACGCGCCCACCACGATCGACAACATCCATTTCATGCGCCGCGAATGATCGGTCGCGGCGTGGCGCTGATCGGCGATCACGCCATAGAGCGCGTCCACGGTATCGGCGAAGGCGGTTGCCCGCGCGCGATCGAGTTCCGGCGCGGCGCGCAGCGCAGCCGCGGCTGCTTCGGCACGCCGGGCTTCCCGCCAAGGCGCGGCGAACGCGGCGTTAGCCTGCGCGGACGCCGATGAATTCATCGACGCCTCTGCGCCCGGCTTCGAACCTTCAGTAGCAGCGTCCGGTTGTGCCGACGCCGGTTCATCCGTTGTGCCCGCCGCGCCGCCCGCGACCGCAGCCGGTTCTTGCGAAGCCGAAGCCGAACCGGAAACCGAAGCCGAACCGGAAGCCGAGGCCGCCTTGGCAAAAGTCGCCGCGAAGCGTTGCGGCGCCTTGACACCGCCAGCGGTCGACGCAACCGCCGTGCCGACCATCCCATCCGGCTCGGCCGCCTGGCGCAGCGCGGTCACGCTGCGCGCCACGGTCGCTGCCGCCATCGCCGGGGCAAGCGGCGCCGATGCATCACGCGCCGGGGCCGCCGATTTCTCTTCGGCAAACGCGGCAGTGTCCGCTGCCGGCTTCGCATCGCCCAAAACCAGTTCGCCAGCCGGCGAAGCCACCACCAACGGCTCGATTTCGAGCCCGCTCAACAGCGCGTTGACCGGCACCGGTAGGTCGTCGGGCTTCGCAGCGCGTGGCGCACGGCGCGCAGCCCGTGCGTCCACCAACGCGTTGTCAGCGGCATCGGTCGCGCCGACCGCGGCCAACACCACATCGGGCAATTCGAAACCATGCAGCGTGCCTTGCCGGATGTCGATATTCATCGCTTCCAGCGTGGCGCGCGTGGGATCGTCGGGGAACAGATCGAGCGTGCTGTCGTCGCGGGAGGCGTTGCTCAGTTGCGCGAGGCGTTGTGCCGAGCGCGCGGCGCGCGCCAGCTTGTTTTCAGTTTCGGTCGAGACGGTGGCCTGGCGGCGCTTCTTCGAAGCGGCGCGCTGAGGCCGGGACTGCGGGGATGCTACGGAATCTGCCATAGAGAAAAAAGCGGTCGTCGCCGGAAAGCGGGCGCCGAGCACCGCTCGTCAATGCCGTTGGAATTTTTCGAGACCGCATTGTCGCATGGCCGCCCGCGCCCGCCGAAGCCATTCGGCGGGGATTTTCCGTTTTTAGGAAGCCGTGTCGTCCTGCCGGAACTGCTTGACGCCGTGCAGCTGACGCAAGCGCCCGCAGATCGCCTCATATTCCATATTCGACACGCGATGCAAGGTGATCACCACTTCATCGCACTCGGGCGCGTCCTCGCTTTGCTGCATCACGAACTGCTTGACGCGCGGGCTCGCGGCGCCGAGTTCGTCGTGCAGCGAGTGGAACGTCATGGCGCCGCGCTCGACGATCATCGTCAGTTGGCGCCGTTGCTTGACGGTGATGAAGCGGCGCTCAAGCGGCTTGATGCCGGCCAGGATAATCAGAATGATGATGGTCGCCGCGATCGCCGCTGTGTACAGCCCGCCGCCGACCGCAAGACCAATGGCGGCGACCGACCAGAGGCTCGCCGCCGTCGTCAGCCCGCGCACGATCTCGCCGCGCAGCAGGATCGAGCCCGCGCCGAGAAAGCCGATGCCCGACACCACCTGCGCGGCCATCCGCGAAGGATCGAGCACGACGTGGTCGCCGGTCAGCACTTCCGCGAAACCATACGCCGAGACGATCATGATCAGTGCCGAACCGACGCACACCAGCATGTGCGTGCGCAGCCCCGCGGCCCACGAAAGCCGCTCCCGCTCGAAGCCGATGACGCTGCCGAGCGCCGCGGCCACCATCAGACGGGCGATGAGTTCGAAATTCCCCAGCATTGTTTTTCCTCCTTACCGGAAATTATTTGAAGTAGTTTCCGCACCGGTGATGCAGTGCCAGTGTGACCCGTTTGCTTTATGCTAGGCCGCACATCGCGAGGCGGGTCGCACGGCTAGTCGCTGTCCTGATTTTGCGGTTGCCGGTTTGCAAAACAGGTAGCATCCACGCTCGTCGACAGGTTCGCCGGCAACTGCGCCGCGCTGAATCTCAGGCCGCGGAACAACAAACACGTCCGCCGTCGCTTCGCTTCGAAATACCCTGTTCGCCCCATTTGACTATGCAGAGCATGAACCCACCCGCCGCTTCCACCATCGCACTCGCTGCCAGTCTGCGCGATCACTTCGCCGGCGTGGTGCTGCCGATCTGGCGCGGCCCGGGTTTCAACACCGCACTGAAGCTGCCCTACGAAGCGGTCAGCGCCGAGAATCATCAGCCGCTGCCCGCCGAGCGCTACCGGGCGATGGCCTGCGCGCGGCAATTGTTCGTGTTCTCGCAAGCAGGCGACGCAGCCCATGCGCAGGTGTTGTTCGACTCGTTGATGCATACCTTTCAGGACACGCGCCACGGTGGATGGTTCTACAGCGTGGATGCGCAAGGCGCACCGCTCGACACCACCAAGGACCTGTACACGCACGCGTTCGTGGTGTTTGCGTGCGCGGAGTATGCCCGGCGGTCGGGCAATCACGACGCGCTGGAAATCGTGCATCGCACGTCCGCGCTGATCCAGTCGAACTTCGCCGCTGAGGACGATCTGTTCAACGCAGCGTTGACCGCGGATTTCGCCAGCGTGATGGGCACGCCGATCCAGAACCCCTTGATGCACCTGACCGAAGCCTGGCTGGCTGCTCGCGAAGCCACGCACGACAACGCTTTCGACGCCGCGCTGCGGCGCCTCGCCGGCGCAGTCGCGCGGCGCTTCGTGCATGCGCCCACGGGCTGCATCGCCGAATTGCCGATCGGCGCGGACGACAACCGTCTGGAACCCGGGCACCAGTTCGAATGGTTCTGGCTGGTCAAACAGGCGGGCGCCGTGTTCGAAGGCTCGGGTCTCGCCGAAGCGATGCCGCGTGCGTTCAGCTTCGCGGAGCAACATGGCGTGGACCAGGAAACCGGCGGCGTGTACGCCTCGCTCGACGAAACCGGCCGGATCAAGGACGCGACCCAACGGATCTGGGCCCAAACCGAATATCTACGCGCACTGGCGAGCCACGGCGAACCGGCGGCGCGCGCCGCGCTGCCCCGGCAAATCGAACTGTTCCAGCAACGGTTTCTGCGTCCGCAGGGCTGGTTCGAATGCAAAACGCCGGCGGGTGAAGTGGCGCGCGCCGACATGCCGTCGACCACGCCGTATCACCTCGCGACCGCCTACGAGGCATTGCCGGCCTGAACGCCGTCGGCAAATGTCTCACGACGCGCGGACGTCTCAACTTCGCTAGCCATCCTGGCCATGGCCAAGAAATTCGCCGAACCCTGGTATCGACCACCGCCTGCGGACGAAATCTGCCCGCTATGCGGCCGGCCAATCCCGGCGAGCCAACGCGACTTGCATCATTGGGTGCCGAAAACGAAAGGCGGCAAGGAAGTCGCCGCCTTGCACCGCATTTGCCATCGTCAGCTCCACGCGCTGTTTTCGGAAGCCGAATTGGCGCAGCGCTATTCGACGGTCGACGCGCTCCTCAGCGACGAGGCGGTACGCACCTTCGTCCGCTGGGTTCGCACTAAGCCGAATGATTTCTACGAGCGCACGCGCCGCAGCGGGCGCAAAAGCTAAGGGTCGAACGGCCAGGGACCGGACCGATCGCGAAGCCGGCTGAACGCCGGCCGCGATCTCACGACGGGACGAGGACACAAAAGCCGAACGCCCGGTCCATCAATACTCTTCGCGCTGCCAGGGGCTCCAGCCGCTGTCGGCAGATTTAAAACGCATATAAGTTGCGCTGTGCCCGGTGGGGGTGTCCGACGTGTCGCCGTGCGGCTTCTGATCGGTGACGTGGAGGGCGAAAGCCTGGCGGTCTTCGGTGTCGACCGTGATACGGCCGACCGGGTCCGGAGCGCCTTCTTGAGGTGATTTAGACTCCAAAATCGCCAGATAAGGGGTCAAACGACTCCAGAACGAGGTAAGTTCTTCTTGCAAATAATGTGTCAATGTTTTTCCTGGAAGAGTAATACGAGCAGTTTACCCTACCCGCGGGAACAGCCTTCCAATTGCTTTCCAGGCCTCAAAAAAGCCGGAGCCTGGGAATACCCGAATACTGGTTGATTGGCGTCCGTCATAAAGACGTGATACAACTCTCACTTCGCGCTCGATCACGTGTGTAGAAATAGCGGTCGCGAACGCAACACACAACATTTACTGGATTAAAAATGGCAACAGGTACTGTGAAGTGGTTTAACGATGCAAAGGGCTTTGGCTTCATCACGCCGGACGACGGCGGCGAAGACCTGTTCGCGCACTTTTCGGAAGTTCAAGGCAGCGGCTTCAAGTCCCTGCAGGAAAACCAAAAAGTGACGTTTGAAGTTAAGCAAGGCCCGAAGGGCAAGCAAGCTGCGAACATCCAGCCGGCCTAAGTACCGTCAGGTACGTTGAGGCACCCTTAGGCGCTTGCGTCTAATGCAAAATGGCCCGCTTCGGCGGGCCATTTTCTTTGTCTGACGTTTTCTTTTTGAGCGCTCGCGCGGTCTAAATTGCGCGCATACCCGACAACGAAAAATCGGCCGACTGCCCGCGTGTCTCGTCGATTTGTTGCATCCGCAACACAGATTCTGAAATTTCGAAGACGGAAACGGCCTGCTTCAATTGCTGCGTCTGCTGATGCAGCGAAGCCGCCGCCGCTGCAGCCTCTTCAACGAGCGCCGCGTTCTGCTGCGTCATCTCGTCCATCTGCACCACCGCCTGATTGACCTGCTCGATGCCCGTGCTCTGTTCGAGCGACGACGCGCTGATTTCCGCCATCATCTGCGTGACGCGCGAAATCGATGCGGACACGTTGCTCATCGCTGCGCCGGCGTGCTCGACCAGCGTCGAACCGCCCTGAATCTCGGCGACCGATTCGCTGATCAGGGTTTTGATTTCCTTCGCCGATTGCGCGCTGCGCTGCGCGAGGCCACGCACCTCGCCCGCCACCACGGCAAAGCCGCGCCCTTGCTCGCCCGCGCGGGCCGCTTCGACGGCCGCATTCAGCGCCAGGATGTTGGTCTGGAAGGCAATACCGTCGATCACCGAAATGATCTCGGCAATCTTGTCCGAACTCTGGGCAATGCCGCGCATCTTGTCGACCACCTCGTTGACCACTTCGCTGCCTCGCGAGGTTGCTTCGAGCGCGGTTTCGGCGAGCGCGTTGGCTTCACGGGCGTGTTCGGCGTTCTGGCGCACGGTAGCCGTCAGCTCCTCCATGCTCGACGCGGTTTCTTCGAGCGACGCCGCCTGGTTTTCGGTACGCGCCGACAGATCGGCGTTGCCGGTCGCGATTTCGTCGGCACCGAGGTGGATCGAGTCGGCGGATTCGCGCACGGTCTGCACGGTACGCGCCACGCTTGCCTGCATTTTCGCGAGGCCCGAGAACAGCCGGCCGATTTCATTGGTGCCGCGCGCGGCGATCGGCTGGTCGAGACGGCCTTGCGCGATACGGTCGAAGTGACGGCCTGCTTCTTCCAGCGGCGCCACCACGCCGCGGCGCAGCGCCGCGTACACGGCGAACGTGCCGGCCACCAGCGCCAGCAGGATCACGATGCTGACGGCGCGGAAGGTCGCCATGCGCGTATCGATCGAATCGAGCGACGCACGGCTCGCGGCGCTGCCGAACTGCACGAAGTTGTGCGACTCGCCGAGGTACGCGTCCTGGAACGACTGCGTCGGTTGATCGAGGAAGGCCTGAATGTTGTTCGAATCGAGAAACTGCACCAGCTCCGCGAGCGCGTCGTGCAGCTTCTTGTAGCGCTCGGCGAGCGCGGCGGCGCGGGTGGCGTTTTCGTCGCCGGTCTTCGGCGCGCTCATGAAGGCCGCGAACGACTGGTCGGCGGCCGTCAACTGTTCGCGGGCGTGCTGCACGATATCGGTCGGCTCAGAGCCGCCGCGCACCATGCGCGTACCGGCGCGCGACAGGTTGATGCGCGCGTCCATCAAATGCTGGGTCGTTTCGTTGACTGCGTCCACCTGCTTCAGGGCGATGTTCGACAGATCGCCCACGTCGTCATGCGTACGCGTGAGCGACCAGAACCCCAACCCCACCGTGACAAGCTGGAAAACGCAGAACGCGGCCAGAACACACAACAGGCCGGATGCGACCTTGATCTTGCTGAACATCGTGAATACCTGAAGACAAAGAATGACGGGACCTACGTCAGGGTTAACGGCATGAGCGCGCCGTGCTTGAGGCCAATTCCGTCAAAGATCGTCTTACGCCCCCTTTTCATCGGCCAACGTCACTATTGCGATCATTTCGCGCAACAATGCGCTGCGCAGATTACCGATTCACCTTGACGCGGTGCGTGCGCGCTTCCTAGAGTGGGTAGGGACTGCACGACGCAGGCCAGTGCGGATTGCCAATGCGGGCCACGCCCGAAGGAATCACAATGACCGACCTCCTCGACCGGGCGCGCGGCGCACTGCATGCCCAGCCGTTCAGCATGCTGTTAGGCGCAGAGTTGATGCACACAAGCACCAGCGAACTCACGCTGAGCTTGCGGATCCGCGACGAACTGCGGCAGCAGCACGGCTTCGTGCATGGCGGCGTCATCAGCTATCTCGCCGACAACGCGCTGACCTTCGCGGGCGCGCTGCTGCTCGGGCCGAAGGTCGTGACCGGGGAATACAAGATCAATTACCTGCGGCCGGCCATCAACGGCACGCTGATCGCTCGTGCGAAGGTCGTCTACGCGGGTCAGCATCAGGCGACCTGTCAATGCAACGTGTATGTGATGGAAGGCAATCGCGAGAAGCTGATTGCCGTCGCACAAGGCACGGTCAACCGGATCAGCGAGAACGGCGACCACGAACACCCGGGCTGACGCCGCCGCACCCCTTGGCTAAAGCACATTGCGCCGCCATGAAGGCGCTTGTCCACGTTTCGTCATTTAGCTAATATACGAAACGTTATCGATCCATGGCTCCGTTCGGCGCACCTCTTCATGACAGATGAACTCACCCGTATCAACGCGCTCGCCAACGCCAGTCGGCTCGCCGTCATGCGCTGGCTGAAAGAGCCGACGCGGCATTTCCCGTATCAGGACCACGCCGATATCGAAACGGTCGGCGTGTGCTGCACGTTTATCACCGACAAGCTCGGCATTGCGCCCGCCACCACCACGCGTCATATGCGCATCCTCGCCGACGCGGGACTCGTGCGCGCGCAGCGGATCGGCAAATTCACGTACTACAAGCGCATCGACGCCGAGTTGCAGAAGCTCGGCCGCGATCTCGCGAATCTTTAGGCGCGTGGTCTTCTTCAGGCTACCGCGCCATCACGTTATCGATACTTCAGGGAGCCACATGGACGAACTCGCACTTGCCGCCGACGCCGACCGACGCGCGCACGCTTACCTTGCCGGCATCGGCAAGCGCCGGGTGTTTCCGGACGCGGCCGCGCTCGCGCAACTCGCCGCCTTCGACGAAGCCTTCCCGCAACATGGCCACGCGCCCGCCGACGTGCTGCGTCTGCTCGACGAAAGTGGTTCGCCCGGCACGGTCGCCTCGAACGATCCGCGCTATTACGGCTTCGTGATCGGCGCAGTGCTGCCGGCTGCGGCGGCGGCCGAGCGTCTGATGGGCGCGTGGGACCAGTGCGCGTCGACCTTCGACAACTCGCCGGTCGCGGCTACGCTGGAGAAAATCGCGGCGCGCTGGGTGCTCGACGCGCTGGATCTGCCGCGCGAAGCGGCGATCGGCTTCGGCACCAGCGCGACGGCGTGCACGCTTGTTTGCGTCGCGGCCGCACGGCGCGCGCTGCTCGCGCGCAAGGGCTGGGATTTCGACAACGACGGCCTCGACGGCGCGCCGCCGGTGCGCGTCGTGATCTCCGAGATGGCTCACATCACGGTGAAGAAAGCGCTGCGCGTGCTCGGCTTCGGCATGAAGCGTGTGATCAGCGCGCCAGTCGATGAGCATGGCCGCATCGACCCCGCGCAGTTGCCGCCGCTCGACGACATGACGATCTTCTGCGTGCAAGCGGGCGAAGTTAACACCGGCGAGTTCGATCCGTTCGCGGAACTGATTCCGCGCGCCAAGGCGGCCGGCGCGTGGGTTCATGTGGATGGCGCGTTCGGTCTGTGGGCGCGAGCCTCGTCGAAACGGGCGCTGACCGATGGCATCGACGGCGCCGACAGTTGGACCACCGACGGCCACAAGTGGCTCAACACGCCCTACGACGGCGCCATGGCGATCTGCCGCGACGCGCAGGCGCTGTCGGCGGCGATGAACAGCGACGCGGTCTATCTGACGGGCGCGCATGACGCGCAGAAGAACGTGAACCTCGAGTTCTCGCGCCGTGCGCGTGGCATCCCGATCTGGGCGGCGCTGCGTTCGCTCGGGCGCAGCGGCGTGCAGGAGATGGTGGACCGGCATTGCGCGCAGGCTGCGCGGATCGCCGAAGGTCTGCGCGCCGCCGGGTTCGAGGTGCTGAACCGCGTGGTGCTGAACCAGGTGCTGGTGCGCGCGAAGGTCGACGCGCAGACGGTCGCGGTTCGCGAAGCGGCGCAGGCGTCGGGCGAAACGTGGTTCGGCCAGACCGTCTGGCAAGGCCGGCCGGCCTTTCGCATCAGCGTGTCGTCGTGGCGCACCGAAGACGCGCACGTCGATCAGTTAGTGGCGCTCCTTACGCGACTGCTCGCCGAACAGCGCGACTGAGCGGCGCGCCGAAGACGCGCACGTCGATCGCTTAGCCGCGCCGCCCGCGCGACTGCTCATGGAACAGCGCGAATAACGGCATCGGCGGATACAAAAAGGCGGTTCCTGCTCGACACAGGAACCGCCTCTCTTCATGTCTCGCGAAGCCCGCTAGCGTGAATCACTCCGCCGCGTACGTCTTCTGCGTTTGCTCGCCCAGACCTTCGATACCCAGACGTATCGTCTGGCCCGGCTTCAGGAACACCGGATTCGGCTTCACGCCCATGCCGACGCCCGGCGGCGTGCCGGTCGAAATCACGTCGCCCGGTTGCAGGCTCATGCACTGCGATACGTACGAAACCAGTTTCGCGACGCCGAACACCATCGTCTTCGTGTTGCCATTCTGATAGCGATGACCGTCCACTTCGAGCCACAGGCTCAGGTTCTGCGGATCGGCGACTTCGTCGCGCGTGACGACCCACGGGCCGATCGGGCCGAACGTGTCGAAGCCCTTGCCCTTGTCCCACGTGCCGCCCTTTTCGATCTGCCATTCGCGTTCCGACACGTCGTTGATCACGCAGTATCCGGCGACGTGATCGAGCGCGTTGGCTTCGTCGATATATTTCGCCGGCTTGCCGATCACCACGCCGAGTTCGACTTCCCAATCGGTTTTCTTCGAGCCGCGCGGAATTTCGACATCGTCGTTCGGGCCGCTGATCGCGCTCGTCCACTTGTTGAAGATGACCGGTTCGGCGGGCACCGGCAGATTCGATTCCGCCGCGTGATCCGCGTAGTTCAAGCCGATGCAGATGAACTTGCCGATCTTGCCGACGCACGGACCCAAGCGCGGATTGCCTTCGACCAGCGGCAGCGAGGCCGGATCGAGCGCGCGCAGTTTGGCGAGACCTTCGTCGGTCAGCGCGGCGCCGTCGATATCGGCGACCACGTTCGACAGATCACGAATCTTGCCTTGCGCGTCGAGCAAGCCCGGCTTTTCCTGGCCTTTCGGCCCATAACGAAGCAGTTTCATCCTGGCACTTCCTTTCAGTGGTGTTCGGTTCGTGGTTCAGCGTGCGTCGGCATACGTCGGCGTCTATCAGTTCGACCAGCCGCCGTCGATCACATGCGCGTGGCCCGTCGTAAACGACGACTCGTCGGACCCGAGATACAGCGCCAACGCGGCGATTTCTTCCGGCTTGCCGATGCGGCCCATCGGCTGACGCGCCACAAAGGCCGCCTGCACGGCGTCCAGCGACGCGCCTTGCGCCTGAGCCTGCGCGACGATCCGCTGTTCGAGCGACGGCGAAGCCACCGTGCCTGGGCAGATCGCGTTACAGCGTACACCACGCGTGATGAAGTCCGCAGCAACGGACTTGGTCAGCCCGATCACCGCGGCCTTGGAGGCGCTATACGCAAAGCGGTTCGGCACGCCCTTCACGCTCGACGCCGCCGACGACATGTTGATGATCGAGCCGCCGCCGTGGTCGAGCATGGCGGGCAGGAACGCGCGGATCATGCGGTACATCGCCTTTACGTTCAGGTCGAAGGCGAAGTCCCAATCCTCTTCGCTGCATTCGAGAATGTTGCCCGCGTGCACGAAGCCCGCGCAGTTGAACAGCACGTCGATCGCGCCGACTTCGGCGGCCAGCGCCTTGATCGCCACGTCGTCGCGCACGTCGAGCTTGCGCGCCTCGACCGGCTTGCCGGCGAGTCCGTCGATGCGGATATCCGTGGCGATCACACGCGCGCCTTCGCGTGCGAAGAGTTCGGCGGTGGCGAGTCCGATGCCTTGTCCTGCCGCCGTGATCAGGGCCGTCTTGCCGGCCAGTCTTTGTGTCATCTACGACTCCAGTTGAATGGGCTTTGCTTGTCTCTTTCGGAATTCACAGTCGATAAAACGCGGCGGCGTTGCCGCCGAAAACCGCTTCGCGCTCGGCGTCGCTCAAGGAGGCGAGCAAGGTGTTCGCCACCGAATGCCAGAGCAGATAATCGCCGTTCAGGTCGAGCACCGGCCAGTCGCTGCCCCACATCAAACGCGCCGGACCGAAGGACTTCAGCAGATGGTCGATATACGGGCGCAGCGTTTCCTCGGTCCAGCCGGGTGACGCCTCGGTGACGAGGCCCGACAGCTTGCAATGCACGTGCGGCAGTTGCGCGAGCCGCGTGATCGCGTCGGCCCAGCCTGGATAGCCCGCGCGTCCATAGCGGATGGGCGGCTTCGCCCCATGATCGACGACGATGCGCAGCGCCGGAAAGCGCGTCGCGAAAGTTTCGAACGGCTCGACGTGGCGCGCGTAAATCAATGCGTCGAAGGCGAGGTCGTGTGCAATCAGCGCTTTGATTGCCGGCGCGAGATCGGGGTTCGCGATCCACGTGTCGTCCGGCAAATCCTGCAGCATCGGCCGCACGCCCTTGAACTTCGGCTCATGCGCCAGCGCTTCGATCACCTGCGGCGCCGTGGGCAGCAACAACGGCACCCAGCCGACCACGCCCGCAATCGACGGCTCATGGCGCGCCAGGTCCAGTAAATAACGCGTTTCGTCGATGGTCGGCGCCGCCTGCACCACCACCGTCCGTTCGATGCCCGCGCGTTCGCGCAACGGCTTGAGATCCTCCGGGCCAAACGTCCGGTACAGGATTTTCAGTTCCGGCGTGAGCCACTCGTAATCGCCGCGAGCGGGATCCCAGTAGTGCTGGTGGGCATCGATAGGCATCGTCAACTCAATCCTCTGGCGCGGGCGCGCGGCTGTCGAGCAAACCTTCGTCCCGTAGCGCGGACCACAAGGCCGCGGGGATCGGCTTCTCGAACGACGCGGCGTTCTCGCGCAATTCATCGGCACTGCGCGCGCCGGTCAACACCGTGGCGACCGCCGGATGCGCATACGGAAACTGCAAGGCGGCGGCCGCGAGCGGCACGCCGTGCGCACGGCATACCGCTTCCAGCCGCGCGACGCGCTCGATCACTTCGGGCGGCGCCTCGCCGTAGTTGAATTTCAGATCGCCTTCGACGCCGCGCGCCAGAATGCCCGAGTTGAACGCGCCGCCTAACAGGATGCTGACGCCGCGTTTTTCACAGGCCGGCAACAGGTCGTCGAGCGTGGTCTGTTCGAGGAGCGTATAACGGCCCGCGAGCAACGCGCAATCGATATCGAACTCGGCCATCGCGTCGAGTATGACCGCGCCTTCGTTGACGCCGAGCCCGACCGCCTTGATCGCGCCAGTCGAGCGCAACGTGTTTAGCGCGCGAAAGCCGCCGCCTTCGGTCAGTTGCCGCCAGTAATGGGGATGCTTGTCGCCGTGCGTGACACGGCCGATATCGTGCACCAGCAGAATGTCGATATCGACGATGCCGAGGCGCTGCTGGCTGTCTTCGAACGAACGCAGAATGCCGTCGTGCGTGTAGTCGTAAATCGCTTCGAAGGGGAGCGGGTTTTGCCAGCCTTCCTTGTCGTCGAAAGGCGTGGTGCGCGGCACGAAACGGCGCCCCACCTTGGTGGACAACACATAGTCGGCGCGCGGATAGCGCCGCAAGGCATCGCCCAGACGATGCTCGGCTTTCGTGTTGCCATAATGCGGCGCGGTGTCGAAATAGCGCACGCCGGCGTCCCACGCGGCGGCGATGGTGGCGTGAGCTTCTTCGTCGGACAGATCGCGGTAGAGGCCGCCGAGCGGCGCCGTGCCGAGTCCCAAACCGGTCACCTGCAGCGGCCCGCGGCCGAGGTGGCGCCGTTGCCCGATCTTCGATCCGATCGTTGCGGTCATTGAGCGCGTCTCCAGTGTCGATCTGAGTTAGTGCTTCAGCACTTACTCAGATCTTATGCGGTGTCGACCTGAGTTAGCGCTTTAGCGCTTACTCAGATCCCATCCGCGCTTGTGTTTTACCATGCATGGGCGGGGTTTGCCCACGGTGTGTACAGACTGCTTGCCGCCAGGACCGCGCGGCTAGACGCAGCCGCTCAGTGCGGCTCGATCGCGACGACCCGATGCTGCACTGCGGCGCTCGACGGCAGGCAAGCCGGTCCAACCGGTTCGAACGTCTTGTACGTCAGGATGAATTCCTGATGACCCAGCGTCTCCGACTTCGAAGCGGCACCGCGCGACACCGCCACCGTTTGCTCGAACACTTCGCGGCCCACTTCGTCGAGCGTGCCGCGGCCTTCGAGAATGCGGCCTGCATCGACATCCATGTCGCCGGAGAGATTGCGATACGTCGTGGGATTCGCGCACACCTTGATCACCGGCGAGATCGCCGAGCCGACCACCGAGCCGCGTCCGGTCGTGAACAGAATCACATGCGCGCCGCAGGCGATCAGTTCGCCGATCTCCGCGTTGTCGCTGATGTTGGGGAAACCGAAGCGCGGCTCGCCATCCGGCACCACGTCGAGCAGATACAGGCCGCCGGTCGGCGGAATGTCGCCGGGCTTGATGATGCCGACAATCGGCGACGCCCCACTCTTCGCATATGCACCCAGCGATTTTTCTTCCTGCGTGGTGAGTCCGCCGTCCGCGTTGCCGACTGCGAAACTGCCGTGGCCGAGAATCGAGTAATAGCGCGCCGCCTTCGCGACGCAAGCCACGATTTCATCGCCGAGCGCCGGGCGCGCCGCGCGCGTCTTCATATGGAATTCGCAGCCCACCAGCTCGCCGGTTTCTTCGAAGATGCAGGTCGCACCCGCGTCGATCAGATGATCGAACGCGCGGCCCACCGCCGGATTCGCCGTGATGCCGCTGGTGCCGTCCGAGCCGCCGCAGATCGTGCCGATCACCAGTTCGCTCAGCGCCATCGGCACTTTCTGCTGCGCGGCGAGTTGCTTGCGCGCATCGCGAATCCAGTCGACGCCGTATTGAATCGTGCTGCGCGTGCCGCCCTTTTCCTGGATCGTCAGTACTTCGACGGGACGGCCGCTTGCGCGCACCACGTCCACCAGATAGTGCTTGTTCATGCTCTCGCAACCGAGCGACACGAATAGCACCGCGCCCACATTGGGATGCGTGGTGAGCCGCTCGAGCATTTTTTCGGCGTAGCCGTTCGGATAGCAGCCCGGAAAGCCGATCAGATGCACAGGCGGCTCGCGTTCGGCGGAAGGATCGTCGAAGGCGTCGAGCGGTTCGCGAAACTGCGTGACGATCTCGCGCGCGACGTGATGCGCGCACTCGACCAGATACGCCACCGCGACCACATTGCGGATGCCCTTGCGGCCGTCGCGACGCAGATAGCCCTGAAGCGTGGGCTGCTGCGCGGCGACAGGTAGAGATGCTACGGAAGTGTCAGTCATGATCGTTCCAGCGCGGCGCGAGGCCACGTCATTGTGCTCACATCAGTGATGGACGAATTCGTGGCCCGCGTCGTGCGTGTACGTCGGCAGGTAATCGCTTTCGAGGTTGTGCGTATGCAGATGCGCACCGCGTGCCACTGCTTCTGTCACGTGACCGATCACTGCACCGTAGCGCAGCACCTTGTCGTCCTTCGCGAGTTCATGGCGCGCCACCTTGTGACCGAGTTCGATGGTTTTAGTGAGCGTCACGCGCTCGCCTTCGATCTCGACCTGCGTGCCGCCGTCCAGGCGCGCCGCCGCGATCAGGCAGTTGTCGGCGGGGCTTAGCAGGATCAGGCGTGGGTCGGTTTGCAACGGGCGGCTGGTCAAATGAGTTCTCCGATGTGCATATGCATCAGTTCTGGCCTTCGCCGCTGGCGAGGCGCGCCACCATCAGCGAGCCCAGAATGATCGCGCCGTAGATCGCCTGAATCCAGAACGACGGCACCTGGGCAAGCGTCAGCAGGTTCTGTACGACGCCGAGCAGCAGCACGCCGGTGAGCGCGCCGAACATGGTGCCCTTGCCGCCGTCGAGGGAAATGCCGCCAATCACCGCCGCCGCGAACACCGTGAAAATCATGCCGTTGCCCTGGTTCGCATTGATCGCGCCGACATAGCCCGTCACGATCAAACCGCCCACCGAGGCAAGGATGCTGCCGAGCACGAATACGCCCCACGTGATGCGCTCCACGCGAATCCCCGCCGCGCGCGCCGCTTCCGGATTACCGCCGATGGCGTACAACGCGCGGCCCAGCCGGTGATAGCGCAGCATGAAGGCCGCGACTGCGAACGCCACCGCCGCGAGCCACACGGACAAAGGCAAGCCGAGCACGATGGTGGTCGCGAGCGCGAAGAACGACGTCGGCATATCGAACAGCGTGCCGCCCTTGGTTGCGCCGACCAGCATGCCGCGCAACACGATCAGCATGGCCAGCGTGACGATGAACGCATTGAGCCGCAAACGCACCACGAGAAAGCCGTTGATGAAGCCGATCACCGCGCCCACCACCACGATGGCGAGCAAGCCGGCTGCCGCCGGCCATTGCATGCCGAAGCCCGCGGACGCCGCCGGCATCACCAGCATCGCGCCCACGGCGGGCGCGATACCGACCGTCGATTCGAGCGACAGGTCGAACTTGCCGGTCAGCACGATCAGCGATTCGGCGAGCACGACGAGCGCCAACGCCGCCGACGCACCCAGCACGCTGATGAGGTTAGCCTTGGTCAGAAAGCTCGGGCTGACAAACGCGCCGATCACAATCAGCAGAGCCAGCGCGGGCAGCAACGCCAGTTCGCGCAGGCGCGCGAGTTCGGAGCGCGCACGTTTGCCGCGTGACGCCGGCGCGGCCAACTGCGGCTGAGCCTGAGCTTGCGCGGTGCCGAATGCAGGGCTGGGCACACTATTCTTCATGAAGACTGACTCCTTCAACGGATGCGATCAGGTCGTGGTCCTGCCAACCCGCGGGAAATTCGGCCGCGACACGGCCACGGAACATGACCAGCACGCGGTCACAGGTGCGCAGATCGTCGAGTTCGCCGGACACGACCAGCACGGCCTTGCCCTCTTCGCGCACGCGATCCACGACGGAGAGCAACGCTTCCTTCGATTTCACATCGACGCCCGCGGTGGGATCGATCAGCACGAGCACATTAGGATTGGTGGCGAGCGCACGCGCCATCACCACCTTTTGCTGATTGCCGCCGGACAGACCCGACACGACATGCTCCGGACCTTGCGCGACGATGCCGAGCGCGTCGATCATCTTCTGGCCGAAGGCGTTCTTCTTCGCGGGCGGCGCGATGCCGAATTTGCCAAGCACCCGCGCGATCGTCATCGATGCGTTTTCCGCGACCGATTGCGTGAGCACGAGCCCTTCGTGATGCCGATCCTTCGGCACGCAGCCGATGCCGTGCGCGAGCGCCGCGGGCACATCGCCAGGCGGCAAGATTGCGCCATCGACGCTGATCGTGCCGCGTTTGGCCGCGCGCAGGCCGGCAATCGCTTCGGCCACGCTCGTACGGCCGCTGCTCGTCGCGCCGGTCAAGCCGACAACTTCGCCACGCTTGACGGTGAACGACACGGCTTCGTAATCGGCGCCGGCCAGTTCTTCGACTTCCAGCGCGATCGCCGTATCGGCGGGCAACTTGGCGCGCGCCGCCGCATCGGCGACGGCGAGACCGCCGCGTTCGCCGGTCATCGCTTCGATCAGCTGCTCGCGCGGCAACGCGGAAACCGGCGCGCTGACAATATGCCGCGCGTCGCGCAGCACCGTCACGGCCTGGCAGATTTCGTACACTTCCTGAAGATGATGCGAGATGAAGAGGAACGTCACGCCCTCGCGCTGCAACTCGCTGATGCGCCGGAACAAACGCTTGATCTCGTCGCCATCGAGTTGCGCGGTCGGTTCGTCGAGAATGATGAAGCGCGCGCCGTACGACAGCGCGCGCGCAATCTCCACCAGTTGCCGCGCTTCCACCGACAGGTCGCCGGCGCGGGCATCTTCACGCACGTCGATCTTCCAGTGATCGAGCAACGCGCGCGCGTCGCGCCGCATGGCTTGCCAATCGATCACGCCGCCGCGCAACGGCTGCCGATTGATGAACAGATTCTCCGCCACGCTCAGATCGCGGATGATCGTCGAATGTTGATAGACGCACGCCACGCGCTCGCGCCAGGCGTCGCGATCCGCGATCGACGGCGCGGCCGCGCCGCTGAAACGCACCTCGCCGGTGTCGGGCTTGCGCAGGCCGGTGAGGATCGACACCAGCGTCGATTTACCCGCGCCGTTGCGCCCGACAAGCGCGTGCGACTCGCCGGGCATCACGCGGATGCTCACGTCTTGCAGCGCGGCCGTCGAGCCGAAGCGCTTGGTCACTGCAAGCGCTTCGACGACGGGCACGGAGGGCGTGAGCTCGCTCATTTGACCGTATTGCCCCACAAGGCTTTGTCGTCGACGTTCGATTTCGTCACGAGCGGTGCGGGCAATTGGTCTTCCAGAATGCCTGGCGCCAACTGGATGATGTTGCTGCCATGATCGGTCGGGCCCGGCTTGAAGGTCTGACCTGCCAACGCCGCCTTGATATAGAACAGCCCGTATTTCGCGTATGAGTCGGCGGGCTGCGACACGGTCGCGTCGATATCGCCGCGGCGGATCGCGTCGAACTCCTGAGGAATGCCGTCGTTGCTGACGATCACGACATGCTTCGCATCGCCGGCGGGAAACAGCATCTGCTTGCGACGCAAGGTTTGCAGCGTCGGCGACAGATAGACGCCGCCTGCCTGCATGTAGATCGCCTTCACGTCGGGATTCGCGGTCAGCAGACTGTCGAGCGCAGTGGCCGCGACGTCACCCTTCCAGCTCGCCGGAATTTCCAGCAGCGACAAACCCGGATAGCCCTTCAGGCACGAGCGGAATGCTTCAGACCGGTCGCGTCCGTTGACCGATGCCAGGTCGCCCATGATCTGCACGACCTTGCCCGACTTCACGTGATCGCCGATGTACTTGCAGGCCTTCTCGCCGTACGCGTGATTGTCGGCGCGCACCACCATCGCGACCTTGCCTTGCGTCGGCGCGACGTCCACGGCGACGACCGGCACATTCTTCGCCGCGGCGGCGTCGAGCGCGCGGCTGATCGCCGCCGAATCCAGCGGGCCGACCACGATGCCCTTCGCCCCGAGGTTCAGCAGGTTGTTCATGTCCGTGATCTGCTGGACGGGATCGCCATTCGAATTGACCGGCGCGAGGATGTCGAGGCCGCTCTCTTTCGCATACTTGGGCAGATAGTTGTTGTACGACTGCCAGAACGGCGACGTCAGCAGCGGCAGACCGAGGCCGATCTTGCCAGAGTCGGCGGCTTGCGCGGCGCCCGTCACGGCGAGGCCGGCGAGGCACGCAGCGGCTGCTGTGACGGAGAGCGGAGTGCGGAACAAACGGCGGGCCGTGAGCGGCCCTTTCGCGAACGACATGGTTGTCTCCAGATATGCGTTGTGGGAACTGCGTGAACCGGCTCTGAGGCCCGGCACTTCGTCCTGCGCTTCTTATTCGAGTCTTGTCGAGTATTGGCGGCGTTAATTCACCAATGAACGTATTATTCATATATGGACTTTTCGAAGTCAAGGAATATAGACTGCACCGACCGTCCGTGTTTTCCCTGGACGTGCGCCATCTCCGCGAGATTCGTCCCGCACGTACACTCACGCGCCACATAATGAGAACAGCCCAAGGAACCTCCCTCACGATGGACGCAGACGACAAAGACGACGCCGACCGCTACCGCGCTCCGGCGCTCGACAAAGGCCTCGACATCCTCGAACTGCTCGCCGAGCAGAAGGAAGGGCTGACGCGCGCCGAAATCACCAAGCTGCTCGGACGCAATGCGAGCGAGATGTATCGCATGCTCGAACGGCTGGTCGCACGTCAGTACGTGGTGCGCTCGGCGGCGGGAGACCGCTACTCGCTCAGCCTCAAGCTGTATGCGCTCGCGCACCGTCATCCGCCGATGAACCGTCTGATCTCCGAAGCGCTGCCGCTCATGCAGCGCTTTGCCGATGCTGCCGAACAATCGTGTCACCTCGTGGTGTACGACCGCGGCAACCTGCTGGTAATTGCGCAGGTGGATGGTCCGGGCACGTGGGGCATGTCGGTGCGGCTCGGTTCGCGCGTCGGCCTGATCGACACGGGTTCGGGGCGCGTGATGCTCGCGTTTCAAAGCATCGAGCAGCGCGAACAGATGCTGGCTGAACACACCAAGGTGAAGGGCGAGGTCACGATCGATCGCGACGCGCTCGAACAGGCCTGCGAGCGGATTCGCGCAGCGGGTTTCTCGCAGAAGGACAGCCAGCAGACGTTCGGTGTGACCGACCTCACGTTTCCGATCCAGGGTCCGTCGGGCCAGGCGATCGCGGTGCTCACCTGCCCGTATTTGCGGCGTATCGACGAATACGTCGCGCCGACGCTCGAAGCCGCCACCGCGCTATTGCGCGAGACGGTTCAGGCGCTGTCGATGTTTCACGAGAACGCTGCCTAGCGCGTGATGCTGTCGGTCGAACCCGCGCGGCGGCCCGTCGAAAATCGGCCGCTCGCGCACATGGTTTAGAATGGCGACCCTCTCAAAAATCACGCCGCATGGGTTCGCTCATGCGCGCTCATCGATAAGCAATGGCGAAACTTCTGACCGATTCCGAATTCCAGCGTTTTTCCGAACTCCAGCAGAAGCAGTCGAGCTTCACGATCACGCCTGAAGAAGCCGACGAACTGCGCGACATCGTCGCCCATGCGCAAAAGCGCCGCGACGATCGCGCGGCAGCGATGCAAAGCATCGAGACGTTCATCCAGCAATTCGACATCAGCCCGGACGAGCTGTTTTCGCCGGAGCAGATCGGCGATGCAGCGCGCACGTACGGCCTGATTCCGGCCGCGAAGAAAGAGCGTGTGCTGCCGCCGCAATTCACGTTCAACGGCAAGCCGTATCAGTGGACGACGCGTGCGCTGCCGGACGATATTCGCGTGCCGTTGTTCGATGCCTTCAAGGCGGGTGAATCGGTGAAGTCGTTTATTGCGACGCCGAAGGATGCGGGCCGTTGCGCGGCGACGATCGCGCGGTTGGAGCGGGAGACCGGGGCGGTTTATGGGGATGCGTGGCTGGAGGAGTTGGCGGTGACGCGGTCGCAGGTCGATGAGGCAGCGACTAAGCTGGCGGCCTGAGGCTTCTCCGGTTTCTTCTCGCGGCGCCAGGCCTTGAGCGCCTCTCGTCGCTTTGATCACCGCATCGAACGCGTCGGATGCGGTGATCTATTCAACTCAGCGCTTTGGGCACGCCGCCTAGGCGCCTGCCTCCGTCGCTTCATCCAGCGCCATTCTGAATCCGACCACACCCGGATCCTCCGTCCGCGTGATCGTAAAACCGCTGGCTTTGGCGAGCCCGATCATCGGGGTATTCTCGCGCAGCGCCTCGCCGACTAGCCAATGGATGCCCCGCACCCGCGCGTATTTGATGATCCGATCGATCAGCAATTGGCCAAGGCGCCGGCCTTTCTGATCCGAGCGCACCGCCACCGCGAATTCGGCGGTTTCGTTGTCGGGATCGGCGACCGCGCGCACCACGCCCAGCGTCCGCGTGAAACCTTCTTCGCTCTGCACGGTGGCGATCAGCGCCATTTCGCGGTCGTAGTCGATCTGCGTCATGCGCGCGAGCTGCGAGTGGTCGAAGCTGCCCACCGCGCCGAAAAACCGCAGGCGCAAATCCTCGGGTGTCATTGCTTCGACGAAGTCGTGATGCGCAGCTTCGTCTTCCGGACGGATCGGCCGCACCGTCACTCGCACACCTTGCCAGTCCACCGTCTCTTCGAAACGGCGCGGATACGGCACGATCGCGAGGCGGCTGCGCATCGGCGCAATTTTCAGCGTGGGCTCGACGATCATCACGTGATCGCGGTACACCCTGAGCTTCAGCGTGAGCCCGACGAGCTCCTTGACGTCGCACACGGCTTGCGAGAGTGACGTCAGCGCGGCCAAGGCCGGTTCCGGCGCAACCAGCCGCGCGTAGGGCGAACGCGTGACGATGTCGCGCGCGAGCATCGGATTGAGCGGCGGCAAGCCGTAGATGCGCAACGGTTCGGACACGCCGTCGGCCGATGGCGCCGTGAAGCTGAAGACGGGTCCGAAGTTGTCGTCGTCGTGGAGTTCGACGGCGAGGTCAACGACGGGTTGGGTGGAAGAGTTGGTGCTTGCTTCGGCGCAGTCCGGCGCGGTCGGCGACTCCGCTGAGGCCTGCACGGCGCGTTGCGCGATCGTTGGTCCTGCACCCTCCACAGCGCCCCGCGCCGATCCCTGCGCGACGTCCTGCGTAGCGTCTCTCGCCATATCGGCGCCTGTTGCGCGTCCGTCCTGCGCTTCCACCCGCAACCCGAACCGGTCTAGAAACCGCGCCGCCGCCTCGCCGGTTAGTTGGTGCTCACCTGCTGCAAGCGCCGTGCGCGCCTGAGCCTGGGCCGCGTCGATGCATTCGGGAATTTGCGCTGGCAAACCTTCCGGCGTCTGCATCAGCAGTTCACGCCCCATCCGGTAATCGACCAGCCGCGCGAAGGCGCGCGCGAGGCGCTGCGGCGTCGTATGAACGGGGATGCCCTGCGCGTGCAGCGCGTCGCGCGTGACGGCATCCACGCCGCCGAAGAAGCACGCAAGCAAGCCGCGATAAGCGAAGCGCTGATTCGCGATCAGGGCCTGCGCCACTTCGCCGACCGGCGCGCCGTGCGTCGAAGCATGGACCACGAAGGCCGTGCCGGTGCTGCGATGATCCGCGAGCAGTTTGAGGGCGGTGCCGAAGTGCTCGGGACGCGCGTCATCGCCGAGTAGCAGCGGGTTGCCGCCGACCGCGTACGGCAAGGTCTGCTTCAACGCATCCGACGCCTCGTCCGGCCACGGCGCGAGCGTATCGCCGGCTGCGGCGAAGGCGTCACAAGCCAAAGTGGCCAGGCCGCGGTCGCTCGTAATCAGCGTGGCCGTGGCGCCTGCCGCCACGCGGCCCACGCCGAGCGTCTCGATCTCGTCGAGCAGGTCGTCGAGCGCATCGACGCGCACCATGCCGGCGCGGCGGAACGCGGCGGTGTAGAGCCCGTCGGCGGGATCGGCGCGGCCGGAGCGCAGCGCCAGCACCGGCTTGTTGCGCGCCGCCGCGCGGGCTGCCGACATGAACTTGCGCGCCGCCCGCACGCTATCCAGTTCGAGCAGGATGGCGCGCGTGCCGGGGTCGCTGGCCAGATAGTCGAGCACGTCGCCCGCGTCCACGTCCGCTTCGCCGCCGAGCGCCACCGCGTGCGAGAAGCCGAGGCCGCGCGCGTGCGCCCAGCCGAGCACGGCATTGGTCAGTGCGTTCGACTGCGACACCCACGCGACGCCGCCCGCCTTCACCGTGCAAGACGGTGCGCCCAGATGCGCGCGCAGCGCCGGCGACACCACGCCGAGACTGCCCGGCCCGACGATCCGCAGCAGATTCGGCCGCGCCGCCGAGAGCGCGTGCCGCAGCGCGAGCCGGTCGTCGTCGCAACGCACCTCGCCGACGATGATCGCCGCGCGCGTGCCCAATCCGCCAAGCTTATGGATGATGCCGGGCCACGTCGCCGGTGGCGTGCAGATCAACGCGACCGTGGGCGCCTCCGGCAAATCGCCCGGGTCGTGGATCACGGCGTGGCCGCCGAGCGTTTCGTACTTCGGATTGACCGGCCAGAGCGGGCCGTCGAAGCCCCCATCCAGCACGCGCGTCCACACCATCGCGCCGGTGCTGCCGGGCCGCTCGGAAGCGCCGATCACGGCGACGGATTTGGGTCGAAACAAGGCGTCGAGATTGCGAACGGTCACAGGCGCTCCGAGGACAGCAACCATCTTGCATGGGACCAGAGTAGGCGCTACAGCGCTAACTCCGGTCGACAGGGGAAGGCGAGCCAGGCTTCGTGGGCGGGCGCGCGTCTTCGTCAGCATAGGCGAAGTTGAGCGCTCGCGCGGCGCTTCTCCTCGAGCGCCGGGCAGACACCCGGTCGCGGCCGGCCGCCCAGGGCGCGCCGGGGATATTTGTTATCGAGATCAAGCAAACAACGAGCGCCAATGCGACAATCTTCCAGCCGCCACGATGGCGGTTTGCCTTGAAATCGCTGGCCGATGGCGGTTCGGATCGCGTGCGCCGGAGACGCGCCAAAAGCGATTCGTTTGGGGACAACGCGCGGCTAGCGATGCAGCACAACCACCGTTTGCAGTCCGGCCATCTTGCCGGCCGGATCGCGCACGATTAAAAGCAATAGAAGGTGATTTATGCGGCGCTTGCCATCGCTGATCGCGTTGCGCTTCTTCGAAGAGACGGCCCGGCACATGAGTTTCAACCGCGCAGCCATTGCGCTGTGCGTGACCCAAGGCGCCGTGAGCCGGCAAATCAAGCTGCTCGAAGAATCGCTCGGCGCGAAACTGTTTGAGCGCGACCACAAGGGCATCCGACTGACGCAGGCGGGGTTGCAATTGCTGCCCTGCCTGTCCGAAGCCTTCGACACGATCGAGCGCGGCTTTCGTCAAATCACGGCCGCCAAAGGGCGGCGGCGCCTCGTGCTCGCCTTACCGCCCACTTTCGCCACGCAATGGTTTTCGCCGCGGCTGGGTTCGCTCGCGGTGGAATTGCCCGACGTCGAACTGTCCGTCCGTACTGAGGCGCACGGCGACGTTCACTGTCAGATTCGCTTCGGCCGCCAGGCGCTACCGGACGCGCACTCCGAACTGCTGATGATGGAGCGCCATGTGCTCGTGGGCGCGCCGCGCCTGCTCGGCCAACCGCTCAACGCGCTGCTTGAACGCATGCCGGCGTTGCATGTGCTGCACAACGACGCCCGGCTCGAATTGTGGCCGAACTGGCTGGCCAAGGCGGGCATGCCCGCGCGTTATGCGGATAACGGCATCGAGTTCTCGACGCTGGAACAGGCGATTCGTGCGGCGAGTAAAGGCGCGGGGCTGGCGATCGTCGACCGGAACATGATTGTCGAGGAGCTGGCGGATGGCACTCTCGCGCAGTTTTCCGACGTCGAAGTGAGCGGGCCGTTCGGTTACTGGCTCGATATTCCACAGCGGCACGTGGGGTTGGAACATGTGCAGGCGCTGGCCGGGTGGATGCGGGAAGAGGTGTTGAAGCTGGGGTGAGCGCTCAGAATGTCCCTGAGTTCCGGAAAATGACCTTGGAATGTTTTGATGCGAATGTTGGCGCAAATGGGCACTTTTGGGATATTGGTGTCCAAGCGCGGCCTGTTTGTGAGGCGCGCGAGTAACGTTGCGGTCGGTCGTCGAGCACATTGGCAATCGGGATTGCACCAAATGGCCTTTCCGCAGGCTTAAAAATACCAGTAGGTATCGATAATGTCCCGTCTTCTAACGAGAACGTTCACCACTGCGCGCCTGCTTTTCTTTCTTGCTTTCGCGCTTGGCTGGGCGGTCGACGCCCGCGCAGATTGCCCTACCGCAGGGATGCCTATCACGTTCGCCTATGGCCCTGTAGCCGTGTCCAACTCGCTCGCCTCAGGCGAGACGATCCCGGGCACGATCAAAAGTTTTACCCTTTCGGGGCAATGCACCAATCCATCCACTTTCAACATACCCGTCGTAGTCTGCGCGACTGGGCAAACGCTCGTTCCCAGCATGACGGGTGTTTTCACGACAGGTTTGGCGGGCGTCGGCATGCGGATGCGCAACAGCCAAGGCACAGCTCTTAACCCCTCGGGAACTTGCAGTGCGGATTCGTCGCTGGGAAACACTAGCTCCACTGGGAGCTTCAATGTTTCCGGCACCGTCGAACTGGTGAAAACCGGCACGGTTACCGGTGGCACCATCGCCTCGGCTCAATATATCAGCGGCGTATTGAATACCAACGTTCAACTCAATAATGGCTCAAACAGATTGACCGTTACGGGCGGACCAATTCGCGGAGTTAGTTGTTCGGTCACGGCCAACACGGCGAACCAGACTATTTATCTCGGCTCGGTTAGCGCTTCCGCCTTCCCTACCGCCGGTTCGACGGCCGCTACCACGCCCTTTTCTATTGGCATGAGTTGCCAATCCGGCGTCTCGGTCGCGGTGACTTTCTCCTCGGTATCCGGCACGTCGGGCGTCCCGACTGCCGTGGCGTCGAACGGCACGGCAACCGGCGTGGGCGTGCAATTGCTCAATGCTGCACGTACAGCGATTGTGCTGGATAGTCCCTTTCCTCTGACTTCCGGCACGACCGGGAACATGTCATTTCAATTTTTTGCCCGGTACTACCGGTTAGGAGCCGCGCCCGTGACGCCCGGAACCGTGAATGCCTCGGCGATATTCACCATGACATACCAGTAACCTTGATGCTTCGACGCACAAGGGCTTAATGCCAACCGGGCCTTGTGCTGATCTCGATCACGTGTTGAGGCGATGCTGCGCAACCGTCCCCCGGCTACATCGCCTTCTTGAACGGCACGCCCGAGTGCTCGCGCAACTCGTTGAACACGATCTTCGGCCACGCCTTCTGCGCGACTTCGATCTCCGACACGTGCGAGGCCAGATACGTCGGCGCGTCGGACGCGTCGAGCGCGATCCGCGCCGCGTACGAATCGGTGAAACGGCGCAGTTCGGCCGCATCGTCGCAAGTCACCCAGCGCGACATGCGGTAACGCGCCGGCGCCATGCGCACGTCGACCTTGTATTCCGTCGACAAGCGGTGCGACACCACTTCGAACTGCAGTTGCCCGACCGCGCCGAGAATGATCAGGCCGCCCACTTCGGGACGGAACACCTGAATCGCGCCTTCCTCGCCGAGTTGCTTGAGCGCCTCGCCGAGCTGCTTGGCGCGCATCGGATCGACCACTTCGACCGTCTGGAAAATTTCCGGCGCGAAAAACGGTAGGCCGACGAATTGCAATTGCTCGCCTTCGGTCAGCGTATCGCCGAGACTCAACGTGCCATGATTCGGAATACCGATGATATCGCCCGGATACGCCTCGCTCACCGTCTCACGACGCTGCGACAGGAACGTCACCACGTTGTTGGCGCGGAACGTCTTGTTCGTGCGCGTCACCTTCACCGCCATGCCGCGCTCGAAATGCCCCGAACACACGCGGATAAACGCCACGCGGTCGCGGTGCGCCAGGTCCATGTTCGCCTGCACCTTGAACACGACGCCGGTGAACTTCGGCTCGTCCGGCATGACCGGACGCTGCACGGTCATGCGCATGGACGGCGGCGGCGCCAGATCGACCAGTGCATCGAGAATTTCCTTCACGCCGAAGTTGTTGATCGCCGAGCCGAATAGCACCGGCGACTGCTGGCCGGCGAGGAACTGCTCACGATCGAAATCGGGCGACGCGCCGGTGATGAGGTCGATCTCTTCTTTCGCCTTGACCCAGCTATGGCCGAAGCGGCGTTCGCCCTCTTCGTCGCCGAGCGCCTGCAGCGTTTCGACTTCGCCTCCCGCTTTGTCTTGTCCGGCACGGAACAGGCGCACCTGATCACGCTGGATGTCGTAGACGCCCTGGAATTCCTTGCCCATGCCAATCGGCCACGTGAACGGCACGGCGGCCACGCCCAGATGCTGCTCGATTTCGTCGAGCAGTTCGAGCGGCTCGCGCACTTCGCGGTCGAGCTTGTTGATGAAGGTGACGATCGGCGTCTTGCGGCTGCGGCAGACTTCGAGCAGTTTGAGCGTTTGCGCTTCCACACCGTTCGCGCCGTCGATCACCATGACGGCGGCATCGACCGCGGTCAGCACGCGGTACGTATCTTCAGAGAAGTCTTCGTGGCCCGGCGTGTCGAGCAGATTGATGACGGCGTTGCCGTACTCGAACTGCATCACCGAGCTGGCCACCGAAATGCCCCGCTGCTTTTCGATCTCCATCCAGTCGGACGTCGCGTAGCGGTTGCTCTTGCGGCCCTTCACGGTACCGGCGATCTGGATCGCGCCCGAGAACAGCAGCAGCTTTTCCGTGAGCGTGGTCTTGCCCGCGTCCGGGTGGGAAATGACCGCGAACGTGCGGCGGCGTTTGAGTTCGGAGACTGACATCGGGTCTGGCGACAAATAGGGTTCGGGCACTACAGGCCGCTGCGGGCGGCGCTTTGCGTTTCCGCTCTGCCCGGCGAAGCATGTCGGGCGCGGGGAAACGGGCGAGTGGACGCGGTTCGCACGGCGGATCCGGACCGCGGGGCGACGAAAGTCGCACTTCGGCGGCAAATCATGGAGGGATGCCGGCTTGGGACAGCGCCGGGACGAATGATACACGTCTGCGCGACCGTACACGAACATGCGTCTGCGTCAGGAAGCGACAGACTTGATGCAATTCGTCAGGCGAACGGCGGTGAGGATACGTTTGGCCGCGGGCTACGCCCGCTGGCGGCGGCTATTGATAAGACATCGTGAACGTCGTTGTGCCTTTTACTGCCCCGGGAATCAACGGACCCGTCGTGCGAACGTAGCGCGCGGTAAGGGGAATTTGCATTTGCCCACCCGGTGCGATGCCAGCCGACCACTGGTTCATATTTCCCGCCGTCGCCGAGTCCGGGCCATAGGCCACTACCGTTGTTCCGTTGACGATCTGCAAGCCGACGCCCGAGGCGGATGACCCTTGCGCAAGACTCAAGGTCGTCGTACGGTTGGCTGGGTTGGCCGGGTCAGTGAGCGTCACGTTGACATTGACGCCAGCGGGACAGTTCACCCCGAGCGTGAACGGCGTGCTCCCCGTTGTAGCCCCGTTCGTCGAAAGGGCCGGCGAAAGGGCCTTCGGCAGCGAAACGTCGACTGACGGAGTGGTCTCGCTGCAAGTATTGCTCGCAATGACCGAACCGGTGTTGAGAGACTGTGTGGTCGAAGATGTCGTGATGCAATCGCCGCTAAACGTAACTGTCATGCTTGGCAAGGTGGTCAGCGTGCCGCTGCCAACCGATCCGGTCACCACGAGGTCGGCCCGCGTATAGTGCGCATAACCGCCGTTATTGCCGGGAAGCGTTTGCGTAACCGGCGCCTGCACCCAGCTTCCGTTCCAGAGGCTCGTTATGTAGAAACGCACACCGATGCCGGGCACGTTCGTCTGAAACGTCGACGCATCTCCCCGCTACGGCTGTACCAGTGACGCTCATGGCTTTCTGAACGTTACAGGTCAGGCCGTTCGAACTGAGGCCAACGGCTTGCGTAGCACTTTGAAGCACCGTGCCGACAGGGGCATTTCGCGGACTAGCAAGCGATGCTGAAAACGCCAGGTTGGGCAAAATGCCGCTGCCATTGGACGGAAAAACGACTGCTGCCGCCAGTGCATCAGCCGACGCGGCGATTCCGAGCAACACCCCCGCCACAACGCCAGCATGCCTCCGAAACGATCCCGCGCGGCGGACGCTTGCGGTGAGCCACGACACGATCGAGCGAATCAAGTCCGTCTTCATGTCACACATATCTCCGTGCCCTCATCAATCGGCGCTGTGATCGGCAGCGTGCAATACTGGCATCGGCTCGGTGGCTGAGTCATCTACACAATGCCCTTCGATCAACGTATAAGCCGCCTCCGACGTGCTGCTTTTCACCGGCAAGGAATATTTTATCCGGCACACCTCACCGTTCTTTTCGCCTAGCTTGACGACTAGCGTCCCTTGATCGCCGACGCCGCGCGCAAAAATCCGGCTGCCCTGCGCAACCATGCCGACCTGATTACCGTCGGCATCCAGCACATCCGCGCCGAACGGCAGCCCTTCACCACCCAGTCGCGGCGCGTGAATCAGCGCTGCGCGTCCCGTCACCGTCTTGTACTTGAGCATGACCACCGAACCCAACCGCGGCACCGCACGCTCCGAAGTCGACTCAAACTCAACATCGCTCGACGAGCCCTTCGGATCAATATCCACCGTGTTCATGCTGTACGGCGTCAGGTAAGGCACCACCGCGTAGCCACGATGGTCAAGCTTCCCCCCCGTTGCGCTCGACACCGTCGCGCCCGCCGCGCCCGGTGCTTCGACGATGCCAAACGTATCGCCCACCGTCTGCGAGAACGTCACGCCGCCCGGATGCGCGACGATCGAACCGCTCACGCCGGCCGAGGCCTGGGTCGAGTTGCTTCCCGCACTCGCCGACGCCGTCATCTGCGCATACGGTGCGCGATAGACGCCGCTCACGCCGCCATTCACATTCGCAGCCGACGACGAACTCTGCCCCGCCGTCCCGTACGCGTTGTACGAGTACTGGTTGTGGTCGCCCGCCGATCCGCTGATATTCGCCTGCATCGTCGCTGCGCCGCTACCCGCGTTCAGGTTCGTCGTCAGCACCGGCGCATGCGGCGTGTGGCCGAGCGGAATCGTCGTGCTGAGCATGATCTCGTTCGACAACGTGCCGTCTGAGCTGCGCGTACGGCCCGCCGTCACGCTGTAGGTGCCGAACTTGAAGCCGTTCGAATAACCGGCTTGATAAAACACGTCACGGCCCGGGCGGTTCCAATAATGCTGCGACGAAGCCGTCAGAAACACCGAGCTGCCGTTTTTCAGGCTCTGGTTCACCGTCAATTGCAAACGGCCGCGTTGGCGGTCGGCTGCATTCACGTCACCGTCGTGCAACGCGAGGTCGCGCAACGACGCCGCATCGGCGAAGTTCAGATAGCCTGAGTCGGAAAAGCGATAAGCGCCCACTGCGATATTCGTCGAAGTCGGGTCGATGAACTTACTGTAGCCGATGTGCAAACTATTACCGTGCAGCGATTTGTCGCCCGGTACTTCAGTGCGTGCGGTCGTGATGTCGCTGGCGAATGCGCCGTACTTCGTGTTGAATGCCGCGCCCATGTTCGCCGCCACGTATCCGCTCGACGCCAGCACGCCGCCGTACAGCGTGACCAGATTCGTCAGGCCGCGCTGCATCGTGAACTGCGTGAAACCGGGCTTCGTCTGCAGCGAGTCGTCGCGCAACTGGCCAGCCGTCACCGCAAAACGCGTGGTGCCGGGGCGCAGTGATTGCGCCACCGCTGCGTAGGGCACCGTGAAACTCTTCGTGCGGCCGTCCGCTTCGGTGACTGTTACGTCGAGATTGCCGCCGTAGCCCGTTGCATAGAGATCCTTGATCTCGAATGGACCCGGCGACACGCTCGTCTCGTAGATCACCTGAGCGTTCTGACGCACCGTCACGCGCGCATTCGAATCCGCCGTGCCGCGCACGACCGGCGCGTAACCGCGCAGCGATTCGGGCAGCATGCGATCGTCGGTTGCGATCTGCGCACCGCGAAACGATACGCTGTCGAATACGTCGCCGGTCGTTTGCGCGTCGCCGAGCGTGACCTGCGAGCGCAGCTTCGCGACGTCGTGCTGCACGTAGGTGGCGATATTGTCGAACTGCGTCGCCTGGCCTGTCGCCGCCGTTACCGACGACTGATGACGGAAGTGCCACGCGCCGATGTTCACGCCAGCGTTCAGGCCGAGATACGCCTGCGTCGACTGCACGCCACCGCTGTTCGACTGATAGGCGTTCGCGTTGTAGCTGATGAACCCGGCGTTCACGCCGTTTTCCCACAACTCGGGCGGCACATAACCACGCGCCGAGTTGCGCATGTATTTTTGCGGCACCGCGATCGCAATTTTCTGCTCGGTGAAGTCGAACTCGATGCTAGCTTCCGGCACGGCAGCGGCAACGTCGATGCAATCGTTCGCTGCGGACTTCGTCGCGCTTTCGTTGCGCTCGGCGTCGACCTTCGCGAAGTCGATACCATAGCCTTCGAGCGTCTTACGATCGAAGCACGCGCGCGCGCTTTCGCCATCGCGCGTCGCGACGAAGCGAACGTTGTCGTGTGCAACGCGCACGTCGTTAACCAGCAGGTCGACCGGGTACACGCCAGGCGACACGATATTGCCACGCGCAAAGCGCGAGACATCGACGGTCTGTTTCGCGTCGGTCTGCAGGAAGGTCGTGTCGAACGTGACCGCACCGGCTACCTGCGCGGCATCCTTCGCGCTGGCATTTTCCTGGACCATATAACCCAACACCGCTAAAGCCGACAGCACGACGGCAGTGATCGGCTTGAGGCCGAACGAACCGTGTTCACCGTTAATGCCGGTCTTCGATTGGATTTGACGCGAGGATTTCATGACCGTAACACCGCTTGCAGGAAACGCCGGCCTCTTGATGAGGTACAAGTCGATGTTATGGATTTAGAAAATAGGAATCCCTAGGACAGTTCTGAATTACGAGATAAACAAACACAGGCGCGCGCGGTGGCGCGTATCGCGACTTGCGCGATAGACAGAGGCTTGAACCGGGAGGACACGGGCGGCATGATGCCGCCCAGGAAGGACGCGAGGAACGGACTCGCTTTACTGGCTTAGCGTTGCATCGCCCTCGATGGGGCCACCGAAATCGCTGATCGCGATGTAGTGAACCTTGGCGCTGGCCTGTACACCGGCCATCTGCGGCACGGGAATGATCTGCGTGCCGTGCGGCGCCACCATGCCGCCGTTGTCGTTCTTGTACGTATGGCCGTTCGTCGTGACATCGATTGAACTGAACGACACGTAGTAGGCGCTGGGATTGGACACCGCCAACGCCTGCCCTTTGCCGACCGGCGCGGGCACGACTTTCCAGTCGAGTTGACGCGGCGCTTCCTCCGGCCGGCCCGACAGCTTCGGCGGCCGCACGAACACCTTGATTCGCGTGCGGTACGCGAACTGGAGCGTGTTGGCGTCGCTCGTGTTCGCGGCCTTGGGCGGAATATCCAGCACGTTCAGCCAGTAGACGGACTCACGGTCCTGCGGCAACGCTTCGCCGCTGTACATGACGCGCAGTGTCTGCGATTTCTGCGGATCCATCCGGAAGATAGGCGGTGTGATCACAAACGGCACCTTGGACTCGCCGGGCTTTGCGTCGGCATTGCCGTCGTCCATCCATACCTGCACGAGCGATGGGTTGCGGCTGTCGTTTTCGAGCTTGACAGTCACTTCACGCTGATCCAGCGGATATACGACCCGTGTGCCGCCGATCGTTACGCTCGCGTGTGCCGCGCCTGCGAACAACGCCCCCGCCAGACCCGCCACCGCCATCCACCGACGCATCGCTTTCATCACCGTTCCTTTTCTTCAAGCTTGACCGCGACTAATCTCAAAACTAGTCTATAAAAATGGCGTTTGCTGCAACAAACGCCGTTTTTTCGTTACTTATTGATATTGCATCGTGTACTGAATCGACGATGACACCGAGCCTGCTGCAGCCTTGCCGGTCGCAAAGTACTGGGCAAAGTACTTCACCGTCGCGTTGCCAGCGGTAATCGGCGCGCCGTTGGCGGAGATGTCGTTGTTGCTCTCGGTGAGGATGTTGATCGGCTGCATATTCGTGTTCAACAAGCGGATTTCGACGTTTTGCGCAGGGGCTACCATCGATTGATTCGCCAGGTAACCATTCGATTGATCAACCGTCGAGCCGTTTTCGAAGCGCGCAATCGCCTTGGTTGCCGCGCCCGAACAGCCGGTCAACTGCATCTGAATGGCCCCTGCGTTGGTCGTGCCGGCAGTCGCGCCTGCCGATGCCAATGCGCCTGCCGGAACTGGCGGCAGCGTGACGGCAATGTCAGCCGGGTTGCCGGAGGTCACGCCGTTAATCGAGCAAGTGGTGTCGGAGATGGAGCCGGTGAACGTAATGGTGCCGTCTGCGGCATGGGCTTTCATCGACAACAAAGCGGTAGTACCCATGGCGGCCACGATAAGTCCGGAAATGATGCGTTGTTTCATTTAAGCTCCTGAGATTCAATCAATTAAACGATTAGGAATTTGGCGGCTACTTCGTATCTTCACGTCGAACCGCCCAGGCAATCGCGGCTTTCGCTCGACTCCATCGTCGTTCCCACCGAAGCGTTGATCACCATGAACAGAATCTTAAAAAACCACGGCCCGGCTGTCGTTCAGATGAGTCTTAATTTAATGGGATAACACTAAGAGTGCGACCAGCTTGCTTTATCGCGTCGGGCATAGCTTTGCGGGATACAGAAAAAATTTTGCGATGCATCGGGCGCCGTGAATTAAGAATAATCCCAGGCTTCGACGGGCAGCTCATCGAGCCGCATGCCGAGCGGATTCTTTGCCGGCTTGCGTCGATGGTCGATCCAAACCAAAAACCCGCCGCATCGTTGCCGATGCGGCGGGTTTTCTTCAGCGTTTCAGTGCGTTAAGCGCCGCTAGCTTCGTTCAACGTCAAATGCTTCGTTTCCGGCGCCCATGCAATCGACACCACCATGCCGATCAGCAGCACCGCCGCGAGCACCATCATCGTGATATGGAAGCCTAAATGCACGATGCCGAGCGGCAGCAGAAACGTGCCGACGGCCGATCCAAGCCGGCTACACGCAATCGCGAGCCCAACACCACATGCACGCACCTCCGTCGGAAAACACTCCGGCGGAAACACGCCGACGAGATTCGAGAACGCCGACATGGTGAGCGTGAAAATCCCAAACGCGACGATCATGCCGAGCGTCGCCGACTCCGGCAGCAAACTCAACGCGATCAGCGACACGCACGTCACCGCGAACGAGCCGATCAGGAAGACGCGCCGCGGAAGTTTGATCGTCAGCCAGATGCCGATCAACGCCCCGAGCACGAGAAAGCCGTTCAGCAGAAAGTCCGCGCTCGAATCATTGCTCAAATGAATCGCTTTCAGGATGGTCGGCAGAAACGTATAAACAGCGAAATACGGAATCACGAGGCACACGAAGAACGCGCAATTGAAAACCGTGCGGCGAATCAGATCCGGTTTGAACAGACGCATGAAACCGCCCGCCGATTGCGCGTGCTCGTTGTGGCCGCCATCCAGAATGACGTTCGCGCCAAAGTGCTTCAGCACGATCGACTTCGCTTCCGCCGTGCGGCCTTTGCCATGCAGCCAGCGCGGCGATTCCGGCGTGCCCATGCGCAACACGAGAACGATCAACGCCGGCACACCCGCCGACGCCAGCAGCCAGCGCCATGCATCCGGCGAGGCATCGGCGTACTGCATGCCGAGCACATTCGCCACAACGTAGCCGATCGTCCACACCACACTGAACGAGCCAAGCAACGTGCCGCGATGTTTGCGCGGCGAGAACTCCGCGAGAATCGCATGTCCGACAGCAAAATCTCCACCCATGCCGAAGCCGATCAACACCCGCAGCAAACACAACTCGAGCGGTGAACGCACATAGAACTGCGCGAACGCAGCCGCTGTGATGATGATAAAACTCAGCAGGAAAATCTTCTGCCGTCCCATGCGATCCGACAGCCAGCCGAAGACCAGACTGCCGATAAAAATGCCCATCAACGCGGAACTGCCGATCATGCCCATCCAGAAGGCGTCGAGCGGCATCTGGCGATTCAGCGACGCGAGCGCGTAGCCGATCGTGCCGAGCGCGAAACCTTCAGTGAAGTGCGCGCCGAACGTCAACCCGGCGATCTTGACGTGAAAGGCGTTCAGCGGAACGTCGTCGAGAGGAATGGGGCCGTGCGCGGATGCCGCTGCCGCCGGCAAAGTGGGGGCAAGGCCGAGAGTGGCCGCCTGCATATCCTGATTGCTCACGCTGTCTCCTTCGTTAGTATGGATCGCCGGGCGTCGCCGGCATGTTGCCGCGCGCCCGATTGCGTCGTCCGCCTGTGCGTCACGCAGGTGCATGACGTACGGCGGACGCGCGGTGTGAAGATCAGCGTCCGAGGCCGCCCATCATCATGTACTTCAGTTCGGTGTATTCATCGAGCCCGTACTTCGAACCTTCACGGCCGAGACCCGACTGCTTGACGCCGCCGAACGGCGCGACTTCCGTGGACACGATCCCTTCGTTGATGCCGACCATACCGCTTTCCAGCGCTTCACCGACGCGCCATGCGCGGGCTAGGTCGCGCGTATAGAAATACGCCGACAAGCCGAACGGCGTGTCGTTGGCTGCGGCAATGGCTTCCGCTTCGATCTTGAAGCGGAAACACGCGGCCACCGGTCCGAAGGTTTCTTCCTCGGCGATCAGCATCGAGCTGTTGGCGTCGACTAGGACCGTCGGCTCGTAAAAAGTGCCACCTAGCGTGTGCGGCTTGCCGCCGGTCAAAATCTTCGCGCCCTTCTGCAACGCGTCGGCGACATGCGTTTCGACCTTCTTCAACGCAGCCTGATTGATCAACGGACCTTGTTCGACCTCGCCTTGCAGCGCGTTGCCGACGCGCATCTTGCGCACTGCTTGCGTCAACGCGGACGTGAACGCATCGTAGATGCCGTCCTGCACATAGAAGCGGTTGACGCACACACACGTCTGCCCGGTATTGCGGAATTTCGAAGCCATCGCGCCTTGCACGGCCGCGTCGAGATCCGCGTCGTCGAAGACGATGAATGGCGCATTGCCGCCGAGTTCGAGCGACAACTTCTTCAGCGTATCCGCCGACTGCTTCGCCAGCAGCTTGCCGACGCGCGTCGAACCGGTGAACGACAGCTTGCGCACCACGTCGGATTCCGTGAGCGCGCCGCCGATCGCCACGGCATCGCCGGAGACAATGTTGAACACGCCGGGCGGAATGCCCGCTTTCCCGGCCAGCACCGCCAAAGCGAACGCGGACAACGGCGTTTCTTCCGATGGCTTGAGCACCATCGTGCAACCGGCCGCGAGCGCGGGGCCGGCCTTGCGCGTGATCATGGCGAGCGGAAAATTCCACGGCGTGATCGCCGCGACCACGCCGACTGGTTCGCGCGTCACGATGATCTTCGCGTTCGGATTCGGGCTCGGGATCACGTCGCCGTATGCCCGCTTCGCTTCTTCCGCGAACCATTCGAAGAAGCTCGCCGCATAGCCCACTTCGCCGCGCGCTTCGGCAAGCGGCTTGCCTTGCTCCAGCGTCAGCAGTTCGGCAAGCGCGTCGCGGTTCTCGAGCATCAATTCGCCCCAGCGTTTGACGCGGGCGCTGCGTTCTTTCGCCGTCAGCGAACGCCATGCGGGCAACGCGCGCTCGGCGGCCGCGATGGCCTGCGCCGTCTCCGCCGCGCCACCTTTGGCTACTTGCGCGACGACCTCGCCGGTCGCGGGATTCAAAACAGCATACGTGTCGGCGCCTTCGTACCACTCGCCGCCAATGTAATGTCCGGTGCGGAGAAATTCGTTCATGCGGCCTTCTCCAGCGTTTCGTCGAACATGCCTTGAGCCAGGCGCGGCGCGCGCGCAATACGCTTGCCCGCGGTGTAATCGTTGATCAGATCGCACGGCGTGTAGTTGCGTTCGAGCTCGAACAGTTCATCCGCCGAGAGCGTCGTGCCGAGCGCGGCGAGCGCGCTGTCGAACTGCGCCGGCGTATCCGCGCCGACCAGCATGCTTGCGACACCGCGATGATTCAGCACCCACGCCTGCGCGATCTGCGCAGCGGAAACGCCACGCCGCGCGGCCACGCGCGCCACCGACGCGGCAATCTCACGCGAAGCCACATCGCCATACATTTGCGCGGTGAAGAAGTCGGTCTGATTGCGCGTCGAGTTCGGATCGCACGTCAGCAGCCCGCGCGCCAGCGGACTGAACACGGACACCCCGACGCCCTGATCCTGGCAATACGGAATCATTTCGCGCTCTTCCTCGCGGTACGCCAGGTTCAACTGCAATTGCATATTGATCGGCTTGTGCCAACCGTTGCGCTCGCAGACCTGCATGATCTTCGCGAACTGCCACGTGTACATGGTCGACACGCCGATATAGCGAGCCTTGCCGGCGCGCACAATATCGTTGAGCGCGCCCATGGTTTCTTCGACTGGCGTATTCACGTCGAAGAAATGCAGCATGTAGATGTCGACGTAATCCATGCCGAGGCGCGTGAGCGAGCCGTCGATGCCGTCCATGATGTGCTTGCGCGAATGGCCGCCGGCGTTCTGATACGCGCCCATGTCATAGCCGACCTTAGTGGCCACGACCATTTCCTCGCGTCGCGCGAGACGCTTCAGAATGCGGCCCACCACTTCTTCACCGACGCCGGTCGAATAGAAATCGGCGAGGTCGATAAAGTTGACGCCTGCTTCGAGCGCATGACGAACAATCGGCTCGCTTTGCGCTTCGTCGAAAATCCACGGCTTCCATTGCGGCGTGCCCATGTTCATCGTGCCGAGGCACAGACGCGAAACCTTCAGACCGGATTGGCCGAGGCGAATGTATTCCATAGTGCGTGTCTCCTTCCTGATAGCAGCCGGCAGCGCGGACGGTTAGTTGCGCATTCCGAGGAAGCGCGCCGAACCGCGCTGTATGCCATTAACGTTGCTTCGGTGTGTAGAACGGGTTCGATACGTCGCGCGCGGCGGCGAAGACTTCATCGCGATGCGGCAGGCCCTTCATCGCCGCGAGGATCGCGTTCTTGCACGCGCGGTAGTTGTTCTCGAAGACGGCGTCGAGATCGTCGGTTGACGGATTGACCCAGTTTGCCGACACCACCACCCAGTCGTTTTCCGCTTCGGGCGGCAGCGTGCCGTTCTCCAGCGACTCGGCCACGGCCTTCGCGATACCGGCTTGCGAGGCGCCCCACGTCGCGTTGCCGTGGAATTCGCTGCCGATCTGCGCTTTGTTCACATACAGCGTCAGCGGCTTGGTCGGCACGCCCGGACGCGCGATCACGACGAACGGCGCATGACCCGCCGAAGGCGTCGCCAATGCGGTGGCGAAAGCCTGGCCAGCCGGGCCGTTGCGCGGGCCAACGAGTACGTTGATGTGCGCGAGATTGACGCCGGGGCCTTCGAATCCTTCGCCGATAAAGAGTTGTTTGTCCGTCGATGCGCTCATGGTCTTCCGTCGAGGTTGATTGGATGGCCGATTGTGACGTTCGGCATCCGCGACCATGTATCGATGAGTTTTGATGCGGGGTATGAGAGGAACTCAACTCCGGGTTAGCCCCGAGCGCGGCGGCCTGCGCGTATCAAAGCGCGCAAAGGTGAGGGTTTTCGGGACTATCACAGCAACACTGTGGAATCGCCGCGAAAGGTGAGCGTGTCGACGATCGGTCGCGCACCTGCGCAGCGAAATTCTGCACAGCGTCGTACGCGCGAGGCGCAACTGAGAGGGACTCAAGCGACGGCTGCAGCGATTCTTCGCACAGCCTGGGAACGCCCGCCAGCAAGGGCTGGCGCGGGTTTCGGAGGAAGTGGGCCAGTCACGGCGGCCTGCAGCGGCAAGCTTGCTGCAAGGTGCGTGATTCGATGAAACCAGGCTCACCGAAGCAACCAGGCCCGACGCGGGTCGCCATCCGAGCCTATGGTTCACGCGCCAGGTTCACGCGAAAGGTGAGCGTTTTCGGGACTTGCTCAGCCGCGTGAGAAAGGTGCGAGAAAATCCGCACGCGACATCACTTTAAACAATGCTCCCCACGACGAGCGGACACGTCACGCGCTGAAGCACTTCAACCTTCGATCAGAAAGCGCTCCCGATTCTTGCCTGCGAGCCACGCGGGCGAGCGGCCGCGGCCGCTCCAGGTCTCGCCGGTTTTCGGGTTGCGATACTTGGCGACCGAAGGCGTTTTGCGGGCCACGGTGCCCTTGCTCGTGAAACCCAGTTCTTCAGCCGTCAGGTCGTATTCGGCTACTTTCTGCTTGATCTCGGCGATCGCCTGCGCAATTTCCTTCTCGCGCGCCGCCGCGACTTCCTTGTGGAGTTTTTCGAGCTGGGCAGTCAACTGCTTGTACGAGGCCATGACGGGTGCTCCGATCATTTTGACGAGAACTGAAGTGCGGACACTATCAGACGAATAAATTGCCGGATAGAGAAGCCCGACACCGCGAGCGGGTAACGCGCTTAAAAGACGCCGGCCCGGACGCAGTTGGTTCGCTCAATCGTCGATTGCATCGTACACGCGGCGTTCGAAGTCCACTGTCATTGAAAACGGTTCGACGGAGCGCCTTTGAATCAGCATCAGACCGATCAGGTCTTCCACCGGATCGGCGAACCAGCTCGTGCCATACGCACCCGGCCAGCCGAACGAGCCCATCGAGCGATAGCCGAGCGGCAGCTGCTGCGCCGGATCGTCGACGATGGACAAGCCAAGGCCGAACCCCTGCCCTGCCCACAGCGCATGACCGAAGGCCGACACGCGGCGTTGGTCGCGCGTCAGAAAATTCGAGCGCATCAGATCGACCGAGCGGTGCGACAGCAAACGCGTCGTGCCGACCCGTCCGCGACCGAGCAGCAGTTGCGCGAATTGCAGGTAGTCCTGCGCCGTCGAAACCAGCCCGCCGCCGCCGCTCTGGAATCGGTCCGGATCCGCCCACCGGCTCGACGACGGATGGTCCTCGACGATACGCCGCCGCGTACCCTGTTCGACACCATATGCCGTGGCCAGCCGGGCGAGTTGCGCGTCGGGCACCCAGAAAGCAGTATCGCGCATGCCGAGCGGCTCGAAAATCCGCGTCCGGAAAAACTCGCCGAGCGTCATACCGCTCACGCGTTCGATCAGGACGCCGAGGACATCGGTCGCGATGCCGTAGTGCCAGCGTGAACCGGGCTGGAACATGAGCGGCAAACTTGCCATATGGGCAAGCCAGGCGTTGGCGTCCATGTGCGCTTCGAATCCGTTGAAAGCGGCTGCGTAAGCCTCGGCCAGCGGGCCGGTCGCGGTGAAGTGATAGGCGAAGCCGGCGCGGTGCGTCAGCAGATCGAGCACGGTGAGCGACGCTCTGGCGGGGTCGGTTTCGTCGAGTGGGCCGGTGGGGTCGCGCAGCACGCGTGGCGCGGATAGTTCCGGCAACCAGAGTGAGATCGGCGTGTCGAGGGCGAGCCGATCTTCTTCGATCAGCATCAGGATCGCGGCGCTGGTCACCGGCTTGGTCATGGAGGCGATGCGGAACAGCGTGTCGCGCTCCATCGGCAACTGCGCCGCGTCGTCGCGCCAGCCGAGCGGCTCGAAATAGCCGATCTCGCCGCGCCGCCAGACCATCGACACCACGCCCGCCACTTCACCGCGTTCCACGTAGCCTTGCATGGCGTTGGTCAGCGCCGTCAGCCGAGACGCGGAAAGTCCTGCTGGTTGCATGTTCGTCCTGAATCAGTGGAGGGAGATGGCAGCCTGCTCGCCCTGACCTGATGCGCGCTTTCCGTCGGCGGACGGCGGACGGCGGACGGCGGACGTCTGGAGCGTAAGGCGCCGTTAGCGCGTGCGCGACGAATGACGTGGCTTGCCATCCTGCCAAGACAACGCCCTGCGCCGCGCCGCCAATGTGACCGTCACGTTCCCTTATTTTTGCAGAAAACGTTACCCGATCGAAGGTTACGTCAAAGCCGTCCACTGCGCGGGGCGTTCAGGCTTTCTGGCGCTGCTCCAGAGCCGATAGCGCGGCGTTGAGCCGTTTGACGCGGTTCGCCTGCGCCGGCACCAGGGCCGCGCCGGAAACAGAGTCGATGCGGTTTCGCCAATACGACAGCGGGATGCGGTCTGCCGCGGAGATATGCGAGATTACGTGTTCAAGATGTTCAATATCTTTTTCGAGTTGGTGATGATTCATTGCTTTCCCCGGATTACTCGTTGAACTATTTTCAATGTGTAAATCGAAGCATAAAGCGTGCCGCAATTACTTCCGGTTTTTGCCTGAACGGAAAATCCTTCCTGGCACTTTCCGCATAAGCGACCAAACCGGCAAAACCTGCCCACTGCTTGAATCTTGAGCCACTGGCAAGAGAATACTGTGGCTGAACTTCGCGTTCCGTTAGGTGCCGCACCGACTTGGCTAAACGACGCGAATTGGACGTTTTTAATTGCGCTCGGCGACAAGAAAAATATTATGAAGCGTGGCATTAATACCCATTGAGCATCATAGCCGCGGAGAGAACCCGCATTAGACGCAGGTCTTTATGACGGCCGTACGCTTATCGCGCCGACCTTGAAGCATTGCGTGAACCCGTTTGCCGCGCACGAATGAAATCGGTGCGACGATCGAAACGCCCGCAATCGTTGTCGAGCCGCGGCTGAAGGAAGAATGCTTGAGGCGTTGGTCGCGCCGGCCTTGCGCCGGCGCGCCGTTATTTCGCCCGGCAGGCGTAAATCAGGTTGAGCGTGCCGTTCTCGGTGGACTGACGCACGACATCGAACGCACCGCCGCAACTTGCGCTGGCCTGCTGCGAGCAGGAGTCGGAACCGGCTGGGCACTGCACCAGCGTCGTCGCGCGGCCGTCCGGCAAAAACAGCGGCGCGCTGCTGCTGCAACCGCTCAGCGCGACCATGGCGCCGGCCGCCAGCGTGGCACAGGCCCGACGCGCGTAGAAGGAGAGACTGCGTTTCATTTGAAACCCCGATCACGTCTTGTTTTTCGATCACGCGATTGTGCCACGCGTCAATTACGCTGCGTCAATCGCCATCGCCGAACGTTGTCACACGTCGATGCCGTATGCCGCGATCTTCTTATAGAGCGTCGCGCGACCCATGCCGATCTGGCTCGCCGTGTCGATCACACGACCGCCATTGGCGCGCAAGGCGTCGCTCAGGAATCGCTTCTCGAAGGCGGCCATCGCCTCACTCCACGAGGCCGGTTCAGGCGCACTAGCCTGCGCGCCTGCCGCGTGCGCCGTCGAAAGCGCCTCGGGCAAGGGCACGTTCGGACGATGCGCGCCGCCGCCATGCGCCGAGCCGATAAACGGCGCCAGTGCCCGCGCATCGATCCGCTCGCTGTCGGACAGCATTACGGCGCGCTCCAGCGTGTTGCGCAATTCGCGCACATTGCCCGGCCAGCCGTACGAACACAGCAGCCGCAGCGCGTCGTCCTGCAATTCGAAGTGACTGGCGCCGCGCGCCTGCGTCGACAGATCCTCGAGCATCGCGTAGGCCAGCGCCTCGATGTCGGAGGTTCGCTCGCGCAACGGCGGCGCATGGATCGTCAAGACGTTCAGCCGATAGAACAGGTCAGCGCGAAAACGCCCGGCCGCGACGAGCGCGGGCAAATCGGCCGACGTCGCCGCGATGATCCGGACATCGGCGCGCACGATCCGGTTCGACCCCAGCGGTTCGAACTCCTTGTCTTGCAACACCCGCAGCAGCTTGCCCTGCAAAGGCAGCGGCATATCGCCGATTTCGTCGAGAAACAGCGTGCCGCCGTTCGCGAGTTCGAACTTGCCGACGCGCCCTTTGCGGTCCGCTCCGGTGTAGGCGCCGGGCGCGGCGCCGAAGAATTCGACTTCGAGCAAGGTGTCGGGAATCGCCGCGACGTTGACCGTTACCAGCGGCTGATTCGCGCGCGCCGAGCCGCCGTGGATGGCATGCGCAAGCAACTCCTTGCCGGTGCCGGTTTCGCCGAGCAGCAGCACCGGCGACTCGAGTTGCGCGGCGCGACGTGCCTGGCGCTTCACTTCGAGACTGGCCGCGCTCGTGCCGACGAAACTGCCGAAGGTATATTTGGCCCGCCGAGCCTGCGCGAGCGACTGGCGCGTCGCGATCAACTCTTCCTGCACGCGCGAGTAGTGGGAAAAGAGCGGCGTCAGCGCCTTCAGTTCGTCGAAGAGTGCGAAGCCCACCGCGCCCACCGTGGCGCCCGCGTCGTCTTTCAGCGGCAAACGCGTGACGACGAGCGGTTCGCGGTCCGTTTCCAGAATATCGAGCAGAATCGGTTTGCCGGTGTTGACGACCTCGCGCATCAGGCTGTTCGGGATCACCGCTTCGCAATCGCGGCCGATGGCCTGCGCCGGGTCCGCAAACCCAAAGCGCGCCGCATAGCGTTTGTTGATCCAGACCACGCGCGCGTCGGCATCGACGATAAACGTGCCTTCGCTGAAATTTTCGAATGTGCGGAAGAGCGAATCCATCGCCCGGCGCAGTACGTCGCCGTAAGTGGCAGGCAAGCCTGCCCAGTCGTTCATCATGTTGTCGCTGTCTCCGGCTATCGTTTTATTATGCCCGTCTCATTTCGTAGACAAGCTTATCTCATTGAAGAGATCGCCAGCAAGCTTGCAGCATAAGGGTTTAACCTCAGTTTGGCTTAACTTCAGCCAATTTACGTCCCGTTTTTGAGACGTTTGGGTACAATCGGCCGGATCGCGTTTTGAACTTCGGTCTGCGAAATCAGGCGGCTGGCCGTTGCCGCGTATGTGGCACGGAACCTGCATTTGCGGGCGCCATGTCGCCGCACCCTCGAGACGGCGACCATGTAGAACAACCAAGCTTTGGAGACTCAATGTCCTTTGTCATCGTCCTCGCCGCGCTGGCGTTTCTGATGTTTGCCGCTTATCGCGGCTACAGCGTCATTCTATTTGCGCCGATCGCCGCGCTCGGCGCCGTTCTGCTGACCGATCCGGCGGCCGTCGCGCCGGTCTTCACCGGCATCTTCATGGAGAAGATGGTCGGCTTCGTGAAGCTCTACTTCCCGGTGTTTCTGCTGGGCGCCGTGTTCGGTAAAGTCATCGAACTGTCGGGCTTCTCGGAATCGATCGTGGCCGCCGCGATCCGCTATATTGGCCGCTCGCGCGCCAATGCGGTGATCGTTGCGGTGTGCGCGCTGCTCACCTACGGCGGCGTCTCGCTGTTCGTGGTGGTGTTCGCGGTCTATCCGTTCGCCGCCGAGCTGTACCGCCAGAGCAATATTCCGAAGCGCCTGATGCCCGGCGCGATCGCACTCGGCGCATTCTCGTTCACCATGGATTCGCTGCCAGGCACGCCGCAGATCCAGAACATCATTCCGACCACTTTCTTCAAGACGACGTCGTGGGCTGCGCCCGCACTCGGCGTGATCGGCTCGCTGTTCATCATCGTGGTCGGCCTGACGTATCTGGAATGGCGCCGCCGTTCGGCGATGGCGACCGGCGAAGGTTACGGCACGGATCTCATCAACGAGCCGGATCGCGTGGAATCGAAGCAACTGCCGCATCCGTTGCTGGCGGTTGCGCCGCTGGTTCTGGTCGGCGTCGCGAACTTCCTGCTGACCCACTGGATTCCGAACTGGTACGGCGCGTCGTACACCGTTGCGCCGGACATTCTGCCGGGCATTCACGCACCGGTCACGACGACGATCAAGGCCGTGGTCGCCATCTGGGCCGTGGAGGGCGCACTGCTCCTCGGCATCATCATGGTTGTCGTGACGGCGTTCAACCGCGTGCGCGAGCGCTTCGCGATCGGCACCAAGGCTGCGGTGGCGGGCGCACTGCTGGCTTCGTTGAACACGGCGTCGGAATACGGTTTTGGCGGTGTGATCGCAGCGTTGCCGGGCTTTCTGGTGGTCAGCAACGCGTTGAAGAGCATTCCCAATCCGCTTGTCAATGCAGCTGTTTCGGTGAGCTCGCTGGCGGGTATCACGGGTTCGGCGTCGGGCGGCATGAGCATCGCGCTCGCGGCCATGTCCGACACATTCATCAAGGGCGCGGAAGCGGCGCATATTCCGATGGAAGTGTTGCACCGGGTCGTCGCCATGGCGAGCGGCGGTATGGACACGCTGCCGCACAACGGTGCGGTGATCACGCTGCTGGCAGTCACGGGCTTGACGCATCGGCAGTCGTATCGCGACATCTTCGCGGTCACGGTCATCAAGACCATGGCTGTGTTCTTTGTGATCGCAGTCTATTACGCGACTGGTTTGGTCTGAGCGGGTGGGGGCTGGGCACGATGCCGGCAACGCGCCGGCATCCTGAGTTTTGATCGGTTACCTTGTCATCCCGACAACCGATCTTGCCTCGCACACCTGCCATGAGCTCAGCGCCTTCTTTCTGGATGATTCCCACAGCACCCACGCCGGTCGGCCCGTTCTCGCATGCTGCCGAGGCCGACGGCTGGGTCTTCCTGACCGGCCAGATGCCGACCTCCCCGACCGACGACGCCGTGCCGCTTCCCGAAGGCGTGGTCGCCCAGACCAAGCGCGTGATGGACAATCTCGTGCTGGTGCTCCAGGGGCTGGGCCTCGGTCTGCAAAACGTGGTGGCGGCACGCATCTTCCTGACCGAGTTCAAGCGCGATTACGCGCCGATGAACGAGATCTACCGCGCCTTCTTCCCTGCCGACGCGCTGCCGGCGCGAACCTGCATCGGCGTCACCGCACTGGCGCGCGATGCGCTCGTCGAAATCGATTTCATCGCCAAACGGCCGGGTTGAGCGCGCGAAGCCGAATGGCGTATCAATGCGCCGATTGCTCGTCGAGTCCGTAGTGATCGGATAAGGCTTCGTGCAGCGAGATCGAGAGTTCGTCCATCTCGGTGGTCCAGCGTCCGTTGTCGCTGCATAGTCGCTGCAACCGCCGGCATTGGTCGACGAACCGCGGTTCCTGCACGACGACGAACGCGCCGCTCGCGCTATGCGCCCAGCCGGCCAACGCCTGTACGTCTTCCTCTTCGACGATCGCAAGCAGTCTCAGCAGATCTTTTTGCAAGTGCTCTTTGAGCATCGCCGTGTAGCGCGCCTTGTCGTCCGCGCTGAGCGTGCTCGCTGCGTTGGGAGCGGGGGCCATGGCCTCGGCTGACGCTACGTTCTCCGGTGCAGCCTGTATCTGTGCCGGGGGCGTTGCCGACGCCACCGCCAGCAACGCGGCTTGCAATTCACTCAGCGACGCCGGCTTGGCCACATGCCCACTAAAGCCACGCTCGCGCCAGTTGTGCGCTTCCTCGTTTTCGGCCACGGCGCTGAAGGCAAGCACCTGCACGGTCGCATGCAACTTACGCAACGCGGCCAGCAGCTCGTAACCGTCCATCTCCGGCATGTGGATGTCGGTCAGCACCACTTCGAAACTCGCCTGTTCGAACAACCTCAGCGCGTGCCTACCGTCGTGGGCAATAGTCGGCGCGCACCCCAACTCGACCAGTTGTTCGGCGATCAGATTCTGGATCAAGGGATTGTCTTCCGCGACGAGGACGGGAAGACCTCGCAGCTCCGGATGGGTTCCCACCGGATCGGCCATTGTGGGCGCAGGAGTCGGCGGCGCAGCTGCGGACGTGCCCCCGCGCGCCAGTTCGATCGCCGACCGAATTGCCGACCGGCTGAATTCAGTCACCTCGAGCACGCCGTCGCCGCGCGCCTCGGGATGGTGCGGACCGCCACGCGTGATCCACACGGCGCCGACCCGTTGCATCACGCGCAGAGCAGCGACCACCTCGAGATCGTATTCGCCGGTGACGATTAACACGTCTGGCCGGTTCACGCGCAACCACGCCTGCGCGGCGGCCGATGAGGACACGAGGTGTCCTGCCCAACCCGCGCGCTGGAGCCAGCGGTCCAGAAATTCACCGACTTCCTGCTCCATGGACAGGATGAGCACCGTTCCGCGCTCCTCACGGACCGTTGCCGGCGCTCGCAAATCGACGGCCGGCTTCGCGAGCGGAATCGATACGCGGAATGCGCTGCCCACGCCGGGCACACTCTCTGCGGCAATCTGACCACCCATCAGCTCGCACAAGCGCGCGCAGATCACCAGGCCAAGACCGGTGCCGTCGGCTCCGCGCGAAGCACTCTGCTCCCCTTGCGCAAACGGTTTGAAGAGCCGCGCCAGCGTTTGCTCGTTCATCCCAGCGCCCGAATCCGAGACCCGGCAAGTCAATATCGCGCGGTCCGGTGAATCGTCCGTCACTTCGGCGCGAAACGTGATTTTGCCGGTCGAGGTGAACTTGAACGCATTGCTCAGCAAGTTGTTGACGATCTGCGCGATGCGCATGCGATCGCCGAGCAACGTCTGTTCGAGAGTCGGTGAGAAGAGCGCATAGAAACGGATCGAGCGGTCACCATGCATCGGCGCGTAGGAGAGCGCAATGCTTTCAAAATCGTCGATCAGACAAAACGGCTCCGTGACCAGCGACATCGCGCCAGCATCGATCTTCGAAAAGTCGAGAATGTCGTTGACAACGCGGCGCAGCGCACCTGCAGCAAGGCCCAATGTTGCGAGCCGTTGCGAATGCGCCTCGAGGCCGGGCGTGCGGGCGAAAAGTTCGAGATTGCCGAGCAGCGCGTTCAACGGCGTACGGATTTCGTGGCTCATCGCGGCGAAGAAATTCGTACGCGCGCGCATCAGCGCCTCGGACGTTTGCTGTGCATGCCGCAATTGGCGTTCGAGCATGGTCTGCGCGGTGACGTCGAGAATCGCGCAGAACAGCACGTTCTCGCCAGCGTAACGCGCGGGCGCGTAAATGAATTGCAAAAACCGTGAGGGCGCGCCTCCGTCCTGGTCCGGCGGCAGCGAGGTTTGCGGCTCGTCTCGCTGCTTCGTTGGCGATTGATGCAAAGACTGAGGCAGCATCTGCGCCGGCCGCGCGGGCGCGACGAAGGCAGCCACCCGCGCAAACGACATGGCCGACGGCTGATCCGGCGCCTGAACCAGAAATTCGCCGACGATATGCGGCGGGAGCCGGTTGCCATCGGCCTCAATCCCGAGCAACTCGATCGCAAGCGCGTTGGTGGTCAGGACCGAATAGTCGCTCTGCCGAACAATGCACAAGCCGACCGGCGTCGCGCTAACCAGAATGTGGTTGAGCATTTCGCTTTGCAGCGCGCGTGAAGTCTCCGTGAACGAATTGCGCAGCAACCGCAGCCCGAAATAGCGGGCCATCAGCACAATTTGCCATCAGGATGAGCGCCGTCAGGCAGCCAATCACCGCCAGTTGCCAGCCGAGTGCGACGGCCAGCGCGCCCCATGGTACGTAGCCGACCAGGAGGCCGAAGCCCATCGCCAGTGGCTCGTGAAAAATCGCGCCTTCGCGGCCGTAGTGAAAGATCTGGGTGGGCGTAGCGGCCACCGCCTGCTGCACCAGGTTGGCGATCGAGGCGTCGAGCGGCACCGACGACACGGCAATGCGGTGGTCCACCGTCATCAGCAGATTCACGCCCTCGTTGTCAGGTGGCGCGATACGCAATGCGAGCGCGTCCAGCGGCAAGCTCGTGCTGATTAGCACGGTCGGCGTGTCGCCGGCATAGTAGGCGCTCACCGCGGAAATCACCGGACGATTCTGCAGCGGATCACGGTACGGTCCGAGCCAGATACACTCGCCTTTTCGCGGCACGCGCCTGCCGGTTTGCGCCTCGATCCGGCGCTCGAGCGTCTCGCGCAGCACGCTCGCGATCGCCGGTTGCGGCGCAGGCATTGCGGCCTGATCGGGACCGCCGGTTTGGCCCACTAGCGGCTGAGTCAGCGAAGGCAGAATCGCTACATAGTCTTCATTCAGCCCAATCAACGTTGCCCGTTGCCGCAATTCAAAGGCCTGCTGGGTGACGAGTGTCGATTGCGCCGATTCGTAGAGGCGCCCGAGTTTTTCGCCCAATTGCAAGCCCCAAGCGTTGCGCGTGATTTCGTCGACCACAATGTCGAAATTTGAGTCGACACCGTCTGTCTTGCCGAGCGCTACGCCGGTCTTCAGGATCGCTTGCTGTATGGCATCCGGCGCGCTCCGCCCGCCGGATGGGCCATAGTAATAACCGAGCGTCAACTCGGCGCGCCGCAGGAACGACTCATCCTGGTGGATGAGCAGAGAGACGTCGGTGGCGTTCTGTGACGCGAGGGCCCGGCGATAGTCGAGCTGCTTGAGCCCGGCGACGACAATCAGCACCAGCGCGAAGATCACCACGATCAGCATCAGCGAACCGATCGTCGCCAGGTAGAGCCGCTGTTGGCGCTTCGCGCTCTGCGCGAGCGTGGCGAAAGCCTGCGCCAACGACTCTTGAGTACGGTCGAGGATCTTCTGCATTAGCTCGCGTAAGTGGCAGATTCTCGCAGGCAGACCGCTGCAAAATCAAGGGACAAGGAGCGTCTGCGGTCCTTGGAGGAGTGCAGTGTAGACCTTTTGAAGGCATCGCGCGACGCATGCGGCACCATTTCACGCCGCCATCCGCGATGCGCCAAACAGCCCCGTGTTAAAGGCTTAGACCAGGCTGAACCTGAGCGGTTTACCGGGAAACCGTCAAGACTAGCGGGGTTAATTGCCGATATTCCTTGCAATCAAGTAAGCACCGCGCCGACGCGCGGGTTAGCACCAGCCAGGAAGCCATGGAATGGCGCCGTCGAAGCGGCGCGCGCGGGCGAAGCAGGCCGTTCGCCGTCGTCGCGGCCGAAGTGCGCATGCTGGCGCAACGCGGCGCGGGGTCGTCGGGGGAAATCAAATTGGTGGTCAAAGCCAGTGCGAACGAAGTTGCGGCGGGCATCGAACTGGTTGCACGCACAACGTCGCAGATGCGCGTGATCGACGAGGCGGCGGGCCGCGTGTCGTCGATCATCGTCGACGTGGCGAATGCGAGCAGCGACGCCTGAGATCAGGCGACGCCGCGCGCCAGCTATGGCAAGCGATGTCGAGCAGGAAGAAGCTACATTGATCTGATAGATCGGCGTTACTCCCACCTCGACAGTCCAGTATTGACGCAGCACGATGGCACCGTCAGCGCCCAGTTGTTTGCAAGGGCAGGCTGACCCGAGTAACAACGGCGTTTAGCGGCCCGCCCCCTCCGTGGACGGGCCTATTTTTTTGGGGCTGACTCTGGTGTATGCGCAGTTGAGGATTGTGGAGGTTCCGCCTTCGATCCTTCGTTGTTGCCAGTGCAGCAGATAAGGTGAACGGTGAGGAAATACGGGAGTGCATCCTCACAAACTCGCCACACGACGATCGCCTCGCACAAAGCGATGCGATGCTACGCTAGACAGGCAGCGTTTCCATTCTCGCGCCACATGCTGCCACGATGACACAAGCCCCTTCTCATGCCGATTCCCGCCACCGGAGGCCGACGTGATCCCTTCCGACTCGCCTCGCGTCAATCCGCTGTCTTCGCACCTCACCGCCATGGCGCGCAACAACGCGTGGTCAAACCTGCGCCTCTACCGCGCTTGCCTCACATTGACCGACGAAGCGTTCGCCGAGCGCAGGGTGAGCTTCTTCCCTTCGTTGCAACTCACGTTGAATCACATCCTTCTGGTGGACCGTTACTACTTCGACGCGCTGATCGGCGGCGGCGCAGGCCTCACCATTTTCGATAACGAACTGCCCTATCAGCGCGCAGCCGACCTATGGGATGCACAAGCGCGGAGCGATCAGCAACTGCTCGCCTTCTGCGAATCGCTGAGCGACGACGATCTGCCACGCGAAATCGAGATCGACCGCGGGCCGTCGGTCGGGGTGCAACGCGAGCAGGTCGGCAGCGTACTGCCGCATGTTTTCGTCCATCAGATTCATCATCGCGGGCAAGTTCACGCGATGATGAGCGGCACGGCGGCCGCCCCACCGCAGCTCGACGAGTTTTTTCTCGCCGCCGACGCACCGCTGCGCGCTTCCGAACTTGGCGATCTCGACACGATGTGCGAGCCGCGAACCACGTCGCGGTCCGCCCATTTCCCCTAGCCGGAGAGCGCGTCAACTGCGTGACAGTCATCGAGAAGGATCGCACCGTGACGGGGCACGAAAAATGCATCCGTCGTTACCGAGAGTCGCGTTAAACTGGTTGTCACGGCAGGACGTCACAATACGCGCTGCCCGGCGGGCCGCGCCAGTCAACGCGCTTGGCGGCGTAAGGCACGCGGGCAGGCGAATGGGTTAACGCGCGGGCAACCACGTAAAGCGTGACGGCGGCGCGACAGACGCCGCACTACCGTGCCTTTACAATGGTTCGATCAACAACGGAACAAGGACAACTTCGATGCGCACTTCCGGGTCTTCCGGGTCAATGGCCCTGCTCGCCGAATACGACGACGCAACGGCGCGCGAACTTCGCTCGCTGCGCCTCGAATCGACAGAAGACGGCAAAGGCATTCTTTTGATCGAAGTCGATGAGCGCAAGCCAGGCATACATCGCGAAGTGCGCTACGAAATCACGCCGGCCGAACTGATTGCCGCAATTCGCGCGCACGGCGCCGAATTGCCGGGCGAACAGCACAATCATCGTCAATGAAATCCGTCACGCGGCATTGCACTTTCGGTGCGAATGCCGCGTGGCGCTTTAGCATCACTGGTCTCTAATTGCTTGCTGAGCCGGCGTCTGCGGACGTCCATCGGGCATTATTTCCGCTTCAGCACCGCGCGCGACATTCGCACCTTTTTTCGTTTTGTTCAAGTCGCGCTGCTAATGCGTCTTTCAAGTGGCTCAGTGCGCTTGAGATAGCGCTTTCCATACCCAAGTAAAGGGCATCTTTTCAAGGCGTTTGCACGTCTTGAAAATGCGTCCATAATCCTTGCATTCTCCTTTGCAATTCCTACCTGCGCCGCGCCCGAAAGGGCTGCGGATGTAAGCCGATGCTACATGATCTCGTCGAGCAATATGGGCCGGCGCTCGTGTTCGTGAACGTGCTCGCCGCCTCGATCGGGCTGCCGGTTCCGGCGATGCCGTCGCTCGTGCTGTTCGGGGCGATGGCTGCCATGCATCCCGGTTCTGTGGGCACGCAGTTGGCGCCGGTGCTCATCCTGTCGATATTCGCCACGCTGATCGGCGACAGCGCGTGGTATTTCGCCGGCCGTATGTACGGCGGCAATACGCTGAAAACCATTTGTCGCCTGTCGCTCTCGCGTGACACCTGCGTAAAAAAGACCGAGCGTTTTTTTGGCCGTTGGGGTGTGAAAGTGCTGGCGGTGGCCAAGTTCGTGCCGGGACTGTCGATCGTGTCAATCCCGATGGCGGGCGCCATGGGCACGCGCTACCGCACGTTCCTCACTTACGACAGCATCGGCGCCGCGTTGTGGTCAGGCACCGGCCTGATCATCGGCGCGTTGTTCGCGAAGCAGATCGACATGCTGTTCGCCCTGGCCGGGCGCCTTGGCCGCACGGCCGCGCTGGTCGCCGTCGGCCTGCTGCTGGCGTATGCCGCGTACCGCTGGATCCGCCGGCGCCAGTTGATTTCGAAACTCGCAACCGCGCGGATCGACATCGACGAACTGGCGGCGCTCGTGAAGGCCGGCAAAACGCCGGTGCTGTTCGACATCCGTTCGCAGGAGAAGCGCGCGCTCGATCCATTCGTGATCCCGGGCTCGCAATTCGCCGACGAGCGGCAGCTCGACGAGATCGTCGCGACCTATCCGCACGATCAGAAGTTGGTGATCTACTGTTCCTGCCCGAATGAGATTTCCGCGGCATGGATGGCCAAGCAATTGAACGAAGCCGGCTTCTCCGACGTGCTGCCGCTGCGCGGCGGCATGGAAGCCTGGCGTGACTCGGGCAAGCCGGTGGAATCGCTGCCCAACATGCCGCCGCCCGACGTGGCGGTCGACGACGTCGCGCCGAAGGCCGTGTAGCGCAAGCAGCGCATCGGGATTCGCGCCTTCGGGCGCCGCGCCGCTTCGCCTCTCGTTCGATCCATCAATGAACACCGAAGGAGCGGTTCAATGCTTTCGACTCAAGAACCTGAAGTGCAGCAACCGGAAATGCCACAACCAGACGTCGTCGCCGACGCGCCGTTTTCGTCGCTCTCGACACGCATGCATCAGATGTTCCCCGCGCTCACCTGCGCCGAAATCGGCCGTCTGCGCAAGTTCGGCGAGATTGGCCACTGGAAGGCCGGTGAGCTGTTGTTCGAGACCGGCCTCACCGGTCCCGGTATGTTCGTGGTGCTCGAAGGGCGCGTGAAGGTCTATCAGCGCGACGGCATCGGGCGCGAAGTGCTGATCAACGAACATGGCGCCGGGCATTTCCTTGCCGAAGTCGGTCAATTGTCGGGACGGCCCGCGCTGGTCAACGGCATGGCGCTCGGTTCGGTGGAAGCGTTGCTGATTCCGCCAGAGCGGCTGCGTGCGCTGATCGTCGCCGAAGCGGAACTCGGCGAGCGCATCATGCGCGCGCTGATCCTGCGGCGCGTGTCGCTGATCGAAAAGGGCGCGGGCGGACCGATCCTGATCGGCAACAGCAGCGACGCCCGGCTCGTCATGCTGCAAGGCTTCTTGTCGCGCAATGGCCATCCGCATTCCGTGATCGACGAACGCGACGAAGACGCGTTGCGTCTGATCGAGCAATTCGCCGCGCAAAAAGAAGACATGCCGCTGGTGATCTGCCCGGACGGTTCGGTGCTGCGTCATCCGAGCATGCCGGAACTCGCCACGTGCCTCGGCTTGTTGCCCGATCTCGACGATGCGCATGTCTACGACGTCGCGATCGTCGGCGCCGGCCCGGCCGGGCTCGCCACCGCCGTGTACGCGGCCTCCGAAGGCCTGTCGGTGATCGTGCTCGACAGCCGCGCGCCGGGCGGCCAGGCTGGCGCGAGCTCGCGGATCGAGAACTACCTCGGTTTTCCGACCGGTATCTCCGGCCAGGCGCTGGCGGGCCGCGCGTTCGTGCAGGCGCAGAAATTCGGCGCGCACGTCGCGATTCCGGTCAACGTGAAGGCGCTGCATTGCGCGGAGCGGCCGCATCGGCTGGAATTGAAGTGCGGCGGGCATATCACGGCGCGCGCGATTGTGATCGCGAGCGGCGCGGTCTACCGACGTCCGGCGCTCGAAGGGCTCGACCGTTTCGAAGGGCGCGGCGTCTACTACTGGGCGTCGCCGGTCGAAGCCAAGCTGTGCAAGCGCCAGGAAGTCGTGCTGGTGGGCGGCGGCAACTCGGCCGGCCAGGCCATCGTCTATCTGGCGACGCATGCGGCCAAGGTCCACGTGCTGATCCGGCGCAGCGGCTTCGAAGCCACCATGTCACGCTATCTCATCGACCGGATCCGCTCGCTGCCGAACGTGTTCGTGCATCCGAATTCGGAGATCGGGCGGCTGGATGCCGACGACAGCGGTTTGTCGTCGGTTGCTCTGAAAAAACCGTTGCCCGACGGCACCGATCATTTCGACACGCGCCATCTGTTCCTTTTCACCGGTGCGGATCCGAATACCGACTGGCTGCGCACCTGCGGCGTCAAACTCGACGAGAAAGGCTTCGTGCTGACCGGCGCGAACGCCGACGGCGCCTCTGTCTGCGATCTCGCGACGACGGTTGAGGGCGTGTACGCGATCGGCGATGCCCGCGCCGGCTCGACCAAACGCGTGGCGGCGGCCGTCGGCGAAGGCGCCGCCGTGGTCGCGCAGATTCATGAACTGCTGGCGGTGTCGGCGGGAGAAGCGGTCGCGCTCGGCGCCTGAATGATCTGGACGGTCTGAAATGGCCGCCGGCCTCGCAACCGCCGGCGGGTAACCTGCTGTTACACACGCCTTCAACTGGTTGCACCTGCTTGTCTTTCTGTCTCGTAATATCGCCGTTAGCCATTCGACAGGAGACAAGCATGTTCCAACGCGCGATCGTTTTCGCCGCCTTCAGCCTTGCCGCCGCCTGCGCATCGACTGCCGCCTCGGCGCGGGTGGACGTCGGCGTGTTCGTCAATACGCCGGGGCCGGTGTATGCGGCACCGCCGGTCTATGCGCCGCCGCCGGTCGTGTACGTGCCCCAACCGGCCTACGGCTACGGTTACGGCTACCGGGACGACTACTATCGCGGCGACCGTCACTGGCATCACGATCATGGCCGTCATCGTGGCTGGGATCGGCATCACGGGCGCGGCTGGTAAAAGCAAGTTCGGGCGCTTCACGCTACAGTAGCGGCTGCTGATCCAGGCCGGGCCTCGTGCTCGCCCCCTTCGCAGTCACTCATTGATCGACGCCCGCGTGAAGACTCTTTCGCTTTCCGCTGCCCGCACCCTCCATCTGGCTGCGCAAGGTTTGCTGACGCCGCCGCGCCGCAAGGCCGTCAAGGCCGACGTGCTCGACGCGATCCGCCGCATGGCGCAATTGCAGATCGACACGATCCACGTCGTCGCGCGCAGTCCCTATCTCGTGTTGTTCAGCCGGCTCGGCACTTATCCCCAGCAATGGCTCGACGAACATCTCGCCGAAGGCAAGCTATTCGAATACTGGTCGCATGAAGCGTGTTTCGTGCCGATCGAAGATTACGGCCTGCTGCGCCATCGCATGCTCGATCCAAGCGGGATGGGCTGGAAATACGCGGCCGAGTGGCACAAGAAGCATCGCAAGGACATTGAGAAGTTGCTCGCGCACATTCGTGCGACTGGACCGGTGCGCTCCGCGGATTTTGCTCGCGAGGCGGGCAAGGGCAACGGCTGGTGGGACTGGAAGCCGGAGAAACGCCATCTGGAAGTGCTGTTCGCGATCGGGCAATTGATGGTGGCCGAGCGGCGCAATTTTCACCGCGTCTACGATCTGACCGAACGCGTGCTGCCGCATTGGCACGACGCGCGCGATCTGCCGCCCGCGCACACCGTGACCGACGCCGTGTTACGCCGCACGTGCCGTGCGCTCGGCGTCGCGCGCGCCGATTGGGTCGCCGATTACTACCGGATGCCGCGTCGCCCGTATCGCGACGAACTGCATGCGCTCGCCGACCAGGGCGAGCTGACTCCGGTGCGCGTGGAAGGGTGGAAGCAGGACGCGTACGTGCATCAAGACTTCGCCGCAATACTCGACGATGCCGCGAGCGGCAAACTCACCTCGACGGTCACTACGGTGTTGTCGCCGTTCGATCCGGTGGTGTGGGACCGCAAGCGCGCGGCGGCGCTGTTCGACTTCGACTACGCGATCGAATGCTACACGCCCGCGCCAAAGCGCAAATATGGTTACTTCGTATTGCCGTTGCTGAGCCGCGGCCGTCTGGTCGGCCGCGTGGATGCGAAAGCGCATCGAACTCAAGGCGTGTTCGAACTGAAGTCGCTGCACATCGAACCGGGCGTGCGTCTGAGCGCGCGTCTTGCCGGCGATCTGCGGCGCGCGTTGCAACGCTGCGCGGATTGGCATGGCACGCCGCAACTGGAAATCACGTCCGCGCCGCCGGAATGGCTCGACGCGTTAAACGTCGATGACACCTTGGGCGACAGCGTGGCCGCCTGAACGCCGCATCAGCGTCGCACTCAATGCAGCGCCGCCCACGCGAGCGACAAGGAAAACACGCCGAGCACGATCGAAGCGCCGCGCTGCATCTTCACCGGATTGAGCCAGGTGAGCTTGCCGCTGCCGAGCGCCGCGCCGAACGCGATCCACGCGAGCGCGATCGGCACCAGCAGGCACGCGAACATCAGCATCGAGAAGGCGTAGGCCGGCAGGTGCGCAAAAGCGACAGCCGGGAAGATCGTGCCGGCGAACAGCAAACCCTTCGGATTGAGCAGCGTGGCCACGAACAACGTGCGCATGCCGCTCGCTCGCTGCGCCGAGTCGGGCAAAGCGACTGCGGCGCGCCACATGTCGACGGCGAGATAGGCGATGTACAGGCCAGCCGCCACGCGCAACAGCGAGGGCAACCAGGGCAGCGCATGCGCCGCCTGGACGAGAAAATGCCCCCACACCGAGATCGAGACCAGATAGCCGCCCAGTTCGGCGGCGATCAGCGGCAGCGAGCGCCGCACGCCTTGGCGCAAGCCGGCCGCAGCAAGCAGCGTATTGGCGGGGCCGGGCGTAATCAGCACGACGACAATGCCGACGGCCAGCAGCGCGATAGCAGACGCAGAGAGCATAAAAAAGGCGCAATGTTGGAGACAGTGCGCCTTTTTATCATAGACAGCGGCGGCGCCGAAATGCAGCGGCCAATTACGATGACGAATCGCAACCACGTGATGCCGTCACACCAAACTGGAGCAACGGCCATTCGACATCGGCATGCATGCCGATGTAAATCGCGCCGCCCACCGGCAACGCGCTGTCGCCTTTAGTGATCCAGCTTCGCGCGTAGCTCGCGAGCGGCTTCCAGCAGACCTTCGTATCCGGAACGTGCATGCTCGGGCAAATCGGGATCGCCGACGAACGTGCCGAGCGTTTCGATCAGGCTATACAGAATGCCCTTGGCGGCGCCGGATGCAATGCTGCCCGACGAAACCTGCTGATCCACGTGACTGAGCGCCGCGTCGAGGTTTTCCAGATCGGGCCGGTCGCCCGTGGGTGGCTTAGGCGTTACGTCTTGCGTCATGATGAAACTTCGCTCCTGTTGATGCAGCGGTGAACAAGCCATCCTTTCACGTTGTTATATACCGATCGTGCGTTGCCGTCCATTCGTGATCAGCACGCATGCGACCGGCGTCAAGGCGTCCATCGATACATCAGAATTTTCGCGCGGGCGTCGTCCTCGAGTAGCACGACATACTCGCCATTGTCGCGTTGCACCGCGCTGATACCAAGATACACGTCTACCCAGCCGCTCGTGTTGCCGACGCTCGCGCCCGGCGTCATATAGCCGACCGCCTGACCGGTGCGCGCGTCGTAGACATCCACCTTCTGCGTGTACAGCTCCGCTACGAAAATGTAATTGCCCGCCACCGCGACGCCCACGGTCGTCGTTTGCGGATTGCTTTGTGTGTTCCAGGGCAGCGAGATCGTGTACTGCTGTGTCGGCGTACTGGAGCTCCAGTTGTCATAACGCGCGAGCACTGGGCCCGCCTCTTTCCAATGCGTCGCATCCCAGGGAATCGCGCTCGTGAAGCCGGAGATGTACAGGGTATCGGTCGCCGCGATGTAGACGATCCGCGCAATCCGCGTGAACGGTTGCGGCATCGTGAACATCTTCGAGCTGGCGTACGTGTAGATCGGATTGCCGGCGGAATCGAGACCCTGCAACGGCATTTCGCGGATGCCGCTCAACGGCGTGGCGAGCCAGACATTGCCCGGCGTGTCGACCCACCAGAAGCCGTTGCCGACGGTGCTGCCGGTCGAAGGATTGCTGCTGATCTCGCTGGCGTCGACGCTGCCGTTGCCATTGCTGTCGCGCCACAGCCATTCGCCATACGTGGGCTGCGCCGCGGGCCATGTGCCCGGCAGCGGATTTTGCGCGAGCAGGCCGGACGGAATCGCCATTTCACCGTGCGCGGCGTCGAAGCGATAGACGTTCAGATAATGCGCGCCTGGATCCAGCGTGTAGAGAAACCGCTGGCCGTTGATTCGACGCACCATCGGCTCGCCGCGCACACCGCGCGGCTGATGAAACGCGGGGTCGTCCGGATAGTCGAAACGGTCGAGCGTGAAACCCGCATACGACCATTCGTGGCCGACGGGCTGGTTGTAATCGAGCGTGAAGCGCTTCGAGCCGGTGTAGACGGAATTGGGCGTGGCGGGATCGAACGCGGCGCTATCGACGAACGTCAGACCGTACAGCCGCCAATTGAAGGCATGCGAACTGTACACGTAGCTTTCGAGCACCGCGCCTTGTCCGACCGATACCGATCCGACCGGTCGCGGCCCTTCGCCGTTCTGCGCGACATACAGATTGCCCGCGGGATCGACGCCGATCCCCGTCATGCCGTTGAAGCGCCAATTGCCCGGCACGCCTTTGACCGCGTGAAAGATGCCGTTGCGCGTGCCGATCGGCGCGGCGGTTTGCGGTTGACCGCTGCCGTCTTTGTTAAAGACGAGAATCTGTTGCGACGGTCCATTGTCGGCGACGAGGATTTGCCCCGCCGGCGTGACCGCAATGTCGGCCGGCACAGCACCCACGGGCAGTGTCAATGTGCCGGCGAGCGTGGTGCCATTTGCGGCGTAGTGTTGAATAGTTAGGCTTCCAGACGAGACGCCGCTCATCACCCACAGTGTCGAATCGGTATCCACCGCAATGCGTCCCGGCGACGTCACGTTCCACGAGCGCAAACGCTGCATCGAATTCGCGTCGAACACGACGATCCGGTTCGCGTAGGTATCGGCCACATACAGTTCGCTGTCGGTGGCGGCCATGCCACGAATGCTCGCGTCGTTACCGGTCCCTACCGTCTCGAGCGGCAGAAAGCTGTTCTTCGTCGCATTGGCGCTATTGCCGATGCCACCGCTGAACGGCGCGCCGGTCGCCAGATTGGCGAGCGTGCGGCGCGTGATGCCGTACCAGGTCAGGTTGGCTGCGGGAAAGTCCGCGCCGACCAGAGCGTTGCTCTCGTTGCCGATCGACATCGCCGCGTAGAGGTAGGTGTGATTCACCGCGACCGCGTCGCCACCGGCCGCGCCCCAGCCATGCGTCGAGCCGGCTACGGCAATCTTGTCGCCCGCGCGATAGGCGGCGATTTCGCTGCCGCTTTCGTCCCAGGGCGCGTTGGTGTACACGGTGCCGTCGGCGCCGACGCTGATGGCCTGAATATCCTGCTGCATCCATTTGCCGTCGCCGAAACCAAAGCTATTGCCGATCCATGAGGTGGTGTAATTGAGTTGCGATTGCGCTGACGTATTCAACGGAATAAGGCTGTTGAAGATAACAACTGCCACGCCCAGGCGAGAGAACAATGTCACGACGGTATTTCCTTGCGAGGTGCGAAGCGCGTACGGTCGGCATTTCCGCCGTACATTCGCGCGCATGCGGTTCGATGGCCAATCGCGCATGCGTGAAAGTTGGCGCTTTATCCTCGCATAGAAAAATCGGAAATATATTTATAAAAAATTCGCGTTAAATATTTAATTACCAAAACGATTCGAAGCGCATAAGCTCACGCACGATACGGTGCTATTTGCCCTTCACGCGCGGATGCGATAAGCGCACCGCCGCGCGCCGGCCAGCACATGCTCCTCGCGCTCAATCGAACCGTCTTCGCCCACGATCTCCGCAAAGAGTTGCAACTCCGTGCGGCAAAATCCCTGGCAGGTTCGCGCCGCCGCACAAATCGGGCAATGGTTTTCGAGCAGCAGCCAGTCGCGTCCGTCTTTTTGCAACTCCGCCATGTAGCCCTCGGCGCTGCGAATTTCCGCCAGCTTCGCGAGCCGCGCCTTGAGGCCTTTGACCGGCTTGAGCGCTGCCAGATAATTCGCGCGCGTTCCAATGGCGCGCTGGTCGATCAACTTGTCGAGGCCCGCTTCACCGAATAGCTTACGAATCGAACCGAGCAATTGCACCGTCAATTGCGGATGCGTGTCGGGAAAGCGCGCGTTGCCCGCGTCCGTCAAAGCCCAACTTTGACTGGGCCGCCCCGGCCCCGTTTGCGAAGCCTGACGCCCTGCTATCAACCCGCCGCTCAGCAACTTCTGGATTTGCTGGCGCGCCGCCTCGACAGTGATATCGAGTTCGCCCGCGATCGACGCGGTCGACAACGGCCCCTGCACTTTCAACAGATTCAGGATGCGATCCACCGGCACAGCTGTCGTCGCGATCGACGCGACGCCCGGTGAATTTTCCAAGCTTTCATTTGCATATCTCATCGAGTGCCATTATTATCCAAGCCAACACTTGCATAATAAGCCAGCCTCGCACGGCTGTCCACGACATGAAAAATCTGCAATCGAATGCGCCCGCATGGAGCGATCTTCTCAGTGGCAGCAACGGCTGGCGGGCGTTGGGACTGGCCGGCGGTGTCGCGCTGCACGCCACCAACGTCTATGTCGCGACGACGATCCTGCCCTCGGTCGTGCACGACATCGGCGGACTCGAACTGTATGCGTGGAACACCACGCTATTCGTGGTGGCGTCGATTCTGGGTTCGGTGTTGTCGGTACGTCTGCTTGCGGTGCTCGGCGCGCGCGGCGCTTACTTCAGCGCGCTCGCCGTATTCGCGTTGGGCACGGTGGTCTGCGCGAGCGCGCCCTCCATGCCGTGGATGCTGGCCGGGCGCACGCTCCAAGGTCTCGGCGGCGGCATTCTGCTCGCACTCAGCTATGCGCTGATTCGCGTCGTGTTCGAAGAGCGCCTGTGGCCTCGCGCGATGGGACTGGTGTCGGGCATGTGGGGCGTCGCCACGTTGTGCGGGCCCGCGCTCGGCGGCATCTTCGCGGAACTGGGCGACTGGCGGCTCGCGTTCTGGGTCCTGCTGCCGGCCATCCTGCTGCTCGCCGTGATCGTGCATCGCGAGGTGGACGGCAAACACGCGACCGGCGCGGCGGCGCCCGTTCCGTTGCTCAAGGTCGTGCTGCTCAGCGCATCTGTTCTGGTGATTTCGCTTGCCGCCTTGAGCGAGAACATGGTGTGGAACGCCATCGGCGTCGCGGCCGGCCTCGGCTTCGTCTGGCTGCTCGCGAGACTCGAACGCGACAGAACGCGTACGCGCTTGTTGCCGAGCGGCTCGTATTCGATTCGCACGCGCATCGGCAGCATTTATGCGTGCATGAGCCTGCTCGGCATCGGCGTGACCAGTGAAATCTACCTGCCGTATTTCTTGCAGACGATTCATGGCCGCTCGCCGCTCGCGGCCGGTTATCTGACCGCCTTGATCGCGGCCGGCTGGTCGGTCGGTTCCATGTTCAGCGCCGGACGCTCCGCCGTCGCCGCGCAACGCTTGAGCCGCGCGGGACCGATCGTCGAAGCGCTCGGTCTCGCCGCGCTTGCGTGGCTAATGCCGCAAGCCGGCTTGTTCGATAGCGCAAGCGGAACGCTGACGCTGTGCGCGGCGCTCGTCAGCGTCGGACTGGGTGTCGGGATCGGCTGGCCGCATCTGCTGACGCGCGTATTCACCGCCGCGCAATCCGGCGAGGAGAACCTCGCATCGCTCTCGATCACCACCATTCAACTCTTCGCGATGGCGCTCGGCTCGGCACTCGCCGGCCTCGTCGCGAACGGCGCGGGTCTCACCACGCTCGCCGCGCTGCCGGGCGCGCAACAGACCACGCTGTGGCTGTTCGCGATCTTTGCGATCGCGCCGCTGCTCGCGGCGGGATTGATACGCCAGCAGTCGCGCTCAACCGGAGAAGCATCGTGATAGATCGCGTGCAGGCCATGCGGATTTTCGTACGCATCGTCGATACGAGCAGTTTCACGCGCGCTGCGGAATCGCTCGAAGTGCCGCGCGCCACCGCGACCACGACCGTGCAGGCGCTCGAGTCGCTGCTCGGCGTGCAACTGCTGGTGCGCACGACGCGCAAGGTCACGCTGACCGCCGAAGGCGCCGCCTATTACGAACGCTGCGCACAGATACTCGCGGCAATCGAAGAAGTCGAATCGGGCCTTTTCAACCGGCCGGAAAATTTGCGCGGCCGCCTGCGCGTGGCCATGCCGGGCATGATCGCGGCGTCGATCGTGGTGCCGGCATTGGCTACGTTTCATGCGCAGCATCCGCATGTGGAACTGGCGCTCGGCGTGCAGCATCGCTCGCTCGATCGGGTTGGTGAGAGCGTGGATTGCAGCATCGAGCTGGGCGAGTTGCCGGACTCACGCCTGCTCGCGCGCCGCCTCGGTTTGATCGAACGCGTGACCTGCGCGAGCCCTGCGTATCTCGCGCGATTCGGCGAGCCGCGCCATCTCGACGATCTCTCGGATCACGTCGCCGTGCACTGGCTGTCGACGCAAACCGGCCGCCGTATGGACTTCGACTTCAGCGTCGCGGCGCGCTCCAGCAAGGTGAAAGTGGACAGCTTCATCCAGGTGAACGACGAACACACTTACCTCGCTTGCGGACTCGAAGGCCTCGGCTTGATTCAGCTCGGACGCGCCGTCGCCGCGCCGTATTTTGCGTCGGGACAGTTGGTCGACGTGTTGCCGAAGTGCAGACCCGCGCCGGTGCCCGTTTCAGTGACGTATGTGAAGAGCCGCCAGATCTCGCCGCGTGTGCGCGCTTTCGTCGACTGGCTCGTCGAGGTATTCGAAAGCGCGCCTGGCATGGTGAGAACGGCGCCGCCGCCGCGAGCCGATTCGCCGCCGTGGCCGGTGCTCGATTCGACTCACGACGCCGTACTCGCGCAGCTTGACTAGCTTGTCGATTTCACGCGTGATGTGCCGTTGCAGCCTGCACGGCCGCCGCTTCCGCCGCGGCGACAGCAGGCGACACGATCGCCGGCTGCCCCGTCTGCCGGCTCACCCGTGCATTCCACAACCGCTTTCTCAACTCCCGATAATACTCACCTCAAACGCCCATAGGTGCGGCCGTGCCGATCTGAATCATCACCTTTGATCAATCGACGCGTCGCCAAACGATGTCACTTCGGCGCGTTCGGCGCGGCGGCGAATTAGCGCGCCGCCTCGCCGAAAGAACGTCCGTCATGAACTCCGCACCCGCCGGACAAAAATACGCCGCGTGAGATCGAACGCCACCAGATTGCCGGCCACCACCAGCAACAGGCCGACCACGGCCAGCGCGGACCACTGATAGCCTTCGAATACCGTCGACACCGCCAGCGCCACGATCGGAAACAAGACCGTGCTGTAAGCGGCGCGTTCCGGTCCGATGCGCCCGACCAGCATCAGGTAAGCCGTGAAGCCAATCACCGAGCCGAAAATCGCGAGATAGGCGAGCGCGCCGAGATAGCGCGCGGACGGCTCGACGGCGAACGAAAAGCCGGCCAATATGCTGCCCACCGTCAAGACGCTGGCGCCGATCAGCATCGCCCAGCTATTCGTAGCGAACGGGTGCAAGCCCATCGATTGCATGCGGCTCGACAACAGATTGCCGGCCGAAAAGCACAGGGTCCCGAGAAACGCGATGCCGAGACCGAACCACGCGGCGTGATCGCCGAGATGCCCCGTCATCTGCTGAACGAACAGACATACGATGCCGACGAGTCCCAATGCCGCCCCGGCAATCGCCGTGGGCTGCAACGGCCGGCCCATGAACAGGCGGCCGTTGATCGAGTTCAGCAGCGGCGCGGTGGAAAACACCACCGCCACCAGGCCGCTCGGCACCACCTGCTCAGCGTAGTAGAAGCACAGAAAGTTCAGACAGAAGAGCGCCAATCCTTGCGCGATCAGGAACCGCCATGCGGCGCGCGGCGGCCAGATCGGCCGGCGCATGATGCGCAGCAACGCGAACAGCACCAGCGCCGCAATCCAGAAACGCCAGGCAATGGATACCGGTGGCGGCACCGCTCCAAGTTGCCATTTGATCGCGATCCACGTGGTGCCCCAAATCAGAACGGTGACAGCATAAAGCGAGAGATTCATGGCGAAGCCTGCGGCAGCGAATGCGGAAGCCCACTATGCCGCAGCCTGGCCAGCCGCACTTGTCCAGGATTGCGCACTTTTTCGGGGTGTCGAGCCGCCGCGCGCGTGGCGCCGTATACTGACTCATTCAGTCATGACAGGTATTTTGCCCGCTTCGTGAACACCAGACCGCCCGCCCCCGTGACCCACGCCACTGAAACGCCGTTCGGCCTTCAGTCGGTGTGTCACACGCTGAGCAGCGCCAATGCGAATCTGGACCGCTTCGCGTGGCTTGGCGACCGGCTGGCCATTGCCGTCTGGACACGCGACACGGAAGAAGCCGAGACCGTTTACGAGCGCCCCGGCCATCACACGCTGTCGTGCTATCTGGACGGCGGCTATCGTACGGAGCGTCAGAAAATGCCGGGGCATTATGGCGCGCCGTCGCGGCTCTGCGCGCTGCCGGGCGAGCACGAATCACGCTGGTGGGTGCGCGGGCACATGCATTTCATGCACCTGTACTTCCTTCCGGAACACTTCACGCAGCGCGCGGTTCAGGAACTCGACCTCGAGCCGCGCGAACTGACGCTCGCCGATCGCACGTATTTCGAAGACGCCCGCATCGCCACGTTGTGTCAATCGCTGGCGAACGAAGACTGGCAGGATCCGGACGGCTTGCTGCGCACCAACGAGACCGCGCATCAGGTCCTGAGTCTGCTGTTGCGCGCGCAAGGCGTGCGCCGCACGGATTTGTCGCTCAAAGGCGGTTTGTCGGTCGCGACTCGCCGGCGGCTGCACGACTATATCGAAAGCCATCTCTCGCAGACGCTCACGCTCGGCGAACTGGCCGGTGTAGCGGCGTTGTCGGAATTCCATCTTGCGCGCATGTTCCGCACCTCGTTCGGACTGCCACCCGCGGCGTGGATCGCGCAGCAGCGGCTCGAACGCGCGCGCACGCTGTTGCGCACTACGGCGCTGCCGCTCGCGCAGGTCGCCGAACAATGCGGCTACGCGAACGCCAGCCATTTCAGCCACCGTTTCCGCGAGAGCGTCGGCGTGGCGGCGACCGCGTATCGGCAGGCTGTCGCCGCCTGAGCGCGGGCCGGCGCGCTCTACGATGCTGCGCTTACTGCAACGCCATCGCCAGCACACGCGCGACGTGGATCGCGTCGACGCCCGCGCCGTCATGGATCTGATGCCGGCAACTCGTGCCGTCCGCGACCATGAGCGTGTCGCCGTCCATCTTGCGCACCGCCGGCAGCAGCGAGAGTTCCGCCATCGCCTGTGACGTCGCGTAGTGTTCGGCCTCGTAACCGAAACTTCCCGCCATCCCGCAGCATGACGATTCCACCGTCGATACCGTCAATTCAGGAATCCACTTCAACACGGTTTGCACGGGCGTGAAGGCGTCGAAGGCTTTTTGATGGCAATGGCCATGCACCAGCGCCTGCTGCTTCGCCAAAGGCTTCAGTGCAAGCTGCAATCGTCCGGCCTTCTCCTCGCGCACCAGAAACTCTTCGAATAGAAATGCCTGCTTCGAGAGCCGCTGCGCTTCGTCGCCGAAGCCGTAGTGCAGGAACTCGTCGCGTAACGACAGCAAGCACGACGGCTCCAGCCCGACGATCGGCACGCCGCGCTCCACGAACGGCTTGAACAGATCGAGCAAGCGCCGCGCTTCCTGCTTCGCTTCATCGACGAGACCCGCGGCGAGGAACGTGCGGCCGCAGCACACGGGCCGCTCGCCCTGGCGCGTGTTGAAGTGCACCGTGTAGCCCGCAGCCTCCAGCACTTGCTGCGCAGCGCGCGCGTTCTCCGGCTCCATGTTGTTGTTGAACGTGTCGACGAACAGCAGCACTTCTTTCAGCGCGGCACCTTGGGCTGCTTTGCGCGATGACACCGCATCAGCCAAAAACGACTTCTTGAAGCGCGGCAAGCTTCGCTCGGGCGCGAAGCCCACGGACCGCTTGAACCACGCCGACAGCACCGGCACGTTGTCGGCCAGCGCCATCAAGCCCGGCATGCGGCTCGCCGTCGATGCGTAACGTGGCATGAAGGCCACCAGCTTGTCACGCAGACGCAGCCCGTGACGCTTGACACGCGCCGCCCGCGCCTCGATCTTGAACTTCGCCATATCGACGCCCGTCGGGCAATCACGCTTGCAACCCTTGCACGACACGCACAGATCGAGCGTCTCCTTGACCTCGTCGCTCGCCAGGCCCGCTTCGCCAAGTTGACCGGAGATCGCGAGGCGCAACGTATTCGCGCGTCCGCGAGTGACGTGCTGTTCGTCCTTCGTCACGCGATAGCTCGGGCACATGGTGCCCGCGTCGAACTTGCGGCAGTGGCCGTTGTTATTGCACATCTCGACGGCCTTCGCGAGACCGCCTGACAGATCGTTGCCGCTGCCTGGCAAGGTGTCGTGTCCGGTCAGCGGATCGCGTTCGACATTCCATGCCGACCAGTCGAGCGCCGTGTCGATGCGATGTTCCTTGTAACCTGGCGCGAAGCGGAAATTGCGCGCGTCGTCCATCTTCGGCGGACGCACGATCTTGTCGGGATTGAAGCGGTTATCCGGATCGAACAGCGTCTTGATCTCGCTGAACGCCTGGTTCAGGCGCGGCCCGTATTGCCACGCGACCCATTCGCCGCGGCATAGTCCGTCGCCGTGTTCGCCCGAATAGGCGCCCTTGTATTCGCGCACGAGTGCCGCCGCTTCATCGGCGATCGCGCGCATCTTCTGCGCGCCGTCGCGGCGCATGTCGAGAATCGGCCGCACGTGCAGCGTGCCGACGCTTGCATGCGCATACCAAGTGCCTTCCGTGCCGTGCCGATGGAACACTTCGGTCAGGCGGCTCGTGTATTCGGCCAGATGTTCGAGCGGCACCGCGCAATCTTCGATGAAGGACACCGGCTTGCCGTCGCCCTTCATACTCATCATGATATTGAGCCCGGCCTTGCGCACTTCCCACAGCGCTTTCTGTTCGTTCGCGTCCGCCATCTCGACGACCGAATCGGGCAAGCCGAGATCGGCCATCAATTCCGTGAGCTGCTTGAGCGACGCGAGTTGCGCTTCGCGGTCCTCGCCCGCGAATTCCACCAGCAAAATAGCTTGCGGCTCGCCGACCAGCGCCTTGCCGATCACCGGACGAAACGCCGGATTGCTCATCGCCAGATCGATCATCGTGCGATCCACCAGCTCCACTGCCACCGGCTTCAGCTTGACGATGTGCTGCGTGAGGTCCATCGACTGCCAGAAGGTCGGGAAGTTGACCACGCCGAGCATTTTATGCGCGGGCAGCGGCACGAGCCTGAGCGTCAATTGCCGGCTGAACGCGAGCGTTCCCTCCGAGCCGACCAGCAGATGTGCGAGATTCGCGACGCCGTCGTCGGTATAAGCGCGCGGATTCTGGCAATCGAACACGTCGATGTTGTAGCCCGCCACGCGGCGCAAGACCTTCGGCACGCGCGCCACGATTTCGTCGCGCTCGCGTTCGGCAATCTGCTTCACGCCCGCGAGTATCTGCTGCAAGCGGGCGCCTTGCGGGGCCTCGCGCAACGAGGCGAAATGCGCTTCGCTGCCGTCGGCGAGAATCGCGTCGATCGCGTCGACGTTGTGCACCATGTTGCCGTATTCGATCGAGCGCGAGCCGCACGAATTATTGCCGGCCATGCCGCCGATCGTGCATTGCGCGGCCGTCGAGACATCCACCGGAAACCATAGACCGTGTGGCTTGAGCCATGCGTTCAGATGGTCCAGCACGACGCCTGGTTCGACCGTCACCGTACGCGCTTCGGCATCGAAGGCGACGATGTTGTTCAACCACTTGCTCGTGTCGATCACCAGCGCTTCGCCGACTGTCTGGCCGCATTGGCTCGTGCCCGCGCCGCGCGCGAGGAGTGGCACTTTTTCGCTGCGCGCGATTTCCAATGCGATGCGCAGATCGTCCTGGTCGCGCGGCACCACCACGCCGATGGGCGTGATCTGATAGATCGACGCGTCGGTCGCATAACGGCCGCGACTCGCCGCGTCGAACAACACGTCGCCGCGCAATGATTTGCGCAGATGCTGCGCGAGCGGACTCGTCAGGCGCGCAGCGGACGGAACGAGGTGGATCGGCTTGACGAGTAAAGCGGAAGTGGGGTTCGTCATATCGTCGGCCTATGGCAATAACAGGGGAACCGGTTAGACCAGCGTGAGGCTGACCGGCGCGAGTCCTTCAATGCGGCCGCTCGCCGTGCCCGCCGTCTGCGGAAAGAACATGCCGGTATATGAACCGGCCGTGACGACCATCTCGGGCGTCACGGCAATGCCGCGCGACGTGGCGTGATTGACGAGCCACGTCAGCAGCCGCCGCGGATCGCCGGCCGGATTGGCGGGCGTGGTTTTAACCACATCGTGTCCATCGAAACTGAAATGCAGCGAAGGCGCCACGAACGGAAAGTCCTCGCGATACGGCATGAACTCGCCCACGATCAGCGCGCCGTGATTCTGCAAATCCGCGAGTTGAGCGAGTTTGTCGATAGCGGGCCATTCGGCGTAGCGGCTCGCCACGATTTCGATGGTCGCGCCGATGGAGCCGATACTCGCCAGCACTTCGGCCTCGCTATACGGCGTGGTGGAAGCATCGAAGCGCCGCCCGAAGCGAAACGCTATTTCCAGTTCGAGGCCCAACGGCGCGAAGACTTCGCGCTGCAAACGCGCGCGGTCGGCATGCAGGTCGAGGTCGGGTAACGGCGCGCCCTGGATCGGACCGCTCTCGGACTTCGCGCCGATTTTCCAACCGGCAATCCGCGCGCCGCATGCGTCCAGGATCTCGTGCTGGATCGCGTAGGCCGCGGCGGCGTCGGCGGGTGTTTGCTCCGGCGGCAACGTGTCGAGCGTGGCGTGATCGCGGCGTGCGTGGGCAAGAAGCCGGCTGAGTGCTGTCGTCATGATGTCGTGTCGTAAGGCGGAGAGAGATGGAACGGTGCAGTGCGCTCAAACGCCCATGCCGGTGGGAACGTGCGCCTTGTCAGCCGCATTGAGCGCAAATTTGCTTTCCGGCTGCATGCGGAATGCGAGCACCACGCCGATCGCCATCAACAGCATGCTGCCGACGAACGGCAATTCCCAGCTACCGAAGTAGTCGATCAGGAAACCGCCGACCACCGGCGAGATGATCGCGGCCAGAGCCGAGCCGGTGTTCATCATGCCGCTCGCCGTGCCCGAGTATTCCGGCGCGATGTCCATCGGAATCGCCCACATCGGACCGATCGTCATTTCAGCAAAGAAGAAGCCGGACGCAAGACACGCCATCGACAGATACAGGCTGTGCGTGAACATCAACGGAATCAGCGAAAGCAGGCAGAAGAACATGCAGACCGACACCATCCAGCTACGTGCGCGCTTCAGACTGCCGGTGCGAGCGAAGATCCAGTCGGTCACGATGCCGCCGAGCGTGTCGCCGATCACGCCGGCGAAGAACACCACCGAAGCGAAGATCGCCGACTTCTGAAGTTGCAGGTGATAGCTGTGCAGAAAGTATTGCGGAATCCAGCTCAGGAACAGCCACAGCGTCCAGCCGTAGCAGAAGTATACGATCGTGACCGGCCACATGCGGCGAAACAGTTTGCCCCACGGCACGCCGGCGGCTTTCGGCTTCGGCGCGGGCAGCACGGAGAGTTCGTCGTTCGTGATACGCGGGTGGTCTTTCGGATGTTCGGTAAACGTGATGGTCCATACACCGACCCACAACAAGCTGAACACGCCGCAGATATAGAACGATTCTCGCCAGCCCCAGGTCGCCATGACGAGCACGATCAGGCCGGGCGCCACCGCATTGCCGATCCGCGACGCCGCATGTGTGATGCCCTGCGCGAAGCCGCGTTTTTCCTTGGCGACCCAACGCGCCATCGCGGACGTGGCGGCGGGAAACGTCGCGCCCTCGCCGAAGCCGAGCAGCACGCGCGCCGCCAGCAGCGAAACCAGGCCGCCGGCAAAACCCGTCAGCAAGGTCGCGACGCCCCAGATGACGCCGCAAAAAATCAGCGTGCGTTTTGCGCCGAAGCGATCACTGACCCATCCGCCGATGATCTGAAAGATCAGATACGGATACGCGAAGGCTGAGAACACCAGGCCGACTTCCGTATGCGAGAGATGGAATTCCTTGCCGAAACCCGCAGCCGCGGTGCTGACGTTGACGCGGTCGAGGTAGGTGATGAAGTACATGATGCATAGCATCACTAGAACGATACTGGTCGCACTGGTCACACGAAACCGCTTCATCGTCTCTCTCCATTGCATGTGTCGACGGCGGGCCTGATAGGGCGCGCTGCGTCGTCGCCCTGCGGCGGCTTGCGCCGCGCGGGACCATCGCATTAGTTCGGGGCCGCGTCTGTGCGCGGCTTCATGAGGGAAATGCTCACCGCCTTCCCTTTTCCGCGAGTCGCTGGTTGCGCTTCGCTCGATGCCCCGAAGGGACTTCCTTCGGGGCGTACTCAGGCTGCGGCTTTCAGGCCGGATGCCTTCGTCGGCTGGCTCAACCATTCCATAGCGGCAGGCAAGCCACTTTCCTTGAGCGGCACGCCCGCGAGCCGCAGACCCATTTCGCAGCCGGCCAGCGTGGCCAGCAGCATCAGGTCGTTGCAGTCGCCGAGATGGCCGATGCGGAACATGCGCCCTTTCATCTTGCCGAGGCCCGTGCCGAGCGACATGTCGAAGCGTTCGTAGATGAGCTTGCGCACCGCATCGGCGTCGATGCCGTCGGGCATCATCACGCCCGTAAGCACCGGGCTGTACACCGACGGATCCGCACACTGAATTTCCAGGCCCCACGCACGCACCGCGCGACGGGTCGCTTCGGCGAGACGTTCGTGACGGGCGAACACGTTGTCGAGCCCTTCGCCAAGAATCATCTCGAGCGCTTCATTGAGTCCGTAAAGCAGGTTCGTGTTCGGCGTGTACGGCCAGTAACCGGTCTTGTTCATCTCGACGATGTCAGTCCAGTCCCAGAAGCTGCGCGGCAGTTTGGCCTGCTTGCTGGCGGCCATGGCTTTCGGTGAGATCGCGTTGAAGCTGATGCCCGGCGGCAGCATCAAACCCTTTTGCGAGCCGGAGACGGTGACGTCGACGCCCCATTCGTCATGACGGTAGTCCGCACACGCAAGGCCGGAGATCGTGTCGACCAGCAGCAAAGCCGGATGACCCGCCGCGTCGATCGCGCGGCGCACGGCGGCGATATCGGAGGTCACGCCCGTGGAGGTTTCGTTGTGTACTACGCACACCGCCTTGATCGCGTGTTGCGTGTCGGCACGCAGACGCTCCTCGATCATTTGCGGCTGCACGCCGCGACGCCAGCCTTCAATGCCCGGCAGGCCGAGGAACTCCGGCTTCAGCCCGAGGCTTTCCGCCATCTTTTTCCACAGCGTGGCGAAGTGGCCGGTTTCGAACATCAGCACGTGGTCGCCGGGGCTCAATGTGTTCGACAGCGCCGCTTCCCAGGCGCCCGTGCCCGAGGCTGGGTAAATCACCACGGGTTGCTGCGTCTTGAAGATTTTCTTGATGCCGTCGAGCACCGTCAGACCAAGTTCGCCGAACTCCGGACCGCGGTGGTCGATGGTCGGGTAGCTCATCGCCCGGAGGATACGGTCGGGCACCGGGCTCGGACCCGGAATCTGCAAAAAGTGACGGCCAGCGGGGTGAAAGTCTAGCTTGAGCATTGGGCTTCTCCGATTGAATTTTGCATTCAAAAAACTATATCAGGCAAACCGCGACTCCCCCAAGATGAAAATCGCCTGTAAACACCGGTGTTTACCCGCGCTATTAACTAATCTTTCAGCTTCCTATAAAATCCGAGCTAATGAGATGTTGAGGGCTTTGTATGCAAAATTCGGATTTCGAGGCAAGCGGCGCCACTTCCCCGCTGATGCCGAAGGTCGAGCGGCAACGCTTGCATGACACCGTGGTGGAGCACATTCGGCGCTTCATCGTCGAAGGCGCGCTCGAGCCGGGCAAGAAACTGAACGAGCGCGAACTGTGCGAAACGCTCGGCATTTCGCGCACGCCGCTGCGCGAGGCGCTGAAGGTGTTGGCCGCGGAAGGGCTGATCGAGATATCGCCGAATCGCGGCGCGTCGGTGTCGAAAATGTCGGAGGCTGAACTGCGCGAGACCTTCGAGTTGATGAGCGGTCTCGAAGCTTTTTCCGGCGAGCTGGCAGCCGAGCGGATGACGGCGGCTGAACTCGCCGAGATCAAGGCGCTGCACTACGCGATGCTCGCGTGCCGTACGCAGAACGATCTGGCCGGGTACTACAGCCGCAATCAGGCGATTCACGACAAGATCAACGAGGCGGCCAGGAATTCAGCACTGCGGCAGACTTATGTCGCGGTGAACCGTCGCCTGCAGGCGCTCAGGTTTCGGTCGAATTTCCAGATCCCCAAGTGGGATAGCGCGATTCATGACCACGACGAGATGTTGAAGGCGCTCGAGGCGCGGGACGGCAAGAAGCTGAGTGCGATTCTTCGGCAGCATCTGCTCGATAAGCGCGATGCGGTTTTGCAGGTGCAATCGCGGGAAGCAGTGGCTGCGTCGCCGTTGAAGACTTGAGGCGAGTTGAGTTAATGCATCTGAGCGGTGGTTGCGTTTGGTGTTGGTGTGAGTTTGCACGTCTGCACCGATGGCAAAACTTGTCCACCCAAAATGTTGGCAAGCCTGTGGACAACGTTCTTACATCTTGGGCAAGTGGTTGATGCAAAGGGGGTATCGGCTGGTGGGTCATGCATGAGCATGGGTTCTCGCTTTGGGGCAAATGCGTTGAAAACGCGTTACGCAATTGCCTTTGGTGCGTGCTTGCGAGCCTCGCCACAGACCGTAGTCAAGCTGCATCCCCAACCGCGGGTCAGCCCGCCCTCCACGCTTCGCACCGAGCCCCTGCTCGATGCAACGCGCCATTTCCGGCGTGATCTCCACGTGCTCAACCCAAAGCCGCGAAAGCGTAACCCGCGACACGGCAAGCTGGCCAGTCGCCGCGGTGCCGCTCATGCTCAGCGCGGGCGGCATGCCCTCGCGCAAAGGATCTGATAAGTCAGTCCTCTTCGATCGCGGTTCTCGCTAGTAGCGCTGTCCTTGGCAGAAGACACGTCGGGTATAACCTTAGATCAGTATTTCCACGGAACGCAACGCCCGGATAATCTCCGGCGTTCGCGCCCATGATTCGTCGCGGATCGTACCGATCAGGCAGTCTATAAAACAACTCGACACCGCGTCGGGAGGCTGCCCGGCACGCGTAATGATGCCGACCGTCGACTCGTCGAGTTGTTCTCGCACGGGGATCGCGCAGAGCCCTTCGCTCGCCGCGCATAGCTCGACGAGCGGCCATGGAAAGATGCTGACCATGTCCATGCGCTTGAGCAGCGAAACGGCGACGGTCAGTGAGTGAAGAAAGTGAATGCTGCGCGGCACGGTCAACCCGTACTGCGCGAACATCGTGTACGGCGTCTGCCCTTCCGTTTCAGGATCCAGCGCGACGAGCCAGTCGAGATCGAGCAGGTTCGTCAGCGACCGGCTGTCCGCACGCGGATGACCTTGCCGCGCGACGATCGCCCGGCCCGTAGAAAACAGCGGCCGGTAAGCGAACTCGGAGCCTGTCGCGCCCGGCGTCTGCCTGCCCACATAGATGTCCAGGCTGCCGTCGCGCAAACGCGGGTTGGCAATCGCAGGCAGACCTTCGAAGATCTCCAGTTGGATGTCCGGCATCCTTGCGCGAAAGCGTGCGACAGCCTCCGGGAGAAACGTCATCGTGACCCACGCCGACACGGCAACGGAGAGGCGCCCGTGCGGATCGCCGCGCATCGCATCAACGGCCTGATGCGCATGTGTTATTTGCGCGACGACGAGGCGCGCATGGACCAGCAGCGTTTGTCCGCATTCCGTGAGTGTCACGCCTGACGAAGTGCGCGCCACGAGCTGCATTCGGACGGTCTCCTCCAGATACTGAAGGTTTTGCGTGACCGCCGCGGGCGAGGAATTGAGCAGCCGCGCCGCGCCGCGGACGCTGCCTGCGTCGGCAATGGCGACAAGCGCACGTAACTGATGAATTTTCATTGCACTCCCGTTGACTCGCCAACGACGTGACCGTAGCCCTTCAGTGCAAAATCTTCGCAAGAAAATCTTTCGCGCGATCCGACTTCGGATTCGCGAAGAAATCTTCCTTGCGATCGTCTTCCACGATCAGGCCACGATCCATGAAGATAACGCGATGGGCGACCTTCTTCGCAAAGCCCATTTCGTGCGTGACACACATCATCGTCATGCCCTCCTGCGCCAGTTCGACCATCACGTCGAGTACTTCGTTGATCATTTCCGGATCGAGCGCGGAAGTGGGCTCGTCGAACAGCATCGCGATTGGATCCATCGAAAGCGCACGCGCGATCGCCACCCGCTGCTGCTGCCCGCCCGACAGCTGACCTGGAAACTTGTCCGCCTGCACGCGCAGACCGACGCGATCCAGCAACTTCAGCCCCTTCGCCGCCGCTTCGTCTTTCGAACGGCCCAGCACCTTGACCTGCGCGAGCATCAGATTCTGCACAATCGACAGATGTGGGAACAGCTCGAAGTGCTGGAACACCATGCCAACTTTCGCGCGCAACTTCGACAGATTGACCTTCCTGTCGGTCAGCGATTGACCGTTGATGACGATCTCGCCTTTCTGGAACGGCTCGAGACCGTTCACGGTTTTGATGAGAGTGGATTTCCCGGAACCAGACGGACCACACACCACGACCACTTCGCCTTTCTGAATTTGGGTCGTGCAATCCGTCAACACCTGGAACTGCCCATAATATTTCGAAACGCGATTCAACTCGATCATTTTGCCAACCTCGTTCGGACCACTTTGACGGTTACCGTCAACCCTGTACTAATCAACCAGTAAGCGACGCCGGCGAACAGCAGCATTGGCACGACTGTGCCGTCGCGCTCGCCGATTGCCGATACCCGGCGGAAAAAATCGCCCAGCGCTATCACGTAGACCAATGACGTGTCCTGGAAAATCACGATGCACTGTGTCAGCGCCACCGGTACCATCGCGCGAAACGCCTGCGGCAGAATCACATAGCGCATTGTCTGCCCCGCTGTCATGCCGAGCGCAAGCGCAGCCTGCGCCTGGCCGCGCGGCAGGCTTTCGATCCCAGCCCGGATGATTTCGCAAAAGAATGCAGCCTCCAGCAGCGAGTAAGCCACCATCGCGGAGATGAGCCGCACGTCGACACTGGAGGGCAAGTTAAACAGCGCCTTCAGGAACTGCGGCACGATCAGGAAGAACCACAACAACAGCATCACCAGCGGAATCGACCGGAACAAGGCGACGTAGCCTTGTGCGAAAACGCGAACCGCGCGTTGCGGCGACCGGTGCAATACCGCTAGCACGGTGCCCCATAGCACCCCGCACAAGATCGCCACGAGCGTAATTTGCAACGTGATGCCCATGCCCGCGAGCACGATACGCTTCGAATCCGCAAGCGCTTGCCAATCCATATTGAACATCTCAATCTCCCAGCAAGCCCGGCAGACGGGTTTGGCGACGAATCCAGTTCATGCCGTGCAGAATCGCAAAGTTCAGTGCCATATAGGCCAGCGTCACACAGATGAACGACTCATAGGGCTGTGCGGTGTAATCGACCAACTGACGCGCCTGACCCGACAATTCCAGTAGGCCAATCGTCGAAGCGACAGCGGAATTTTTTGAAATGATCAGAAACTCGGATGTGAGCGGACCCAGAATGGTGCGGAACGTCACCGGCAGCAACACGTAACGGTAGGTCTGCGCGCGCGTCAGACCCAGCGCGAACCCCGCGTCGAACTGGCCGCGCGGCAGCGCCTGAATGCCAGCGCGCACCTGTTCGCAGATACGTGATCCTGTATATATCCCGAGCGAGAAAATCGACACCGACAGGAACTGCGCATACGGCGGCAGGTCTTTGAACCAGTCGCCCAGCACCGTCGGCAGCAGTTCCGGCACGACAAAGAACCAGATAAAGAACTGCACGATCAGCGGCACGCCGCGGAACACCGACACGTACGCGGTGCCAAGCATCGCCGCAGGACGGCTGGGCAGCGTGCGAAGAATCCCGAATCCGGTGCCAACCACAAGCGCCAACGCGTAGGCCGACACGGTTAGCAGCACGGTGTTGAGCAGGCCGGAAAACAGCCATCCGAGGTAAGTCGCGTGCTCGCCGGTGGACACGGCCTGCAGCAGCACACCCCAATGCCACGAGTAATCCATAAACCCCTCCAGGCCGGCGGACCATGGCCCACCGCAAATGACAACCGCCCGTCAGGACGCCGGTTTATCGTTCGGATGCGCGAACAGCGCCTGCATGCGAGCGGACATCGGAAAGTCGAGATTGATCCCCTTCGGCGGAATCGGCGCCATAAACCATTTCTTGTAGATTGTCGCGGCCATGCCGGAACGCTCGGCATCCGCAATCGCTCCATCCATCACCGCTTTCAACTCCGCATCGTTCTTGCGCAGCATGCAGCCATAGGCCTCGAATGATTGCGGCGTGCCGACGATTGCGTAATCGTCCGGATGGCTGGTTTTGGCACGCTCACCAGCCAGCAGCGCGTCATCCATCATCATCGCCTTGGCGCGGCCGGTGGAGAGCATCAGGAACGATTCGCTGTGATCCTTTGCGCTGATAATGTTCATGCCCATCGATTTCTCGACGTTCATGCTGCGAATGGTCTTCTCCGACGTGGTGCCTGCACCGACGACAACCGTCTTGCCCTTGAGGTCGCCGAAGTCATGGATACCGGAGTTCTGCCTGACGAGCAGGCGCGTGCCGATTTCAAAGAAGCTGTTAGAAAAATCGACCTGCTGCGCTCGCGCCGCGTTGTTTGTCGTGCTTGTGCACTCGAAGTCAATCGTGCCATTCTGCAGCAGCGAAATTCGGTTCTGCGACGTAATCGGAATCATGCGCACCTGCAGGTCGCCCTGCTTTAGTTGCGCCTTGATCCGGTCGATAATCAGATTCGCGATGTCGATTGAATAGCCAATCGGCTTTTGTTGTGCGTCATAGTATGAGAACGGGATTGACGCGTCGCGATAGCCGATGGTGACAACGTGCTGGTCCTGGATCTTCTTGAGCGTACCGGTCGGCACCGCATCGGCCGCCACTACGGGCAGGGACACGACGGCAAGCGCGGCTGCAAGCGCTGAAAGGCATGCGCCGAATGCATGGCGCGGACTCGATCCGGAACGGGTTTGTTGCATGGTGTCTCCCCTATGTGAGGTTGATTTCGATTTTGGCAGTCGGCGCGGGCTGTCCGCCTCCAGGAAAGCGAGTTGGAGAAATCGGCGTGGCGCGACCTGTCCCGCGCTTTATGCGCTAGTGATGGCCGATACATCGAGTACATACATCTGGCGCTCGCCTTCATGTACGGAGTCGATGCACACCGCGCGGCCGTCTCGCCGCCAACGCGGATGCAGATCGCAGCGGTTCTCCTTCGTCAGATCGGGTGGTGTGTAGAAAGAGCCGATGTCGTAGCGCAAACCTTCCTTGGCGTCGAACAGGAACAACACCCGCTCGTTGGTCTGCGTATCCGGATACGTGTCGGACAACAGCCAGCGCGGATCGACGGGCGAATACGTCATGTGGCCGTTCTCTGTCAGCACACCCTCGCCGACGACATCGACCTGACCTGAATCACTGTCCTCGTAAAGATGATAGTGAATGCTGCCCGCATGCGGCCCCCAGACAATGATGTGCCGCTCGTCCCGCCACAGCGGGTGAGAAATCTGGTACTCGGACTTTTCGTAGTCGAAGGTGCCGACCGCAGTAGGATCGAAATCTTCCGCGAGCTGCGGCAATGGATGGTCGGAGCATTCAAGCAAGCGCATGACCGTTCCGTCCGGGTTCATCGTGATCAGCCGATGCAGGAAACAGGTCTCGTCGTCTACCCGCTCGGTCCAACGATGCAGGAACAGCATCCGCGACGACGCCGGATTGATCTCGATATGGCTCACCCAGTGGATTGCCTTCTCCATCGACGCCTTTGGGTGAAAATTGCGCAAATCGGCGTAACTCACCAGCAACTGCGCGGCCCCAGTAGCAAGGTCCATCCGATAGATGCCGTCGTCGGACGGCGCGAGCGGCAGTTCGAAGGGGCCACCGTGCTCGCCATATCCAATCGTCTCATGCGTGACGTACAGGCGACGGTAATCGATGCACAGCGCGTAGCGGCTGTTGGGTGCGACCACATAGACAGGCAGCGGCAGCACCGTCGCGGCGTTGCTGTCGATATCGTGGATCGCTGCGCCGAAACCCGGATAGCGCGCCGTCATGTCACCGGTGCGGACGTTGTAAATGATTTTGCGTCCGGGTTCACCATCGAGCCATTGCAGCTGGCAGCCCATTTGCCAGTTCCATGCGCGCGTGGTGCCAACCGCGCGAAATGCCTCGCTCTCGCCCAGAGCGAAATAGCCAACTTCGGCCTCCAGTTCCGGTGTAAGACGCGCATCCATCATCGGCACCTGATTGGCCAGTAAATAGCGGCCCATCTTGTCCCAGCCAGATTTGTTGTAGTAACCGAAGAAGTGATGCTTGCCCCCCGACTCTAAGCGGTGTACGGGGCATGGATGTTTGATGACGCAGGACGAAGTCATGAGCTGATGCATTTAGAAATCGGTGAGACCGCGATGGGGAGCATTGCAGCCAGAAATGCGATAGCTGGGATCATATATTTGCGTGACCTATGCAACGTAATTCTTTTTTTTCGACAGGCTATTCACTCCTGGTATAGTCGAGGCTTGACGCCGTCACCCATCCTCTTCCGTGAAACTATGGCTAGGCCTTTGAATTTCCAGCAGATCCAGGCCTTTCGCGCCGTGATGCAGATGGGCACCACCACTGGCGCCGCCTCGATGCTAAACACGACACAGCCGTCAATCAGCCGGCGCCTTGCCGAGTTGCAGAGTTGCACCGAGTTCAAGCTCTTCGACATGCACCAGGGGCGACTTCGCCCGACCAGCGAGGGTAAGCTGCTCTACAAAACCGTCCAGAAGCATTTCGACGGACTCGAAAAGATCGAATCTGTGGTCGCAATCATGCGTAACTCGGGCACGGGCGCGCTCCGCGTAGGCTGCACGCCAACGCTGGGGGCTGGGCTGCTGCCGCAGGTGGTGCGCGCATTTCTATCGGAATTTCCGGGCACCTATCTCAACATGCAGACGCTGAGCACGCCTCAGCTAGCCGACCTGCTGCGGCAAGATCTGTTCGACGTCGTGCTGACCACAGGCAAGCTCGATCCGCGAGACTTCGAGCCGGTGATCATCAAGACCGTGCCGGCGGTTTGCGTGTTGCCGCCCGGTCACCGGCTGCATGTTGAGCCGGAGATCCACGTGTCCATGCTGCTCGACGAAACGATGCTGTCGCTGGGCGACGCCGACGACCTCACGATCGAAATCAAGAAGCTGCTGCAAGCTCACGGCTTGTCCGACAATTTTCTGATCGAAACCACGTCATCAATCGCAATCTGCGCACTCGTTGCAGCCGGCAACGGTATTGGAATCGTCAACCCCTACGTGGCCAGTACGTTTGCAGGGCAGTTGCTGATCAAACCGCTTGTCCCCACTATCGACGTCGCCGTACAGATGGCTATGCCGAGACACACGGCACCATCACTATTGACGCGTCATTTCGTTGACATCCTGCTGGCACACGTCAATGCGATTTGCACGGACCCCGGGTGCTGAAAGTAGAGTTCTGCTGAATTACCCATAGGTCAGGAATTTAGCGGACAAAGTCTGGAATCTGGATTCCATGGACCACTAAACTGCGTCGTCTGCAGGAAAACGTCGACGCGGTCGCGCTGGAACTGTCGGCTGATGATCTGATGTGCGGCTTCGCGATGCGCGTCACACGCAAACGTTTCTCTCATGCTTCACCCCTATCCGGCAGCACTTCGCGTTGCCCAGCCATCAGATGAACTCGGCCTATCATCGGGCCGTACTCAGGTAACGCTTCGACAGATGGCACGGTTGGGCAGTCGCTATCGCAGCTGACAAAGTTATCCAATAAGGATAACTACTATTGTCCACAGAGGCCGTCTATTCGCGCTAACTGGACAGCCCATATCTTCATCCGGTCGATTACTTCGTGCGGCAATGCGTTCACCTTTGCTTTACGCGTTCACCCAAACGGCCCGTTTTCGCACCACCGATTCTCGGATATCGTGGCGACACGTTCATCACTTCCTGCGCTGAGGAATGCACATCATGCTGCTCATGCCGGTATGCATGCTTCTAACCTACATGACAATTCGTCATGCAAAACACATAGATTCACTCGTGCGCTACGGATCAGATCGCCGCCGCCGGCGTTATTAAGCAGCGTTTTCAGGCTATCCGCGCCGGACGAAGTTCTAAGAAGGAGTGCAAAGATGACTCGTCGAGCGACCATTGCGAGCGTCAAGGCAAGTCCGCCCGATCTGGCCGCTAGCATGCCGGTCGACGACGCGGCGTTTCATATGCGCTGGGGAGTGAGCAGTGAACAGCCGAGTCCCATTCGACACTTAGGCTATGCGTCGTTTCTCGATTCGCTCACCGGTTTGTATAACCGCGCTTACGTGGCTGAACGCGTGCAGCATTTGCTGAAATTGATGCCTGCGGCGCGCGTCGCCGTGCTTTTCATCAATCTCGATTGCTTCGGCAAGGTCAACGATATCGCCGGTTACGATCTTGGCGACCGCGTTTTGCGCGGCGTCGCGCGCCGGCTTGCCGGACTGATGAATCATGACGACCTGCTCGGGCGCATCTGTGGTGACGAGTTCGTTGTCGTCGTCGATAAGCGCGGCGACGCGCCGGCCATCGGCGAGTTCGCGTTGCGAATCCTGGACCTGTTCAGCGCGCCGTTGGAAATTGCGGGCCGTGAGTATCACCTGGGTGCATCGATCGGCATTGCCTGCTCCTCCGATGGCGCTCGCGATGCGGACGCGCTGATACGCGACGCCGGCTCGGCGATGCGTCGCGCGAAGGAGAGCGGCCGCGGCCGGGTGCAATTTTTCACGCAGGGCTTGCAAGACCAATTGCAACGTCGCTTCAGGGTGGTGGAGTTGTTGCACCACGCGCTTGCTGCCGGTGAACTGAAGCTGGCCTATCAGCCCATCATTGACAGCGCGTCGCACGAGGCGGTGGGCGCCGAAGCGCTGCTGCGCTGGACCAGCAGCGAGCTGGGCGAAGTCGCGCCAGCCGAGTTCGTACCGGTTGCGGAGGAGGCCGGTCTGATGGAGAGCATAGGCGACTGGGTGCTGGAACAGGCCTGCGCCCAGGCCGCTCAATGGCGCAGGAGCATTGCGCCGCGCCTGCCTGTCTCCGTCAACATTTCGCCGCTCCAGTTCAACGAGCGCCTCGTGCGGCACGTTGCCGCGTGCCTCGAACGCAGCGGGCTCGACCCATTGGCGTTGCAACTGGAAATCACGGAGCGCGTATTAATGCCGGATGACCCGGCGGTTGCGGCGACGACGGCAGCACTGGCGGATCTCGGCGTCACGCTCGCTCTCGACGACTTTGGCACGGGCTACGCATCGCTGTCGTACCTGAAGCGCTTTGCTTTGCACAACCTGAAGATCGATCGATCGTTCGTCGCGGGCTTGCCACACGATAGCGAATCGATCGCGATCACGCGTGCGCTTGTGACGATGGCTCACGCGTGCAGCATGACAATCACGGCCGAAGGCGTGGAAACCCTCGAACAGGCAACGGCCTTGCGCGAGATGGGCTGCGACATGCTGCAGGGTTACCTGTTCAGCCGTCCGGCGAGCGCGGATGAATTTGCCGGCGCGCTGCTGGGCGCGAGTCGCGCGAATATACGGCGCGCTACGCAGTAGAGCATTCGGCAACATAACAATTGAAATTGTCGGCGCGTCGCGACGTCTTCGGGGACGTCTTTGTGTTGCCGACAGGATGCGAATCAGGAGAGAGACCATGTTCGATGCGGAAATCGCCGCAACACTGCTAAACCGCTGGGCTGCTCAGGCGCCCACGGAAGAATGCCACCCGTACCTTGGGCTGCTGCGCGAAGGCAACCTGCACTTCATTCACGAAGTCGACTGCGTAGGCACACGCGGCATTCGCGACACGGGCGCATGTTGTACCGAATCGCTGTTTTTCGGCGACGGTTCGCGGGCGTTGCGAGTCGGCGCGCCGGACAGCGAAACAGGTTGGACCCGATGGTCGGCGCTGCAACCACTTCAATGACACGCGCCGCAGCGACGACGGCGGCCCGGTTGCGAACAAGCCTACATGTATGGGGCGGTGCCGGTGGGTGGGATTTCGCATCCGGCATCACCGTGCCCTATGTCTGGACCGAAGTGACCGCGTCGCTCGCGGTGGGAGGCGCTGGCGCCTCGACGAGCGACCGCGCATCGAATCTATTCGACCTCTATTTCACTCAACGTTGTCGCGGGCCTGCAGTTCTACCCGACCAACACTGCGACCGATTACCACAATGCACCTCTTTTCACGCTCGATATCATGGCATCGAAGAGGTTTGCGAACGGTCTCGGTGTAGGCCTCGTGGCCGGAACCGTGCAACAGCTCGGCAACGACTCAGGACAGGAAAGGATTCATGGAACTCAATATCGTTGAGCAAGTCGCATTGACGCTGCGACGCATGGGTGAACACAGACGGCTGGTTCCCTACCAGCGCTTTCACGCGCTCTTCGACCGGATGGATCCGCTGTCCAGCCGGTATGCCACGCTCGAGAAAGCTGTTGCTCTGCTGGCTGGGGAGAGCGGCGTCGACTACGGTGCGCTACTCACATCGGCTAATGGACTTGCGGGAAAGGAATTCTATTTGCGCTTCAGGCGCAACAGATTCGACGACTACCTGGCTATCATGGGCAGTCAGATGCATGAACATTCGTTAAAGAAAAAGAGGTGTCTCGTTGAAGCAGAGCGTGCCCGTGTTTTCGATGATGCAATGCGGCGGCAACGCTCCGCCGAGAGGGAGACGGCATGACGAATCGCTGGGTTGATTTGCGCATGCCGGTTGTGCCATTCGGTGCGCGTGCCGGCTGGCAATCAGAAACTCGTGCTCCAGGCGGGCGTCGGACCAGATGGTGACGATGCCCGGCCGTGCGCCTGTCGAAAGCAGTGCGCAGGCAACAGCAACATCGTGTTTTCTGCAGGCCCCAGGGACGCACGCTGTAGCAGTAGGCAACAAGGGCGCAGCCTGAATACGTTTATCGCGCGGCTTCCTTGCGTCGCAAGGTATCGGGCAATCCGTACAGCACGATCAACGCGCACACCAGGCTCATCGCACCGATCACATACAAGGCTGGCGTCGTACTGCCGGTCAGGTCTCGCACGCGTCCCACCATGATCGGGCTCACAATCCCGCCCAGCTGCCCGAGCGTGTTGATCAAGGCGATCCCACCGGCCGCGCCGGCGCCCGTGACGAGCTTCGGTGGCAACGCCCAGAACGCCGGAATCGAAGCGACCACGCCCGCGCCCATCACAGCCAGCGCGACGACCAGCAACGCCGTCTGCTTGTCGAAGAAGCCTGCGGCAAAGAAGCCGATCGCCGACATGACCAGCAAGCCGAACACGAACTTGCGCCGTTCGCCGCTCGCATCGGACAAGCGCCCGACCACCACCATGCAGATTGCGCCGGCAATATAAGGCACCGCCGTCAGCAAACCGATCACCGTCGGATTGTTCGTACCCGCCGCGTGGATCAGATGCGGCGCCCAGAAGTTCAAGCCGTACGACGCCACCTGAATCAGGAAGTACACCAGCCCCAGCGTGAGAAAGCCCGGTGTCCTGATCGCGCCCATCAACGAATGTCCGGTGTCCGGATGACGGCTTTGCTGCGCAATCTGCCCGGACAGAAAGGACTTTTCCGCGGACGACAGCCAACCCGCGTCTTCGATACGATCCTTCAGCAGTTTCAGCACCAGATAGCCGAGCACGATGCACGGCAAGCCGCCGAGCAGAAACAGCCAGTGCCAGCCCGGCATGCCCAGCACGCCGTTCATGTGTCCAATCACGAGTCCCGCGAGCGGCGCGCCGACCAGGCCGGAAAACGCGGACGCCAGAAACAGCATCGACGTGACACGCCCGCGATAGCTCGGCGGAAACCACAGCGTCAGGTAGTACAGCACGCCCGGCGCGAAGCCCGCTTCCATGGCGCCGATCACGAAGCGCAACCCGTAGAACTGCCATTCGTTGCTGACGAACACCATCGCGGCCGTCGCCAGTCCCCACGAGATCATGATCCGTGCGATCCAGCGTCGCGCGCCGACCTTGTACAAAAACAGATTGCTTGGGACTTCGAACAGCACGTAGCCAATCACGAACAGACTCGCACCGAGACCATAAGCGGTGTCGGACAAGCCAAGGTCGCTCTGCAACTGGAACTTCGCGAAGCTGATGTTGATGCGGTCGAAGAATGCAAACAGATAGCAGATCATGATCAACGGCATCAACCGCCACGCCACTTTGCGGATGATGGCCGCGGCATCGTTCGCGCTGTGCTCGCGGTTGCCGGTTGCGACTGCGCCCAGGTCACTCATGTTCGTCTCCAAAGCCGGATTCGGCGAAGCCATCCGGTCGTTTAATCGATTAGGGGATGTCAGATTTGCAGAACGTATTCAGGCACGGGATGCAGGTCGCAGTTACGACCCGCCTTCGCCAATTGTCCAGGCACGTCGTGGCCGAGCAACGCCGGCAGGCCGCGCGACAACGCGATCAGCTTTTCCAGATCGATCCCGGTCGGAATGCCCATTTCGTCGCACAGGTTCACGAGATCTTCCGTGCAGATGTTGCCGGACGCGCCCGGCGCGAACGGACATCCGCCAAGGCCGCCCAACGCGGCGTCGAAGCGGCGCGCGCCGGCTTCGTAGGCCGCCAGCACATTTGCGAGACCCAGCCCGCGCGTGTTGTGAAAGTGCAGCGTGAGCGCGGTGGCCGGCAGCCGTTCCAGCACGCGAGTAACCAGTCGCGTCACCTGGCGCGGGTTCGCCATGCCGGTCGTGTCGGCGAGCGTGATGCCCTCGATCCCCATCTCGCGATACGTATCGACAATGCTGATCACGCGGTCTTCGTCGATCTTGCCTTCGAACGGACAGCCGAACGCGGTTGCCACCGACGCGTTCAACAGCACGCCCGAGCCCTTCACGTGCCGCACGATATCGCCGAACGCCACCAGCGACGACTCGCAACTCATCCGCATGTTGGCGCGGTTGTGGGTCTGACTCGCGGACATCACGAGGTTCAGTTCATCGGCACGCGAAGCCAGCGCGCGTTCGGCGCCCTTCAGATTCGGGATCAGCGCGACGTAGATCACGCCGGGTTGCCGCTCGATCTGCTGGAACACGGCGTCGCCGTCACGCAGGGCAGGGATCGCTTTCGGCGAGACGAACGAGCCGGCCTCGATGCGTGTAAAACCAGCGGTAGACAACGCATTGATCAGCGCGATCTTGTCGGGCGTGTCGACCCAGGTGGGTTCGATCTGCAAGCCGTCGCGCGGCGCGACTTCCTGCACGATCAGTTTGTCGTAGTGCGGGGTGTTCAAAGCGCGAGTCATTGCACGGCTCCTTCGCGGCGCAGCCGCTCGATATCTTCGTCGGCGAATCCCAGTTCGCTGAGCACGCTGCCGGTATGTTCGCCGAGCGCCGGCCCTTGCCAACGCACTTCGCCCGGCGTGTCCGAGAGCTTCGGCACGATCCCCGGCATCTTCACCGACGCGCCGCCCGGCAGTTGCGCCTCCAACAACATGTCGCGTGCCTGGTAGTGCGGATCGGCGACGATGTCGGCCACCGAATAGATGCGCCCCGACGGCACTTCAGCGCGTTCGAGCGCCGCCAGCACGTCGTCGGTGGAGTGATGCGAGGTCCACTCGGTGATGGCCTGATCGAGCATCGCGCAGTGCTGAACACGCCCGTCGTTACGCGCCAACGCGGGATCGTCTGCGAGATCGGGACGGCCGATCACCTGCATCAGGCGCTTGAAAATCGGATCGCTATTGCCGGCGATTACGACGAAGCCTTCGTCTTCCGTGCGATATGTATTCGACGGCGCGATGCCCGGCAACGCACCGCCGCTGCGTTCGCGCACGTGGCCGAGCAGATCGTATTCGGGCACGAGGCTTTCCATCAGATTGAACACGCTCTCGACCAGCGAGACATCGACCACCTGGCCTTCGCCCTGTCCGGTCTTCACGCGCAGCAACGACATCAGCGCGCCGATCACGCCATGCAACGACGCGAGCGAATCGCCGAGACTCACGCCGACGCGCGCCGGCGCACCGTCCACGTCGCCGGTCGTGTAGCGAATGCCGCCCATCGCCTCGCCGATCGCGCCGAAGCCCGGCCGATCACGATACGGACCGCTCTGGCCGTAGCCGGAAATGCGGACCATCGTCAGTTTCGGATTGATGGCGTGCAGCACGTCCCAGCCGAGGCCGAGCTTTTCGAGCGCGCCGGGACGGAGGTTTTCGATCACGACATCGGCGTCGGCCGCGAGCCGTTTGACGATCTCGACACCGTCCGCCGACTTCAGATTCACGCAGATGGACTTCTTGTTGCGCGACTGCAGATACCACCAGAGCGAAGTGCCCTCATGCAGCTTGCGCCATTTGCGAAGGGGATCGCCGGTCTCGGGCGCTTCGATCTTGATGACGTCGGCGCCGAACTCGGCCATGAGGCGCGCGGCAAACGGCGCGGCGATAAGGGTTCCGATCTCGATGACGCGGATACCCTGAAGCGGTCCACCCATTGTGCTGTCTCCAAAGCTGGTTTCGTGTTGAGAGACAGCTTATGAGCGGCACGGCTACAGCGTCCAACCGCAATTCACCAACGACCGTTCGTGAACGGCGAATGCTCCTTGTCAAGCGAGGGCCGGCGGGGCTTCCGAGGCTTCGATCGAGCGCAGGTGGTCGAACAGCAGGCGGCTCACCGGCGACAATGCGTCGACGTCGCGCACCACCAGCACGAGGCTGCGCGCCGACCAGTCGTCTTCGAGCGGCGTGCCGACGAGACCCAGCGGACGGCCCATCAGTTGATACACCTTCAGCGGCAACACCCCGACGCCCATGCCGGCCTGCACCATCCGGCAGACCGCGTCGAAGCCGGGCACGTGGATGCGCAGCCGCAGCGGCTTGCCCGCCTGACGCGCGGCGAGATGCGTGCGGGCATTGATCGAACTCGCGGCGTGCAGACCGACGTGATCGCCGTCCAGCGTTTCGACGAAGGCGACACTTTCGCGCGACGCCAGTGGATGATCGTCGCGCATCACGAGCACCAGTGAATCATGCCGGTAGTGTTCGACATGCAGATCGCGCGTGTCGGCGTCGCCGGAACAGATGCCGACGTCGACGAGGCTGTCGTCGACGGCTTCGACCACGCCGCCGCTCGGCCGCTCTTCCAGATCGAGTTTGACGCGCTCGTGCTGCAACTGGAACGCGCGCAAGTCCTCCGGCAGGAATTCGACGATCGCCGACAGGTTGGCCATCATGCGCACATAGCCGCGCACGCCGCTCGCATGACCGGCCAGTTCGATGCCGATGTTTTCGATGTCGCGCATCACGCGGCGCGCATGGTGCAGCAGCGTTTCGCCCGCTGGCGTGAGCGTCATGCCGCGCGCGTTGCGCTGGAACAGCGTGGCGCCGACTGCCTGTTCGAGTTCGAGCAGACGCTTGCTCGCGGCGGAGACGGCGATCGCCTCGCGCTCGGCGGCACGCGTGAGCGTGCCTTCCTCGTAGACCGCGAGAAAGAGTTGCAGCGTGGTGAGGTCGAGCCTTCGGAGAAGGTTTTTGATTACCATGGCGGGGCGCCGCGTTGTTGTGCGATCCGCCTATTCTGACGCCAGATGCAAAAAATAGGTGCCGAGCCCTCGCGGATTCCGTCCCTCGTCAAAGGAAGTCTTCCGATGCCCACCGTCGCGATCGCGATCTTTCCCGGCGTGCAGGCGCTCGACGTCGCCGGTCCCGTCGATGTGTTTTCCGAAGCCAACCGGTTCATCGCGCCCGCGGATGCCTACGAGGTGAAGTTGCTCAGCGCCGACGCCGCACCGCTGCGCGCGTCCAACGGCATGATGCTGGTCGCCGACGCTACCTTCGACAAAGCGCGCGGTCCGTTCGATCTTGCGCTGGTCGCGGGCGGCCCGGCGCTGCCGGACACTACACCTGATGCGCCCTTGCTCGACTGGCTGGCGAACGTCGCCAGCCAGTGCAGCCGCTACGGTTCGATCTGCACCGGCGCGTTCGCGCTCGGTCACGCAGGCCTGCTCGACGACCGCAACGTGACGACGCATTGGCAGCACGCAGCGCAACTGGCGGCGCAATTTCCAAAGGCGCGCGTCGACTTCGACCGCATCTATCTGCGCGATGGGCAACTCGTCACATCAGCTGGCGTGACCGCGGGCATCGATCTGTCGCTCGCTCTAGTCGCCGAAGATCACGGTCCGCACACGGCGCTTGCCGTCGCCAAACGTCTGGTGGTGTTCGCGCAGCGGCAAGGTGGCCAGTCGCAATTCAGCCCCTACCTGACAGCGGCCGCCGACGACACCTCGCCAGTCGCCAAAGTCCAGGCGCACGTCATGGAACGGATTCGCGAGAGCTTTTCGGTGAAGCAACTCGCGGATGTCGCGGGCATGAGCGCCCGCAACTTCGCGCGCGTGTTCGTGCAGGAGACCGGCGTGACGCCGCACGAGTTCGTCGAACGCGCGCGTGTGGATGCGGCGCGCAAGCTGCTCGAAAGTAGCGGTGCGGCGCTCAAGGCCATTGCGTACGACTGCGGTTTCGGCACGGCGGACCGCATGCGTATCGTCTTCACCAAACGAATCGGCGCGACGCCGATGCAGTATCGCGAGCGTTTTCGCTCGGCTTGAAGTGAAGCGCACGGGCACGCGGTGAACCGCACGGGCACGCGCGCGCAGTGAGCGTCACCGCACGCGGAAAAACGTCGCGTGAGAAAATAGCCGCCTTTCAAAGCCAACGATCCCAAGGACCGACATGACCACCCCTTCTCCGATCCGTGCGATCGTCACCGGCCACACACGCGGTCTGGGCGCGGCGCTCGCCGAACAACTTCTGGCTCGCGATATCGCCGTGCTGGGGTTGTCCCGCTCGCGTCACGATGCGCTCAAAGCGCGCTTCCCGGCGCTGCTCGAAGAAATCGAACTGGAACTGGCCGACACCGCGCGCGTCGCGCAATGGATCGCGAGCGATGCGCTGCGTGAATTCGTCAGCGGCGCGCAAACGGTTCTGCTGATCAACAACGCGGGTATGGTGCAACCCATCGGCCCGATTGAAGGACAAGACGCGGCATCCATCGCGAGCGCCGTGAGCCTCAATGTCGCCACGCCGCTGATGCTGGCCAGCGCGCTCGCCGCAGCCGCCGTCGACGCAACCGATCGGCGCATCGTGCACATTTCCAGTGGCGCGGCGCGCAACGCGTATCCCGGCTGGAGCATCTACTGCGCGACCAAGGCCGCGCTCGATCATCACGCGCGCGCCGTCGCGCTCGATGCGAATCGCGCGTTGCGTATCTGCAGTCTGGCGCCGGGCGTGATCGATACGAATATGCAGGCGGAGATTCGCGGCAGCGGCGTCGAACAGTTCCCCATGCGCGAGCGATTCGAAGAACTCAAGCGCAACGGCCAACTGTCGACGCCTGAACAATGCGCCACCCAGTTGCTCGATTACGCATTGAGCGATGCTTTCGGCCAAACGCCGGTCGCGGACATTCGCGAGATCGCGAAGCCGGCGTGATGCGCTGATAACGGAGCAGCAACGGAGCGTATCAAGCGCTCCCGAAAACTCTCACCTTTAGCCTGATTCACCGCGGATTTGCACGCCGGGCGCGACCATCACACCGCGCTCGGCCGCGCCGAGTTCGCCGTGCGGCACGAACACATAGCCGCGTCCCCACACCGTTTGCACATAGCGCGGCTCGGACGGATCGATCTCGATCAGCCGACGCAGCCGCCAGATCGACACGTCCAAACTGCGCCCTTGATGCAGCACGCTATTGCCGCGCAGTTTCTCGTTGAGTTGCACGCGCGTGAGCACAGTCATCGCGTGATTGACGAAGATTTTGAGCAACGCGAACTCGGAACTGCGCAACGCAAAGTGCTCGTTGTCGCGGCGCAATTCACGGGCGGAGAAGTTCAGTTCGCAGCGGCCGAAGCGATACGGCGGCCGCGTCTCCGGCGCACCTGGCGCGAGCGTGCCGCGCCGTCGCAGCAAGACGCGAATGCGCGCGAGCAGCTCGGCCGGGTCGGCGGGCTTGCTCATGAAGTCGTCGGCGCCGAGTTCGAGACCGATCACGCGATCAATCGCTTTGCTGCTTGCCGAAAGCAGAATCACGGGCACGTCGTTGCCGCTCATGCGCAAATCGCGCAAGACAGCGAGACCGTCGCCATGCGGCGCCGAGATATCGAGGACCAGCAACGAAGGCCGCTCCATCTCGATCACGTGTTTGAGCCCAGCGGCAGGCGGACGTGCTGACACGCCGCAGCCCTGCCCGCGCAATGATTCGCCCACCACGGCAGTCAAGCCGGCGTCGGCACCCACGAAAAGAATATGCTGACTCATCCAACTGATTCCAGGAGACGATCGTTTTTCAGAGACAGGCATCTGGCAGGCGGATATAGCCGATCCGCGCACCCTGTCGTCCGCGTCGCCATCTTCCCTGCATGCGGGTGTTCTCAAAACGCGGAACAGCCCCCAAGGTTGCCAATTTCTTCCCAACTCTTTCAACGCGAAACGTGATACGAGTCGGCGCGTGTGACGCACCGTACGATTCACCGGTCTGCTCCCGAAAAACCTCACCTTTGACACGGAGCGCTTGGGGTTCGAGGCGAGGTGCGTGTCGGATTGCTCCCGAAAACCCTCACCTTTCGAGCTTGGGGGCAGGCCGCAAAGGCTTGCTGGGCTTGGTTCGCCTACTCCAAAACAGGCCACTCCCGCAAACCCTCACCTTTAAAGTCGGTGGAGTAATTTGCATACCCAGGTAAGCGGTGGAGCGCGTGCGGGCCTTTGCACGTGATGGAGACGTGAGATTTACGCGAGAGATGCGCAGTGTGATCGATCCGTGCCGGCCATTGCGACACCATCGTGTTGCGAACAGAGTCAGCTGGTGAGTGCGGATCGATTTCTCCGCTCACCGTTTCGACTCTGAGGCGCGAAGCGCGGAGAAAGCGGCATGGTCCGCGCATGCCGCGATAGACCAGGCTTTGCGGCGAGCGTCGCGCGAATACGCGGAAGGTCCCGAATATCCTCACCTTTGAGCAAGCTGAGGCATCCGGAAGCATCGAGTCGATCACTGCGCCAGCCGGTTTATTGGCATTTAGCCCGTGTTTCGACAGCCGCCGCGACTGCGAAACAGACTTAAACACGGGCCCGCGCGAGACTCCCGAAAACTCTCACCTTTGCGCTCGCCTGCATTGAAAGAGGTGCTTAGCTCGCCAGTTTGCGGAACGTTTCCAGCACCGCGTCGCCCTTGAACGGCTTGACGATCCAGCCTTTCACGCCGGCTGCCTTGCCACGCTCCTTCATCGCCGGGCTGCTCTCGGTTGTGAGCATGATGACGTTGACGGTCTTGTTCGCGAGCTCGCCGCGGATCTTCTCGACCATCGTCAGACCGTCCATATTCGGCATGTTGACGTCGCTGATCACCAGCTTGATGCCGGGGCTGGCCTTCAGCTTGGCGAGGCCGTCCTTGCCGTCCACGGCCGTGTCGACGTCCAGACCGTTCTTCTTCAGAAAGCCGGCTACTTCGTCGCGCACCGTGCTCGAGTCATCCACCACCAGAATTTTCGACATGTTTTTTTCCTATGACAACACTCAGAACAGATCCAGTTCGCCTGCCTCGACCATTGCGCCGACGTCGTCCGTGACTTCCTTGAAGTCCTCCGGCGACCAGCTCAGGCTGAACACAAAACGTTGATGCAACTTGACCGCACGGTTCGACTGCGGGTCCTTCAACCAATACGTGAAGCACAGTTGCGGATTGCCGCTGCCGAACGAGATGTACTTGTGCTTGTGATTCACCAGCAACGGCACCTGCACCTGGCTGCGCGCCCAGGCGTCCGCGTCGCCGACATAGCGGTTCTTGAAGGAACCCCAGATCAGATTCGTCACTTCGCCCAGCACGCTGTTCAGGTCGCGGAAATCCGCTTCGCCGTGCCGCGCGTTGTCGACCATCTGATAGCGATCGAGCAGTTCGAGGATCGGCGTCTCTTCGGCCTGCATCATCATGTAGCCGCGGCACCAAGCGCTTTCCAGCGGAATCAGGCTGAACACTTCGCCGAAGATGATGCGGTCGCGCACGATATACGGCGTGTCGCACGTGATGGTCAGGTCCTTGAACACATCGCCGAGAATCGCCTGCGTCATGTCGGCGATGCCGCGCACCAGCGCGTTCGGATAATCCAGGCTGAAGATGTAGTCGTCGATCACCTGGCGCAGCGGCGCCATATCGTGCGCCACGTACGCGGCGCAGACCACGCGTCGCAAGCTCTCCGGCAAGCCGTCCATGCCGGGATCGTTGTCGCGGCGCATGATGATCGGCAACTCGGGGCGCACCGCGTTGATCCTGATCGCGATTTCGGCGCTCGCTTCCGGCGAGCCGCCATAACGCTCGGCAAACAGCACCGCGCCCAGATCGATGTTCGAGCGCAGCACCGACTGCAGACGGTTCTTGCCGACTTTCACGCCGACCAGATTGTTCTCGTCGCAAAAGCGCTTCAGCGCTTCTTTGTGCGCCGGGCAGTCGTCCAGCACCAGCACTTTGCTGACCGGCTTGTTCATGTTCATGTCGCGTTCCTGCTCACAGCGGCTATTCATTTCACGGTCAGAACAACTCCAGCTCGCCGCTGGTTTCTTCGACAGCGCTCGTATCGGCGACGAAGTCGAGCGGCGCATGCGCGCACACGCAAATCGTCGCGGCAAGCCGCACGCTGCCGTCGAGCGTGATCGAATATGACGACAGCAAAGCCGGCTTCAATTCATGCAGATGCGGCAGGCAACGCGCGTTCAGCACGTAGGGCGTCGACATGCCGAGGTCGGGGAAATAGCGCAGCAACTCCTGATTCATCGCCCCGCAACACAGGTTGCAGATTTCCAGAAAGGCTTCCTGGAAGTTGCGTTCTTCGGTGGAGCCTTTCAGGTAGTAGCTGCGCGTGCTGTCGTCTTCGTCGAAATGGAGGATCAGCAGCAATCTGAACACGATCGACGAAATGGTCAGCACGACCACTTGCGTGTTTTTGGAAACGCCGACGCTGACGTCCGCCATCGGCGTGATTTCGCACAGATCGCCCGAATTCAGCGGTAAGCGCGCCTGCGACGCCTTGCGGAAAATGCGGTCGAAGCTGTCCGTGGCGTGGGCCGAGATCACGCCGCCACCTCGTGCAGCTTCGCATGAAACTGATGAGCCAACGACTCGACGCTGGCAAGCGATGCCGCGATCATCTTGCCGCCCGCCTGAATGTCCTGAAACGTGGACGTCGTGGTCAGGTCGTTGCGATGCAGGCTGTCGCGATAGCTCTTCGATAGTTCTTCGGAACGTGCAGCGAGCGCGCGCACTTCACTCGCCACCACGGCGAAGCCTCGACCCGCCGGCCCCGCGCGCGCGGCCTCGATCGACGCGTTCAGCGACACGATCACCACGTGCCGCACGATCGACGACAGCTCCTGATTCTTCGCGTGCATGTCGTGGTTTTGCGTCATCAGCGAGATCATCTGTTCGTGCCAGCGCTCGAACGTCGCGCCGAGACTCTTCAGACGCTCGGCTTCGCCGGCGATCTGCCGTGCTTGATGCGCCAGCTGGTCTTTGTCTTCGCTAGCCGCCTTCAGTGCGGCGCGCAGTTCGTCGGCCTTGCTTTGTTGTTGCGCGAGTTCCTCGCGCAACTGCGTGGTCAACGCGTGCAGTTCCTGCTCGGCCTGCTCTCGCTCGCGAATGGCTGCGCCGTGATCGGCCCGCTCAGCCTCAAGCCTGGAAATGCTGGCTTGCGCTTCGGCACGCAGCCGCTCCGTCAGCTTCGCGCTGTGCAGCCTGTGCGCGGCAAATGCCAGCAGCGCGGTCACCGCGCTGCCTGCTGCCACCGCCAATACATACTGTTGAATCACAACCGTTCCCTTCAAATGCCGTCGCGACGTACGCCGATGCGGCGCTCAGTCCACCATCGCGTCGAGTTGCAGTGCGCCGGCTTCGCCACGCGCTTCCACGCCGAGCGTATCGACGGCAACGCTATCCGGCAGGCAGACGATCGTCTGGAACTGACGGAACGCCGCGCCTTTGCGATCGTCGGTGAAGCGCAGTTCGATGCTGCCGTTTGCGCGCTTGAGGAAATCGCGCACGGCGTCCATGCCCACACCACGGCCCGACAACTCTGTGACCGTTTCCGCGGTCGAGAAGCCCGGCCGGAAAATGAAATCGGCGATGGCTTCGTCGCTCAGCGTGTCATCCTGACCGATCCAGCCGCGCTCCATAGCGATGCCGCGAATGCGTTCGAGCGCGAGGCCGCGGCCGTCGTCACTCAGCGTGATCTGCAGCGCGCCGTTGTCCACGCCGACGTCGATCTCGATCGCGCCGGCCTGCACCTTGCCGTGGGCGCTGCGCGCCTCGGCGGTTTCAATGCCGTGATCCATCGAATTGCGCAGCAGATGCATGAACACGTTGTTCAGCGTGCCGCCCGCCTGGCCACGCAGACGATAACCGTTGTCGTCGATACGCACGTCCGGCGCGGGCTTGCCCAGCTCGCTCGCGAGCGACGGCAGCGAGTCCAGCACGCCGGCGAGCGCGTCGCGCACGCTCTCGCTGCCCAGTGCGCGCAGCGTGCGGCGCAGCGCATCGCGCATCGACTGAAGTTCGTGCAGTTCGCCGGCGTTGGTTTGCTCCAGCATGCTCAGCGTGTGCTGGATATGGTCCTTCGCGACCATTACGTAGTGAGCGGAGTTGGCAGCGTCGTTCGTCAGGCTCTTGTTCTTGCGGCCAAGGCTCTGTTCGTTGATCTTCGCGTAGCTCTCGATGGCTTCGCGCACGCGCGTCAGTTCGCTCATCAGATGCTCCTGATCCCACGAGCGATCCGCGTCCGGTTGGCGCAACTCGTGATAGCTCTGCTCGGTCTCGTGCACGACGTTGGTCAGATGCTGCAGGTTGTAGGTCCGCGCATTGCCCTTGATGGTGTGCATGTTGCGGAACAGCTCGGCAATTGCCGCGTGATCTGCCTCCGAATGCTTGCGAATGATCCGCTCGTTCTCGCTGACAAAGCCCGCCGAACTCTCGATGAAGTGGTGGAACTTCTCCTCGCTGACCGCGAGAATCTCACCGATCATGTCGAGGCGGCGGCGCTGTTCGCTGGCTTCCGCTGCGAGCTTGCGCAATTCGGTGACATCGCGCACGCACAGCATCAGGCGCCCGATCACGTCGTTTTCATCGGTGATCGCCGACCAGCTCAGATCGAGAATCTTCACGCGCCCGTCGGTCATACGTTTGGAAATCTCGCCGACCAGCAGATGCTGATTGAACGCGAAGTTGATGCAGTCTTCGCCGAGACACGCATGCGCGGCGGCATCGACTTGCGAGAGCGCGTCCGAACCGAGGTCGGTATCCGCGAACACCAGATCCATCAAACCGCGCCCGGCAATATCCTTCGTTTCGAAGATGTCTTCCAGATACGCCGAGTACTCGGCGTGAATCACGGCGCCGTCGATCACGGTGAGAATGCCTTGCTGCATGTTCTGCAACATCGCCTGAATGTCAGCGGTTTTCTGCTTGAGTTGCGCCGAGCTTTCCTGGATCTTCTCGATCATGCCGTTGAAGGCGACGATTGAATGGCCGATCTCGTCGAATCGCCCAACCGGCACGCGCCGCGTAAAGTCCTGGCTCGAGGCGATCTCGCTCATCATGGCCTGCATGCGGCTGAGCGGGCGCGTGATCTGCCGGTAGAGCAGCGAACCGATGGATGTCAGCAAAATGATCGCGATGCCCGTGACGACGGCGATGGCCGTGGTCGTAGTCGAGAGCGTGGTGTTCAGCGTGCTGATCGCGTCGTCTTTCTCGCGATTCTTTTCGACGCGCAAGGTCTCGACGATCCCTTCGAGTTCGTCGCGATACTGCGCAACGTTGGCGAACAAATAAGCCTGCGCGAGTTCGTTCTTGCCGTCGGCCTTCATTTTGGCCGTCTCGGCGATCGCGGAAAAGTAGTTCTCCAGGCTGTCGTTGGCCTGCGAGACGAGACCCTTCTGGGCATGGCTCGCGGCATCTTTCGCTTGCAAGGCGAGCGCCTGTTGCAGCGAGGTCCGCTTCTTCTTCAGGTCGTCCTGTGCCTGGGCGACCATGTTGGCGTCGGGCGCGTAGACCAGCGTCATCGTGGCGAGTTGCACATCCTTGACTTGCGAAACGAGGTCGGCGGATGCGAGCGCGCTGGGCACGACGCCTTCCGTTACCTTGCGCACCTCGGCGGCGCTGCCGCGCGTCTGGTAGACGGCGTAGCCGCCGATCGCCGATAGGGCGACGAACATCAAAACAACCAATAGCGTGATGCGATGACGAATAGTCATGTGAACCCCCGGGGTCTGGCCTTCGCGTCAGCCCTCGTTGGGAGCAGCGCGTTTTATGCGAAATTTGGTCTGACTTGCAGCGCTGCGGAGTATTGCGCAAGCATGTTACTAAGCGATGACTGCAGACTTTTTTAAAGCGCATTCACCGCTCCAAATTAATTGCTAAAGTTTTTGGAGAAAGCGCCGTTATTTGATGCTCTTTTGATTTTGCGTCTTGTCGCCATTTCAACAAACTGCGCGTATCGAGCGCACGCGTTGGCGATACGGTCGAACGACGGACGTAAGAAGCGTCAGCGAATCGGCAGAAGATGTTTCGACGCCTCGCGCAAGGTGAGCGGCGAGATGAGGTCTCGCGACGCCGACAGAAAATCGCTCACCGCTTCGGGCGCGTGCCGCGCGTAATCTCGCAACGCCCAGCCGATCGCCTTGCGGATAAAGAAGTCGCTTTCCGCAGCCAGCGAACGCGCGTAGCCGAAGAGGCGATCTTCGTCGGTATGCCCGCGCCAGCCGAGTTGATGAATCATCGCGATGCGCCGCACCCACATGGATTCGTGCTGAAGCGCAGCATCCATTACGGCCTGCGCTTGCGCTTGCGGCGTCTGGACTCGCGCCGCTTTCAGCACGTCGCCGACCACGGCCGCGAGTGGATCGATCGAATCCCACCATGAAGCGTGCTGAGCGATGGTCAGCAAATGCGCGATGTCGGTGACGGCAAGCGTTTTCCAGTTGCGCGCCAGCAGATCGGTCGCGACGTACTGGTATTCGCGCGCCGGCATCGTCCATAAGCGATTGGCGCACGCCAGCAAGTGTTCGGCGTTCTGCACCGGCAGCCGCTTGAAAACCGGCGTTACCGCTTGCCGTCGCAGCGGCGTCGGCACACCGATAAAGTCGAACTGGTGACGCATGTAGGCGCGCATGGCGAGCGCGCGCTCTGCGTCGGCATGCGGGGCGAGTACCGCCTTGATTTCCTTGGCGAAGGCGTGAGGCGTCATTGAGGAAAGCGCTCGACGTGAACTTCGCCGCGTCGGCCAAAATATTGCACCTGACGTCCCGCGATCCAGACGAAATAGCCGACACATCCCGCGGTCAGAGTTCGGCGCACGAACTCGGCGTACTTGACCGCGCCGTTTTGCGCGCCGCGCACGGCTTGGTTGACGGCGTCGGCATCGAATGCGTTCGCGATGGCGACGTCCGGCAGCGGCAAGGCGATCACATGCGTCTCGCCGCCGGGCGCGTAGTACGTATGCTCGCCGCGACGGTAATCGGTGAAATACGACTCGATGCCGGCCTCACCGAGCGCGCGTACCACGGAGCCGAAGTCGATCGTGCCGTTGTGCGAGCGCTGCGCGCAGTCTTCGGCAACGCGACGGCTTGCTTCATCGAGCCTGGCGGGCATGGCGATCTCCTGCAAAGTTGGGCATTTAAGCCACGGAAACAGAGACGATCCGTTATTCGAATACTAGTTTCCTAGGAAATCAATGTCAAACTCGCAGGCAAAACTTAGCTCGATAAGAACCCCGGCTTCTGCTCCCGAATTCCCTCACCTTTGTATTTAAAGTGCGCGTACAGGTGGCGATATTCTCACCTCGACGGCTCCCGAATCTTCTCACCTCTACGCTTTCAGCCTTGCTCCCAACCTCCGCCCAACACCTTGTACAAGGTCACGAGATTGGCTTGCCTCGACAGCGTATCCGTCGCGAGTTGCTGCTGCGCGGTGTAGAGCGTGCGTTGCGCATCGAGGAAAGTCAGAAAGCTATCCGTGCCCGCCTTGTAACGCGCTTCGGCCAGCGTGTAGTATCGCTGCGAGGACGCCACGTATTCGCGGTCCGCCTGCACCTGATCGACGTAAGTGGCGCGCGCCGTCAGCGCATTCGAAACCTCCTTGAACGCCGTCTGGATCGTGCTTTCATAGTCGGCGACCTCGATCTGCTTCTCGATCTTCGCGACATCGAGCGATGCCTTGTTGCTGCCGTAATCGAAGATCGGCACCGACACGCTCGGCGCAAATGCCCACGCTCCCGTGCCGGCCTTGAACAGACTTGAGAGCGTCGAACTCGACGTGCCGGCCGTCGCTGTCAGTTCGATCTTCGGAAAAAACGCTGCGCGCGCAGCGCCGATATTCGCATTCGCCGCTTTCAACGCGTGCTCCGCCTGCACGATGTCAGGACGACGGGTGAGCAGCAGCGACGGCACGCCCGCACCGATGTCGGCGAACATCGACTCGTCGTCGAATGAACGGGCAGGCGGCAGGTCATCGGGAATCGGCGCGCCGAGCACGGCGACCAGGTTGTTGCGATCCTGCGCGACGGCGCGACGGTAAGACGCAAGACTCGCCTTCGCGCTCGCCAATGAGTTCTCGGCTTGTTGCACGTCGAGCAGAGAAGAATTGCCCAACTCCTGGACGCGCTTCGTCACGTCGTAGGTGGACTGATCCGCCTTGACCGTGTCTTCGGTCAATTGCAACAGGCGTTCATCGGAGAGCAAGGTCAGATAGTCGGTCGCCACCGTCGCGATCAGACTGATCTGCGTACTTTGCCGCGATGCATCCGTTGCGAGGTAGTTTTCCAGCGCCTGACGCTTGAGACTGCGCAAGCGCCCAAAGAAGTCGATTTCCCACGACGTCGTGCCGACGTTGAGGTCGCTGGCACTGCTCGTCACGCCTTGGGTCCGTTCGCGAGTCAGGCTCCCGCTCGCGCTGATCGACGGCGCGAGTGCGGCACGCGTGATGCGATATTGCGCCTCGTATTCGGCGACGTTCAGCGCCGCCACGCGCATGTCGCGGTTGTTCGCGAGCGCGATTTCGATCAATCGTTCCAGACGTTCGTCGCGAAAGAAGTCGCGCCATGCAGTATCGATGGCAAGCGGCGATGTGGCGGCCGTGCCGCTCGCGCTCTTTGCAGCCGCCGCCGCGCTCGTGCTTTCGTAAGCATCGCCTTGCGGATAAGCCACCGCGACCGGCGCTGCGGGCCGTTCATAGTGCGGATCGAGCGTGCAGCCCGCGAGCACGGCGAGCGCGCACGCCACGGCGCAGGCACCGAGTTTGAGTCTCATCATTCGACACCTTCCTGTTGCTTGGGGTCGCCGTGTTCGCCGAACAGGCGTCGCACGACGACAAAGAACACCGGCACGAAAAAGATCGCGAGGAACGTGGCGGCGATCATGCCGCCCATCACGCCGGTGCCGATCGCATGACGGCTCGCCGAACCGGCGCCGCTGCTGATCACGAGCGGCAAGACGCCGAATATGAAGGCGAGCGACGTCATCAGAATCGGCCGCAGCCGCAGCCTGGCGGCTTCGATGGTGGCCTCGATCAGCCCGCGCCCCTGCGCTTGCAGATCCTTGGCGAATTCGACGATCAGGATTGCGTTCTTGGTAGACAGGCCAATGGTCGCGAGCAGGCCGACCTTGAAATAGATGTCGTCGGAAAGCCCGCGGATATGCGCGCCCAGCACAGCGCCGAGCACGCCGAGCGGCACCACCAGAATCACCGCGATCGGAATGGACCAGCTTTCATACAGGCCGGCGAGGCAGAGGAACACGACGATCAACGAAATCGCGTACAGATAGATCGCCTGTGAACCGGCGATGCGCTCCTGGTACGATTGCCCGGTCCAGTCGATGCCGTAGCCTGCGGGCAGTTTCTTGACGAGCGCGTCGACGGCGTCCATTGCCTGGCCTGTGCTGGTATTCGCGCCGGTTTGCGCGGTGATTTCCATCGCCAGCGTGCGGTTGAAGCGCTCGATCTGCGGCGGCCCAAAGGTCCATTTGCCGGTGGCGAAGGCGGAGAAGGGCACCATCTCGCCGTCGTAGCCGCTGGTGGTCGTGCTGCTCGTGCCGCTCGCGGCGGTAGTCGTACTTGTGCTCGTCGAAGTGGTGCTCGACCGCACATACCATCGGCCGATGTCCGACGGCATCATCCGGTACGGCGCGTCGGCCTGCACATAGACCTTTTGAATCCGCCCCGTGTCGACATAGTTGTTCACATACGACGAGCCGAACGCGGTCTGCAACGTGTCGTTCACATCGGCAATGGAGAGCCCGAGCGCGCTCGCCTTCTCACGGTCGATGTCGACATGGAACTGCGGCGTGTCGTCGAGACCGCCAGGTCGCATGCCGGACAGCGCGCTGTCTTTGGCTGCGAGCGCGATCAGTTGCTGGCGCGCGGCCATCAGCTTGTCGTGACCTTGGCCCGCGCGGTCTTCCAGTTCGAAGTCGAGGCCGCTCTGCGTGCCGAGTTCCTGAATGGCCGGCGGATTGAGCGCGAAAATCTGCGCGTCGCGCGTGGCCGCGAAGTGCATGTTGGCGTGCTGGATCAGCGCCGAAGCCGAGCCGTCTTTGCCACGCCGGGTGCTCCAGTCCTTGAGCTTGACGAAGGTCAACGCGTTGTTCTGTCCGGAGCCGTTGAAGCTGAAGCCCGTCAGCGCAATGATCTTGTCGACCTGCGGAAGCCCGAGATAATAGGCTTCGACCTTTTTCACGGTCTCCAGCGTCTGCGCGGCCGGCGTGCCGACGGGCGCGGAAATCGACGTGATGATGATCCCCTGATCGTCGTCCGGCAGGTACGACGACGGCAGCTTCATGAAGAGCAACGCCACGACGCCCGCGATCAAGACATAGATCACCATGTAGCGCATCGGATTGCCGATCACACGCGAGACCGCCGAGTCGTAGCGATCGGTGCCGCGCGCAAGCACGCGGTTGAACCAGCCGAACACGCCACGCTTCGCGTGATGCTCGACGTCAGTACGCCGCAGCAACGTCGCGCACAGCGCCGGCGTGAGCGTCAGCGCGAGGAACACCGAGAGCAGCATCGCCGCGACGATCGTGACGGAGAACTGCCGATAGATCGCGCCTGTCGAGCCCGAAAAGAACGCCATCGGAATGAATACGGCGATCAGTACCGTCGTGATGCCGACCAGTGCGCCGGTGATCTGCTTCATCGCCTTGCGCGTGGCTTCGACGGGAGACAGTCCTTCTTCGGCGATCAACCGCTCGACGTTTTCGACGACCACGATGGCGTCATCCACTAGCAGGCCAATTGCCAGCACGAGCCCGAACATCGACAGCACGTTGATCGAAAAGCCGACCAACGACATCACCGCAAACGTGCCGAGCAAAGCGACCGGCACGACAATGGTCGGAATCAGCGTCGCGCGCAGGTTCTGCAAAAATACGTACATCACGACGAACACCAGCATCACCGCTTCGACCAGCGTCTTTACCACTTCTTCGATCGATATCTTCACGAACGGCGTGGTGTCGTACGGATAGTCGACCACGACGTTGCGTGGCAATTGCCCGCTCATTTCGTCGAGCTTGGCGCGCACGGCTTTCGCCACGCTCATGGCATTCGCGCCGCTCGCGAGCTTGACCGCGAGCGACGCCGCCGGCTTGCCGTTCAGGCGCGAGTCCGTGCTGTAATCGTCGCCGCCGACCTCGACGCGCGCGACGTCCTTGAGCATGACCTTCGAGCCATCGCTATTCACACGCAACAGAATCGCGCCGAACTGCACGGGCGTGGTGAGCAGGCTCGACGCGGAAATCGTCGCGTTGATGGCTTGCGTTTTCGTGGACGGCGAACCGCCAACCTGGCCCACCGAGAGTTGCACGTTCTGATTCGTGATCGCAGTGGTGACGTCGGCGGTAGTTAGCCCGAGCGCCTGTAGCTTCACCGGATCGAGCCAGATGCGCATGGCGTGTTGCGCGCCGAACAGCGTGACGTCGCCCACGCCGTCGATCTGTGTGAGCGGATCCTCGATTTGCGTCGCGATGATATTGCCGAGGTCGATGGAATTCATGCTGCCGTCCGTCGACGACAGCGACACGATCATCAGGAACGCGTTGGCCGCTTTCGCGACCTGCACGCCTTGCTCCTGAACCGTCTCCGGCAGCGACGAGCTGGCCTGTTCAACCTTGTTCTGCACCTGCACCTGAGCGATGTCCGCGTTGGTGCCCTGCTGGAAGGTGAGCGTGATGCGCGCCTGTCCCGACGAACTGCTGGTGGACGACATATAGAGCAGATGGTCGATGCCGCTCAGTTTCTGCTCGATCACCTGCGTGACAGTGGTCGCGATCGTTTCGGCCGAGGCGCCCGGATAGGTCGCCGTGATCTGCACGGAGACCGGTGCCACGCTCGGATACTGTTCGACCGGAAGCGTCCCGATGGAAGCGCCGCCGATCATCATGATGACGATGGCGATGACCCACGCGAGAATCGGTCGGTTGATAAAAAATCCTGCCATGAGAATCTCGCTTTAACTATGTGCTGCCGACGTGTTGTCCGCGGTGGCGGGCGCACCCGATGTGCCCGACGTGCCGGGACTTTCGACCGGCTTGACGACCGCGCCGGTGCGCGCCTTCTGCGAGCCCGCGACGATCACGCGATCGCCCGCCTTGAGGCCGCTCGTGACGAGCCAGTCGCTGCCTGATGCGGTGTCCGCCGTCACGGCGGTTTGCGCGACCTTGTTGTCGGCGCCGACGGTGAGCACGCTGGCCGAGCCGTCCGACGCACGCGAGACCGCGAGTTGCGGCACCGTGATCGCCTGCTGGTTCACGCCTTCTTCGAGGCGCGCGCGCACGAACATGCCGGGCAACAACACGCCGTCCGGGTTCGGGAACACGCAGCGCAAGGTCACCGAACCGGTGGTGGCGTCGACGGTGATATCGGAGAACAGCAGCTTGCCGGGTTGCGCATAAGTGCTGCCGTCTTCCATCACCAGATGAACGACGGCGCCGTCCGTGCCGGACTGCTGCAATTGCCCGCTCGCGAATTCCTTCTGCAAACGCAGCCAGTCGGCGGAAGAACGCGTGACGTCGAGATACATCTCCGTGGTCGCCTGCACGGTTGCGAGCGCGGTGGTCTGCTCCGCGGTCACGAGCGCGCCTTCGGTCACGCTCGATTTGCCGATGCGGCCCGCAATCGGCGCCACCACTTTCGTGTAGCCGAGGTTGATCGCCGCGGTCTTCAACGCGGCGCGGTCGGCGACCACGTCGGCTTTCGCTTCGTCCAATGCGGCGACGGCGTCGTCGTAGTCCTGACGACTCACACCCTGGATCTTCGAGAGCTCGGCATAGCGCGCGGCCTTGGTCTGCGCGGCGTTCGCCGTCGCCACTGCTTTGGCTAGCGTGCCGACCGCCTGGTCATAAGTGGCTTGATAACTGGACGCATCGATCTGATACAGCACGGCGTCGGCCGCGACTTGCGAGCCTTCAGTGAACAGGCGCTTTCTAACGATGCCTTCAACCTGCGGCCTGACTTCCGCGACGCGAATCGCCGAGAGCCGCCCGGACAATTCGGTGCTCGACACGACGGTATGCGGCGTGATCGTTTCGACGCTGACTTCGGGAACCGACTGCATGGGTCCGTGAGACGTCTGTTCGCCGCAACCCGATAACATGAACGTAGCAACGGCAACGGCCGCGGCAAGAAGCGTGAACGCCGGCGCGCGCCGCGACGGTTCGACCGCGATGGAGAGAGTGGGCATGCTGTGAGCATCCTTCGACTGGATTCGACCAAGGGCCGTCTGGCATGCGCCGTTCGCTCGCGAAGAGCCCACGCAGCGCCGCGCCAGCGGCAAGATGGGGTCCAGCATAGAGAGCAGCATCTTACGGTGGCTTAGACAGGGATTACGACGTGTAACGCGGCGCGGAGTAATGGCGTGAAGGGACGCGATAGTTCGCGCAAGCCACTCGAACTGGCGCCATTGCCGTAATAAACTGTAAGCACGGTTAAGAACCCGAAACCGCCGGCGCCGTGCGATTCGATATATTTCGACGAGTGACAGGCGCGCGGGAACGCCGTCAGTCAATTGTCCTCATCGATCAGGGCCCAGCCATGTCAGACACGCCCATCCAGGTTTTACTGGTCGACGACGACGCCGACCTTCGTGACCTGCTCCGAACCTTCTTCCAGCAACGCGGCATCGAGATGTCCGTGCTGCACGACGCCAATCACCTGGCACGCCGGCTCGAACGCGAGCGGCCGTCCATCATCGTGCTCGATCTGATGATGCCGGGCATCGACGGACTCAGCGCTCTCAAGCAATTGCGCGCCAACGGCGACACGATTCCCGTGATCATGCTGACCGCGCGCGCCGACGGCGTCGATCGCGTGGTCGGGCTCGAACTCGGTGCCGACGACTATCTCGGCAAACCGTTCATGCCGCAGGAATTGCTCGCACGCATTCATGCCGTGCTGCGCCGGCATGCGCAACCGGCGCCTGCCGCAGCGGCGCCGGTCGAGAAGCGCGAAGCGCTGCGCTTCGGCCGCTTCCGGCTCGATTTCGCGAGCCGTACGCTGTTTCGCGACGACGAGCCGCTCAAGCTGACCGGCAGTGAATATGCGTTGCTTGAAGTGCTCGCCCAGCATCCGATGGAAACACTGTCGCGCTCGAAGCTCGTCGACCTGCTGCACGGCCCGTATTCGGAAGTGACCGAACGCGGTATCGACGTGCCGGTGTGGCGCCTGCGCCGTCTGCTCGAAGAGGATCCGGCCAACCCGCGCCTGATTCAGACCCTACGCGGCACCGGCTACATGTTCGTGCCTGGCGGCAGTGACGATGACCAATCCCTTTAACACGCTGTTCGGCCGGCTCTCGTTGATGACGGTGAGCCTGATCGTGCTGGTGCACATCACCGCCATGCTGCTCGTGGACCGTGAGCGCGGGCAGATCGATACGGGTCATGCGCGGCAAGCGCTGCTTCTAGCGGTCCAGGCCGAACACGACGGGGCGCTGGCCGCGTCGCACGTCTCGGCGATACTCGGCGTGTCGTATGTCAAAACGAACGACGCGATCGCGGCAGGCTGTCCCGCACCCTGTGAGAACACGTCGGGTCCGTTCGAACGGGACCTGCGCGCGAAGTTGCCGCCGGGCAGCCAGGTGGTGGCCGACGCCGATGACGGCACGGTGTGGGTGCACTACGCGGGCTATTCGGACTGGCTCAAACTGCAGAATTCGATGCTGCCGGCACGACGGTTTCTCGGCGCATCGGCAACGATGCTGGTGCTCGCCGTTATCATCGCGTTGGTCGGCGCTTGGCATTTGCAGCGGCCGTTGCATCGGCTTGCGCTTGCGGCGCGCGAATTCCGCGTCGGCCATCGCGCGCCGGTCGTCGAGGCGAGCGGTCCGCGCGAGTTGAAGGAATTGATCGGCGACTTCAATCAGATGGTGCATGAACTCGCGCAGGCCGAGCAGGAACGCGCGGTGATGCTGGCTGGCGTGGCGCACGATCTGCGCGCGCCGATCACGCGCATGCAGGTGCGCGCGGATCTGCTGCCTGACGAAGCGAACCGTCGCGGTTTCTTGCGCGATGCGGAGTCGTTGTCCCGCATCGTCACGCAGTTTCTGGATTTTGCGCGCGAGACCGCGGACACCTCGCCGCGCACTAATGTCGACGCGCATTGCCGCCGGCATTACGGCGACAGTCTCGCCGACGATGCACTCGTGCGTCTGAATCTGCACGCCGGCGACGGCTTCGAACTGCCGCTCGTCGACCTCGACCGGATTCTGACGAACCTGATCGAGAACGCGCTCACCTATGGCGAACCGCCGGTGGAAATCTCGACGTCCCGGCATAACGGCCGCTTCACGCTCGAGGTGCGCGATCATGGCAGCGGCATTCCAGGCGGCCAGCTCGACCGGGCGCTGCAACCCTTCGTGCGACTCGACGAAGCACGCAGCGGCGATGCGCACTGCGGTTTGGGTCTCGCGATCGTTCGGCGTCTGGTGCGCTATAACAGCGGCGCTTTTCACGCGGATAACGCGGCTGACGGCGGGTTCGTGGTGTCGATGACGTTTCCGGCGTAGTTGCTTGCGGATCTGCTCGCGCGGCTGCGTGGATAAATTGTTCGCGGCGTTGCCGCGCGTGAGCTCACGCGCGGCGTGTATCGGTCAGGCTTGAGCGACGTTGCCGGGAACGACGATCGCGCCATGAGGCCCATCGCCTCCGCCGGGACCGCCGCCGCCAGGCCCGCCGCCGGGGCCGCCGTGACCCTGACCGCCGCCGCCCCAACCCGGAGGCGGTCCCCACCAGCATCCGCTCAAGGTTGCGCTCAAGGCGGCCAGCGCCGCGATTGCCAATAACTTCTTCATGCTTTCTCCTTCGATGAGTCTATGGTCACGTCACGTCGTCGCTCGTGTTCGGAGTGGCGACGTTGCGTGTCATGCGCAACTTATCAACCCGCGAAAGATCATGTTTTACGAAGCCGTTACAAGCTCGGTGGTGAATGGCGGTTGACGCGAAACGCGTGTGTGGGTGTGTCGCCTTACAGCGCGGGCGACGTGGCTTTTTACAGCGTTGCGCGGGCAACGCTGACGCGTTCACGCTTTGTTTGCATATGGAAGAGGATGTAAGCAGATGGGCGGCATCGGCGTCGCGTCCATGCCCTTCAAGGTGAGGTGCCTGAGCGCTTGATGCTTCACCGTTGGCGCTATGGATAGAACTCCCTGGAAATCCTCACCTTATCTTCGGTGCGGATTCAGCGCGGCGTTGACTCACCTCCTGGAATCGCTCACCTTTTCCGGGTGATCTCCTGGAACGGCTCACCTTGACGTCTTTTGTTTGCGGCTAAAGTGCGGTTCCGGCTCCTGGGACGGCTCACCTCTCAGCAGGTTTGAGCTGTCTGTCTCCTGGAAAGCTTCACCGTTAAACGCGATGAAGTTATCTCCTGGAATTCCTCACCTTTGATCGTGGTGGCGCCATCTCCTGGAATTCCTCACCATTCATCGGTGCGGCGCTATCTCCTGGAATTCCTCACCATCCTGGAACGGCTCACCTCAACGAGCGACCCTATCGGCAAGCCAGACGACTGCTTTAACTGCGGCGTCGAGTGCTTCTTCCTTCGAAGCAAACACAGCACCCGAATAGTATTGGACCGGCGTCCAGGCCCCGCCGTCTTCAACATCGCGACGAAACTCTTCGAATCCGTACGTGCTGTCTGAACGCAGGAACAGGTCCACGCATCGGTTGTGCTCATCGTTTTCGATGCTGTCGAACACCAGCGAAGACTTGTCGATACGTGATGACATTTCGGATCTCCATTCGCAGACCGGATTCGCACTTCGCCGTTGTCGGAACTTACCCGTCGGGATGCTATCACCGCAGACGAATCCCTGTTTTCGCCTTCTAGCTGGATTTGCAAGCGCGGTTTTCGGCCACCCGCAGACCATTCGCAATCGGCCTTTCTCAGTGCCGGGATGCCCGGAAACCCGCCATGGGCCGCACTCCGCCTCATTGTTCGTTTTGCAGCAACTGTGATTTCACCCTATCGGCATAGAAAAAAGATAGACGCCAACTAAACTGCATCTTGTCAGCGGCGCGCGTCTCATCCGACTCGCGGTGCTCCTAAAAATCGCATTGGAGATTCATCATGAAAAGCAAACTTCTTGCAGCCTTGCTCGTCGCAGCCACTACCGCTTTCGCTGCCCCCGCATTTGCCAGCGGCTACGGCCCGGCGCCTTCGTATCGTCCGTCGGTCGGCGCCCCGGCTTCGCAGCGCGGCCAAAGCGCGCAAACCGTCGCAGCCGAACGCAACGACGCGGTCGGTTCGGTCAATAGTTCGTACGGTGGCGTCGCGACGTCGTCTTCGGAATCGGGTAGCCGTCAACCGGACCAGTCTTTGAGTCGCCTGTACTCAGGTCACTAATCTAAAGGTCGTCTGCATACCAAGGCTGTAGAGAGGTGTCGAAATGTCGAAGATTATCGAAGGTGTGGCGGTGCTGGGTGCGCTGATGCTGTATCTGGCGCCCGCAATGATTGCGGACGCCAGAGAACGGAAAGACGCCTTTGCGGTGACCATGGTCAACATCCTGCTCGGATGGACAGTGATCGGTTGGTTCGCGGCGCTGATCTGGGCGCGGCACCCTGTGAGCGATCGCCGGCTGAAGCAGTTCGCGAAGCGGGCGCATCGCGCGGTCGCGCGAATCACGATCGATTCAATCGTCGCCCGGGCTGAATGTCGTGGTAGCTCGATCCGGGCGTTCAACCCTCGCCTGGTGCCGATCGTTGCGCGGATTGCGGCAAGCAGTGGCCGGCGGAGCTAGTCTTCATGCTCGAACCGCTTCGTTGTCCCGCGACCTCGTAAGTTTGGCCATGGTATTGCTTGCCATTGAGCTATGAATCCTTTTGGTGGGGTCGCCAACCGCCGCACAACGGCTATTACGGGGGTTGGCGTTCCAGTTTCTGGGAAGCTGATGGCACCACGGTCGTCACAAGGAAGATTGAGGTTGCGCGCCGTGCAATGCCGCAGATGTCGCCAAGGCATGGTTACGGCCCCAGCAGGTTGTCTTCCAGTTCCAGCCCTCGTTTCTCCCGGGACTGGAGTTCGCTCCAGACGTCGTCGTTAATCCGGAAGTTGCTCGATATCCCCGAAATGAGGGGCTGATAAGATTCGCTACCATTGTCCAGATTGACCGTTGCCTGCCAGACGGGCTTACCGCCGAGCGTTCGCACTTCGAGCCGGCTCAGACTGGTTGGGACTGCGTAAAAGCCGTCCGGGAAGATCCAGGCTGCATTATTCGAAAGCAACTCCTGAATTACCTGGTTGGCGGTACCGGTTCGTTGTATGTAGTCGATATAGTCCATGAACTTGCCTTGGAATGTTTCAAGCGGCAGTCGCGTGACAAACTCCGTCGTACCCGGCGGCAACATGGAATCCGGATCCTGATCGAACTCGTACAACTGTTCGCGCGTGCCGGCCGTGCTTTGCAAATGATAGTTTTTGTTTGAGGCGGGCAGTGTGACCTTGTTGCCGCGTGGATCCGCCAACTGCCAGCTTGACCTATATCCGGCGTCGTAGTCAGTGACAAACGGTGTAGCCACAGACTTGCCAACAGTCAGGTATTTCCCGTCCTCGGCATGAACGAGATGGGACGGGTTGGTGCCGGCGTGTCGAAAAACACCGTTCAGGTTCTGTGAATCCGTGGGGATCGCGCCCACGTAGAGGTAATCGTCGTGACCAACTCGTAAGACCTTGTTGTAGTCGTTCGCAAAGTGGAAACGACCGTCCTCGCCCATTGAGAATTGCCTCGTGCTTCCCGCTGTGCTAGAGGCGTAGGACTCTGAGTAGACGTAGAGGTTGTTCTGCCCGTCGGCATAAAGTATGTACGGGTATTGTCCGCCATAAGCACGCAAGGTCGTCGGCCCGTGATAGTCCTTACCGGCTGACTGCCGGATGGCCACCCAATGGACTTTCTCCCTGGCATTGAGATAAAACTTGGCCTGTGTCAGGTTGGGGTCTTGCTTGGGGGCGACGCCGACTTGCTGTCCGTTGCGCGTAACCGGTGACGAGAACGGCTTGTAAGCGGGCTCCTGCCAGGCAGGGCTGCTCATCGGGAAGCGGGCCAACTGGGGCTGCGCTCCGGCGGTTTGCGTCCGCCCGTACACGTCCCAGCGAAACGATGGGTTGAGCGTATAGTTCGATGCCCCCCCCTTTTGTTGCAGGTCTTGCGTCCGCCACCAGCCCAATATCTGAGTATTGTCGATGTATCCCATGGCGGCGAATTCGAGGTTTTCTGGCTTGAGGGTATGTCGGCCGAGACTGGCGTCGACACTCACCATATTGGGGGACGGCGCGACAGCGTATATATAGCCATCAGCGGACTGACTGCGCTGGCGGCGGATGGCAGCCGATGGTGATCCGAATGTTCCGAGGTAGCCGGCGCTGTCCGTCTCCCCATCGTGGGATGCGATGTCGAAATTGTGCATTTGCAGGTCGACGTCCCGCAGCGGTGTATTTCCGGCGCTGAACCCGCCTCTTTTTGCGACTTCGTTCGGTGTGTCCGTCGATGGACGAAAGAGCACCCATGGATCGGTGGTCGATTGCGAATCGCTCGAACGTTTGAGCTCAACGTGCTGCACATAATCTTGAAGCGAAGGACGGTTGTCGGCCGGTGCGGCTGGCAGGTTCGCGCGTGGTGGTACGAGCGGAGCAATCGGCCCCGGGCCGCCCATTTGTTCAAGTTGGGCCAGACTGACGTCTCGTGCGGGGGGCCTGCCGCTCGACGTCACGATTCCGGCTTCGCGGGCGAACCATGTGGTCGTGGCGTGGTTGATTCCGGCGTCGGCGCTATATCCCGTAGCGTAGATGCGACGTATAGCGGCAGACAGATCCTGAAAATTATTGTACGTATAAGCCCCGAAATTGGGATCGTAAAGCTCGTAGTGATCGCGCGCAACGTCAGCATCGACATTGAGCCGCTGCACGACGATCGGGCGGCTAGGGTCTCGTCTGGACGTTCCGGCGGCCTGGGGGTTCAACGACAGATCGATGACCACGAAGTCGTTGCGCAATGGGACAGGTGCGCTGTCACTGACGTACGGTTCGCCAAAGTGTGTTGTCAGATCGCTGACGAGATCGTCTTCTGTTCGGATATTATCCGAACCGCTGTGCCGGATGTGATTCGCGAGATCGGTGGTTGAGGCCCACTGATAATACCCGTGAAAGTAATTCGAACGCTCGACGAAATTCGCGCGTATGCCCGCGTTGCTCGACAATCCGCGTAAGCTGTTCGTGGCACCGCTGAGCGTTGTCACTACTCCACCGGTGACTTGCCGTAGCACAAATGATCCCAAGCTCTCGGCCGGGCTACGGAGACCGGACCGCTCCGCGCCGCCCGGAAAGAGGGTGTCAAGCGATAGACCGTTTGAGGACGCTGCATGCTCTCGGTAGATCTGACCTTCACAGTCGGGCTCGGGCGGTCCATAACCGGCGCTCCCCTGTTGCGGCGCGAGAGCTCGCGCCGGCGTGTGATTTGCATGCGGCGTCGGTGAGTACGCTTGCAGTCTTAACGGCATGACTTGATACTCGCGCCCAGGTCTGAAAGAGGGCAGCTCGTCGAAAGGGCTGCGGATCCTGAAGGCGGAGTCCAGATATCGGTTTAACGCTTGTTCTGTATTGCCCCAGTTCGCATATTCGAATGCGCCATTGTTAGGATCGAAGATCGTGTAATGATTGTTCCGTCCCATCTGAATGAGAATTGCGTGCCCGTAGTCCTTTTTATGAGTTGGCGACTCCAGGCTCAGTTGGACGTGCGCGATGTCGTTGGGATTCCGCAGCAAACTGTGCATTTGGACGACAAAGCGGCTGATGCGGCTATCGCGCGGCTCGTTGGAGGACTTGAATGTGATCGACGGCCGCGGCGCATAGTGGCTGTAGCCAAGCGTAGTGCTGTCGATCTGGAAGCTTGCGATGCGACCGAACATGTCTCGCCGCGGGACGGAAGCACCGGCGTCCGCGCGCATGTCGTGCACAGCAGACCTTAGCGGCGACGAGGGCGGATTCGGAGATCCCGTGGTCGTTTGCTGATCGCTCCAGGCGCGATCGATCCGGCGCATGACCTCTCGAACCATTCCTCCGCATAGGCCGCGACCCGCGTCCGCGGTTTCCGGATAATCGCGTTGATCGAATCGTTCGGATGCAACGGCGTTCTGCGCCAACGCGTCGCCGCCACGATCCATGATGCATCTACTGAGAGCCGGACCCCGTTTGACCCGCGGCCCATGGTTGCCGGACTCGTCAGCGTGCTGAAGGGCGGTAGGCATGACCGAGCCGAGGTGGTTCTCGTTTCTGGCGTTGGCTTTCCCTGGTGCCGGAACGACTCCGGTGGACAACGTGCTTACGTCGCGAGCGGCACACGCGTGCTGGCCGGCGTGGAGATTTGCGCGGTAGTTCGTCATGAGGTCTGCCGGAAGAGCGATTCCAGTCCGCCTGTTCGGCTGCGCCTCGTGGGTGCCGCCCGTATCGTTGGCGGTTCGCTGCAGGTGGTTGCCTGCGTCGTCCCGGCCGCGCGCGGACCCGTTGCCGCGTGCGCCATTTGGGCTAGCGGCGTGTACGCGCCGTTGCCTGCCGCTGCCCTGAGCGGCGCCTGAACTGGACGCGGCGCTGTCGGCGTTCTGCTCATCGGTTGAGAGGTCGTTGCTGCCGATGGTGACGCAGCTTTGGTTTACGCCGGAGACGTGCATGGTCGATGCTCCCGGAAATGAAACGCTAAGGTGTATTTCGGGGATCGGGAGATCCTTGCAGAAGATCGTAGGCATGACAGTTGGTCCCCTGGTGGTATCGGGGTATGGCATGTCGGAGTGGTCATCCCGGGGTATCGGAAGCATCGCTTGTCAGGCCGTTTCCATCGGTCATCAGACGCGACATCTCAGCCAAACGGCATTCGTCCGTCGCCAGATTCCCTGCGCGCACGCCAAGCGTCCCGAGGCCGGAAGGCGATCTGTCCATGGCATGGAAGAGCGCCGTATGCCCATGCACCACGTTCCAATCGCCGCGCAAGCGCGGCGTCCGGTGAGGCAGTCGTGAAGAACCTCATGGTGTCGATCGATAAGCCTATGTCGTACGACGAAGTTATCGACGCGTGGCGCGTCGGCGCACTCGCGCTTGTTCGTATATGGAAGAGGATGCAAGAAGATTGAGTGTCGCGGTATCGCGCCGCTCCACTCCATTACAGTGGTATAAGCTGCAGGGCAAAGGATATGTCACCGTCGGTAATCACGGCGAGGACTCCCTGGAAATGCTCACCGTCGGCTCAGACAAGGTGCAGGTGCGCTTGAATCGCGGTGATCTCGCACCTCCTGGGATACCTTACTTTTTTTGCGCGACCTCCTGGAACGTCTCACCTTGCGGGCTGTCTGCCACGAGTCGCGGTGCTGTCTGAATGCCTGAAACGCCTCACTTTTACGGGATTCTCGATATCCTGCCCCGACGTGCCTTGCCTGCCGACGTTGCGGATCGCGGAAGAGAGGGTCGCCACTTATTTGTCACGAAAAGGGTCGCTTTAAAAAGTCGCAACTTATTTGTGAAGTGACAATGGGTTAGAACTTCACCTTCAACTGAAAGCCAATGGTGAACGGAAGATTATCCGATGGAATTGGTGGGATCACGATGAAGTTCGCGCCCACACGCTTGTATTCGACCATGACGATCGGCGCGACCACCGGCCCGATCGTATGGTCGCGGCCTATGCCCCAGTTGCCGTAGTTATAGCCCGAGATGATCCCGCCGATGGCCGCGATCCGCACGATGCCCCAGTGCGCGAACTCCGGCGCCCATACCCCGCCGCCGTAGTAGGAAGGCCGGCGCAACGAGTTGCGAAAGCCGCCGGCAGTCAACGCCCATTGGTTGTTGAGCCAGCATTCGACGCCAAGGCCCGGGTTGAACTGCTCGAAATGCGTGTTCGGGTCAGGGTTGATGTGATACGAACCCAGCATGGCGTCGACCCATACGCCGCCCTCGCACCAGTTGCCGGCATGCGCGGTGGACGCAGCGGCGAGGCTGGCAACGAGCGCCACTGCGGTACGCCGGATGTGCTTGTTGATCTGTCGAAAGTGCATGTCCTCTCCGCCACCGGTCGAGCGCCGGCGTCATCTATGTTCTGGGTATGCTTGTTTGCCGTCCGTCGCGCACTGTACCTCAAGCCGCACACGCGATGTTGAGGACACGCTCGGGCGCGCGAGAAGGCGTGCCCGGCAGCGCAGACACAACAGTAACGGAGAACCGATGGCAGAGCGGTGAACGCGCACCACGCGTTCGCCCGCGGAGGGTCAAAGGCCGAGATCGGACAGGCTCGGATGGTCGTCGGGGCGGCGGCCGAGGGGCCAGTGATATAGACGGTCGGCTTCGCGAATCGGCATATCGTTGATGCTCGCGTGACGGTGCGCCATCAGTCCGTGCTCGTCGAATTCCCAGTTCTCGTTGCCGTACGAGCGGAACCAGTTGTTCGAATCGTCGTGCCATTCATAGGCAAAACGCACGGCGATGCGGTTATCGGTGAACGCCCACAGTTCCTTGATCAAACGGTAATCGAGTTCTCTCGCCCATTTACGGCGCAACAAGCCGACAATCTCCGCGCGACCATTCGTGAATTCGGCGCGGTTGCGCCATACGCTATCCACCGTGTAGGCAAGCGACACGCGCTCGGGGTCGCGGGTATTCCAGCCGTCTTCTGCGGCACGCACTTTCTGGATCGCGGTTTCGCGTGTGAAGGGCGGCAGCGGCGGGCGGGTTTCAATCGAGTCGGCCATGATAGTTCCTCAGTCAGGTTGCGGTTCGCCGGGATGGCGTCGTTTGCTTGCGGGTGTGCCTGACTCGCTCGCACACTCCGCGTCGAGCAGGACTTGGGCTGCGGCTTGCGCGTCGAGTGCGGCGTCGGGCTCGCCGCTCACCAGCGCCACGGCAATGGCGCCGTCGAGCAGGATCAGCCATTGACGCGACAGGCGCGCCGCGCGACGGGTGTCGAGGTCCGACTCCGCCGCGAATGCTTCGCATTCGGTTCGCACGAACGCCAGCAGGCGCTCCTTGTGATGGCGCGCGACGATCCGGATCGGGTCGTCCGCGGAGGCAATCTCACCGGACGCATTCAGAAACGCGCAACCGTGAAAATCCTCCGACGCAAACCATTCGCGCAGCACCTCGAACATGCCGAGCAGGCGTTTGCGCGCCGTCTTGCCATGCCGTTGCGTGCCGGCGATAAACCAGTTCATCCAGCGTTCGTCGCGCCGGTCGAGCGCGGCCGCCACGAGCGCGTCTTTCGATTCGAAATGCGTGTAAAAGCTTTTGCGCGCCGTGCCGGACTGCTTGACGATCGCGTCCACGCCGGTTGCGTGAATGCCGCCGGCGTAGATCAGCGCCTCAGCCGCATCCAGCAGCCGCTCGCGCGCGCTGCCCGGGGCGACTGATTCAGTGTGAGTTTCGGTATCCATGCGCGAAGAGTAGAACGATCATTCTACCTCGTCAAGTCTTTTGCGTTTTTGCAGGTGGGAGGCGCGAACTGCTATCTTGAGCACGATCGGTCAACGGGAACGAACTTCATGAGCACACTGACTCTCCGCGCCACCTTCGTGCGCGCCTTGCTCAGCGCAACACTACTGACGGCGGTCGCCTGCACGCCCGTGCAAGTGCTCACGCATACGGTCAGCCAGAATGAAACACGCGTGCCGCCCGGACACTACGAAATCGATCCGGATCACTGCAGCATCACCTTCGACATCGATCACTTCAAGTATTCGCGCTTCACGGCGCGCTTCGATCGCAAGACGGGAGAACTTGACTGGAACGAAGGCGGTCTGGACAAGAGCACGGCATCGGTGACGGTCGACGCCGCTAGCATCGATACAAATGTGCCGTTGCTCGACAAGATGGTGAAGAGCGGCAATATGCTCGACGTGGAGCGCTATCCGGAGATTCGCTTCGTTAGCACGCGTTTTGAGCGCACCGGTGAATCGCGCGGCACGTTGACTGGCGATCTGACGATTCGCGGCGTCACGCAACCGGTCACGCTCGACGTCACCTTCAACGGATTTGCCCCCGATCCGCTCACGAAAAACGACACGCTTGGCTTTTCCGCCGAGGGTCATTTCAGTCGCGCGAAGTTCGGCCTGGCGACGTGGTATCCGGCCGTCGGCGATGATATTCATGTGCGCATTCAGGCCGAGTTCGTTAAAACGCCCGCAGGCGGGTGAGCGCGGTGCGGGCGTTTTGAACAAAGCGTTTTGCGCTGTGTGCGCGCTGCTACGATTGCGCGCGTCAGAGCAGGTTCGTGCGTTAACTCACGCGGCCGTCCAGTCGAGAATCACCTTGCCGCTCTCGCCGGAGAGCATCGTGGCGAACGCTTCCTGATAGTCGTCAACCTTGAAATGGTGCGTGAGGATCGGCGAGAGATCCAGGCCGCTTTGCAGCATCGCGACCATCTTGTACCAGGTCTCGAACATCTCGCGCCCATAAATGCCCTTGATTTCGAGGCCTTTAAAGATCACCTGGGTCCAGTCGATCGCGGTCTGCGCGGGCGGAATGCCGAGCAGCGCAATCTTGCCGCCGTGGTTCATCGCTTCGAGCATGCTGGTGAAGGCGCTCGGCACACCTGACATTTCCAGCCCGACGTCGAAACCCTCCGTCATGTGCAGGTCCGCCATCACGTCGCGCAACGATTCGCGCGAGACGTTGACCGCGCGCGTCGCGCCCATTTTGCGCGCGAGTTCAAGGCGATAGTCGTTGACGTCGGTGATCACGACATTGCGCGCGCCCACGTGTTTCGCGATCGCCACGGCCATGATGCCGATGGGTCCGGCGCCGGTAATCAACACGTCTTCGCCGACCAGATTGAACGACAGCGCGGTATGCGTGGCGTTGCCGAACGGATCGAAAATCGCAGCGAGGTCGTCGGAAATCTCGGGCGGAATCTTGAATGCGTTGAATGCCGGAATCACCAGATACTCGGCAAACGCGCCTTCACGATTCACGCCGACGCCCACGGTATTGCGGCACAAATGCCGGCGGCCCGCGCGACAATTGCGGCAGAAGCCGCACGTGATATGTCCTTCGCCCGACACGCGATCGCCGATCGCAAAGCCGCGCACTTCCTGGCCCATTTCGACGATTTCACCCACGTATTCGTGGCCGACATGCATCGGTACGGGAATCGTTTTTTGCGCCCAGTCATCCCACTTCCAGATGTGAATATCGGTGCCGCAAATCGCGGTGCGCGTGATGCGGATCATCACGTCGTTATGGCCGACTTCGGGTTTCTTGACGTCCGTGAGCGTGAGGCCCGGAGCGCGTTCGAGTTTTGCCAATGCTTTCATGTGCGCCTCCGGATTAAATGACGCCGAGTTCACGGCCGACGCGCGCGAATGCATCCACCGCGCGGTCGATCTGTTCGGGCGTGTGGGCGGCGCTCATCTGCGTGCGAATGCGCGCGCGGCCTTTTGGCACGACCGGGAACGAGAAGCCGATCACGTACACGCCTTCTTTCAACAGTGCGTCGGCCATTTTCGAAGCGAGTTGCGCGTCGCCGAGCATGACCGGAATGATCGGATGTTCGCCAGGAACGAGCGTGAAGCCGAGCGCGCTCATCTTGCTGCGGAAATGCGCGCCGTTTTCGCGCACACGTGCGCGCAGTTGTGCGCCTTCATCGCTTGCCAGCAATTCGAGCACTTTCAGCGAAGCGGCGGCAATGCTCGGCGTCAGCGTGTTCGAGAACAGATAGGGACGTGAGCGCTGCCGGAGCAACTCCACAACCTCCTTGCGCGCGGCCACGTAGCCGCCCGATGCGCCGCCCAGCGCTTTACCCAGCGTGCCGGTAATGATGTCGACGCGCGACAGCACGCCACAATGTTCCGGCGTGCCGCGCCCGTGTTCGCCGACAAAGCCCACCGCGTGCGAATCGTCCACCATCACGAGCGCGCCGTAACGGTCGGCCAGATCGCAGATGCCGGCAAGGTTGGCGATGATGCCGTCCATGGAAAACACGCCGTCGGTCGCGATCAGTTTGAAGCGCGCGCCGGCGGCCTCCGCTTCGACCAGTTTTGCTTCGAGATCGGCGAGATCGTTGTTCTTGTAGCGAAAGCGCTTCGCCTTCGAAAGCCGCACGCCGTCGATGATGCTCGCGTGATTCAGTTCGTCGCTGATGATCGCGTCGTTTTCGTCGAGCAGGGTTTCGAACAGGCCGCCGTTTGCATCGAAGCAACTGGAGTAGAGGATGCAATCGTCCGTTTGCAAAAACGCGGCGAGCGCGTTTTCCAGATCCTTATGCACGGTTTGCGTGCCGCAGATGAAACGTACCGACGCCATGCCGAAGCCGTCGTTGTCGAGGCCTTGCTTGGCGGCGTCGATCAGCCGGGCGTCGCCGGCGAGACCGAGGTAGTTGTTCGCGCAGAAGTTCAGCACGCCGGTACCGTTAGCCAGTCGAATCTCGGCCGATTGCGGGCTGGCGATCACGCGCTCGTTCTTGTAAAAGCCGTCAGCGCGAATCTGATCGAGGGTGCCGCGCAGATGGGCGAGGTAAAGGTCACGCATGAACCAGACTCCTGAAAAGGGTAATAGCGCCCGTGTCAGCGTGTTCGGCAGGTGCGACCACGAGGCGGCCTGTTATAGTCGGCTGTCAGTTTTATCGGATATTTTCGTTTTTCCGAACTAAAATCCGGTATGTCGAACAACTCTAAACGATGGGTCAAGAAATGGCAAGTTCGGGTATCCGCCGCGCCGCGGCCAACGCGGCGCCCACTTCAGGCGCAACGTCGGTGCCGGCAGTTGCGGCGCCGCCGCGCGTCGGCGAGCAGATTCAGCGTTTGCGCGCCGAACGGCGCATGACGCTCGACGATCTGTCGCGCGCGGCCGGCGTGTCGAAATCGATGCTCTCGGAGATCGAGCGCGACAAGGCCAATCCGACGATCGCGGTCGCCTGGCGTCTGACCAACGCGCTCGGCGTCAGCCTCGATTCGCTGTTCGCGCCGCAAAAGACGCCGGAAGCGATCGCCGTCTCCGGTCCGCACGAGATTCCCACCTTGAGCGGGCACGACGCCAAGTATCAGTTACGCGTGTGGGGGCCGATCGAGCTGGCCGGCAAGTTCGAATGGTACGAGTTGACGCTGCAGCCGGGCGGGGCGCTGGTGTCGAACGCGCACGAACCCGGCACGCGCGAGCATCTGACCGTGCTGCAAGGATCGATCGAAATCGAGGCGGCCGGCACGACGAAACGGCTGAAGGCAGCGGACACCGCGCGCTACGTCGCCGACGAGCCGCACGCGATCCGCAACGCCGGCAAGGGCGAGGCGAAGGCGCTGCTAGTGGTGATTCACGGCTGATCTTTCGGCGCACCGTGGCTAGCAGTTGGCGGAATCGGCACTTCGGCCGAGGTTGCATCCAACACTGTATATTTGTACAGTACGGGGTATCGACTGGAGCCGATCATGAACAACCTGACAACCGACTCGACCGACCACGCTCTGGCCGCGCTGCGCTATCAAACCGCGGCGCGCGATCTCGAACGGATCGTGCGCAATATTGCTGCGCGCTACATCGTGCAGCAGGTGCCGCTCACCTGGCGTTTGCTGCATGCCATCGAAGCCGAAGCGCTGGCGGACCTCGGCTTCGCCAGCCGGCACGACGCGGTGATGCTGGGTCTTTTTCAGCGGCCGTCCGATCTGCCCTATCCGGAATCGGACGAGGCGGTGGATTTCGGCACGTCCACGGCACTGCCGGCAGTGTTTGCGTTCGCGGTCAGTGCCTATGAAGAGGCGGCACGTCGCGCTGCGCAACCGTCGTCGGAGAACGCGCCTCTCAAACGCGCGCGCGCTTGGGGCGACTGACTGAGGGCTGCATTTCCAGCGGTTGCCACCTACAATGTGTGCAACTAACAGAAAGATAGCTTATGTCACCTCCTCATCTGACCGACCCGGTCCCACGTCCCGCGCCGTCCACGGATCTCTTCGATCGGCAACGTGAAGACTGGCGTCGCGATCCGCAAATCGCTTTCGACGCATGGCTTGCCAAACAGCATTTCCGCCGTTCCTCCGCTGAAGTCTACCAGGCGCAATGGGGGCTTTTTCTCGAATGGCTGAGTCTGCGCCAGAAAAGCCTGGTCACGGTCGATGCTCACGCGATTGCTGAGTTTGTCGCTGGTCTCGACGTCAAAAAGACCCAACGTGCGCGGTATTTACGGCTGATCGAACGGGTGCTGGATCATGTGCGCGAAATCGAATCCGCTTCGACCAATCCAGCACGCTTCATTGCTCAGGATGGCGAAGCAGCGTGGCGAAACGCGCGCGATAACGAGCCGACCGGCTTTCTCAGCCACGCCGAACGAACCGCGCTGATCGCGCATCTGTTTTCGGCGTTACCGGCCTTATCTGCGGCGCAACGGTGGAGGGAGCGGCGCGACCGCGCTTTGATCGCTGTATTTTTAGGCGGCGGATTGAAGACGGGCGAGGCCGCTGCGCTTACGGTTAGTTGCGTGAATGCCGGAACGCCCTGGGTGACGATCGAGTCAGCCAACCCAATGCTCACACGGCGCACCCGGCTCGCGCCTTTCGCTGCGGCCATTCTCGACGCGTGGCTTGCGGAACGGCGGTTGTCGGAATTGGCCGGCAATCTCGTTTTCCCCGCATCGCCTTCCGGAAGGCCCATGCATAAAGCCACCATGCTGCGTGCGGTCGACGCCTTGATCGACGGAGCCGGGATCGCCGAGTCGCGAGCGTCGCGAGCCAGTCCGCAAACATTGCGGAATACGTTTGCGGCGGATCTGTTCGAGAGTGGAGTCGAGGCGGAACTGGTCGGACAATGGCTGGGATTTGTGCAGGCGGTGTCGGCGAACCGTCTATATCGCGCGTGGCAAAACTGGATGGATCAGCAGGATTCTCCCGCCGCCGACGTTCCGGATCCCGCGGTTCCGCCCTTGCCCGCACCTAGACGCGACGGGCGTTTGACGAGGAAAAGGGGAGCCGGCGAGTCCTGAAATTCCTCACCTTTCGAGTCCCGAATTTCCTCACCTTTGCCGATTTATCCGCTATGGCACCGCGTCAAACGTCATGCCGACGCCGCAATCGGGTCGCTCGACAGAAACCGGCTAACCGCCTCCAGCCTTGATTCGCCGAGTCCCGACGAGTGATCGCACTCCGGACATTGCAGTTCGAAACGGTGATTGACTTGCGACAGTTCCGGCTCACCTTCCTCACATTTTGGACACCGCAGTGGGAGGGCGACGTGACCATCCGCCGCCGTGCCGATCGCCCTTAATTCGTCGCCCGTCAAGCGGTCGGCTTCGACTAGCGAGCAGAGCAGAGTCGCGATCGCCGGATCGATTCCTTGCTGACCGCGCAGGACGGCGACTTCTTTCGCGAGCGCGTCCACTTCATCCGATTGCTCGCGCAGTTGGGCGTCGAGCCGGTCGCCGCGCGCCTTGGCCGCGGCGATTTGCTGAATAAACTCAAATTCCTTGCGGCTCGCGTCGCGCACCCCGGACTGATAAGTGGCCGCCATGCTGCGCAAGGAATCAAGTTCGACCAGCATCGGCTTGACGCGCCGCTCGGCTTCGGCGACGGCGTCCTTGATCTGCTGCGCATAGTGTTCAGTGCTTTGGCGCAATTCGACGTGCAACGCGTCGATCCGGTCCCGCAGCGTCGCATTTTTCGCAAATTCGTTGTCGAGCCGTTGGCGAAGCGCCTCGTTTTCGTGATCGAGCCGGCGCACCGTTGTCTGTAAGCCTTCCTGGTGAGCATTTCCGTGTGTGGTCGCGCTCGACAACTCGGCTTCGAGCGCGCGAACACGTTCCCAAGCCGCCTCGGCTCGCAATTCGCTGCGTTTGATCGCGTCTTCCGATGCCTGCTGGCGAATTTCTGCTTCTCGAGCGCGTTGGTCAGCGGCGGTGATTTGGGCACGAATTTCTCCGCGCTCGTCGTCGAGCGTGGTGCGCGCATGCGCAACGGCTTCTTCGAAAAGTGCGCCCAGCAATTCGCCGGCACGGTCCTCAAGTGCTTTCGGGATAGCGCCGGCGCCGACTTTCACACGCGACACATTTCGGATGCGTTCCCAGAAGTGGTCGATGTCCTTTGGAATGTCGCTCGCGCTGCCGGTCTGGGTCAGATCACGAACCGCGGCCATGGACGGGCGAATTCCAAGATCAAAAAACAGCCGCTTGCATGCGTGCAGCGAAAGTTCTTGTCGCCGTGCCCCGTTGGCTCGCAGCACTTCAAGCTCGTCTCGAATGAATTGCCGTTCCTGGTCCAGATTCATGTATACCTCGATGTCGCTCGAATTGGATGAATCATAACAATTTACGTATTGTTTGCTACGTATTTGTTGGTCCAAGGTGTGAATTGGAGAAAAGGCCTATTTTGCTATCAGACGTGGGTCGACGGATTTGTGCTAGCTGGTTTTTTCCGTGAAACAAAACGAAGAATAGCCAATAAGGTCTTGTAAAGAAAGAGCTTTTAAAGCTTCTACGACGATCGTGCACTGTTTCACGACCGCTTCATGTTGGCTACTTGGGTTGAAGTCTTTGTCCGAAGGACGCGCGGGGGAATTCTAGAGAGTAATAAAAGTAAACACCTTTGAACCCATGTTAAAAACGTTAACGCCACGGCAAAGCCTTGTCTGGCAAGGGTTCCAGCCCGGTAAGGTGAAGCTTTGCGGGAGAGGTGGTGAGGTCTTGCGGGAATGTCGAGTGATGAGGTTCGGGAGCCTCGGTGAGCGGGTCCGGGACAGAACGTGAGCGGGTTCAGGAACCACCCCAAAAGTGCGGCCTGACCAAAGGTGAGATTTTGCGGGACTTGAATGCCGTGGATCGCCCGGCAGCGCTTGAAAGTCAGTTCGAGGCCCGGCCAGCGCGAAGGTGAGCGCTTTCGGGATGTGTTCGCCTGCCCATTTTCGGCTCTATTTTGGGCTCGTTAACCCCATTGGTGAGCCAAGTCAGGAGAAAACGCGAACCGAAGGTGAGGCTTTACGGGGCGGAGGTGGCATTTTTGCCTTATTTCTGTGCATTCCGGTGCTTAAGGTGAGGGTTTTCGGGAGCGAGGCGGGGTTTCGGCCTGAATACCGGAGTCGACGCTGGTGAGTCGGTCGATTGCTGCTATCCAAAGGTGAGGAAATTCGGGAGGGCGGGTTTTGTACCGTCTGCCGTCCGTGAAATGCACCTGGTTTGGGTCAAAGGTGAGGTTTTTCAGGAGGCGTTTGGGCGCTTGACGATCGTTAAGGTGAGGAAATACGGGACCAAAATGGCTTCCATCGCCCGGAAAAGGCCTGCTCACGCTGCCAAAGTCGTTTGCGTTTTACGGTCGCAGAAATCGAACGGTGAGATTTTTCAGGACCCTGGTGGCTGTGATCAGAAATGCCAGATTTCACTGAAATGCGCCTTGAGGTGAGATTTTTCGGGAGTGTTCCCGGTTGGCGTAGCTAGAATGAAAACAGCTAAGATGTTGAAATGATTGGGTATTTTTGTTGTGATTCGCAAAGGTGAGGTTTTTCGGGGGCTCGGTATTGAGGTGGTTGGGGACCGTCAGATGCCGCTATGGTGAGGTTTTTCGGGACGGTTTTTCGGTGCTTTTGGAGCACAACACGTCTGGATGCCGCGTCGTTCCGAGCGCTACGCTAGCCTTAAGGTGAGGTTTTTCGGGGGCCATCAGAGGGGTGAGCCGAGCCCATCGGCTCAAGACCCCTTGGTCGCGCACCGTCTGTCGCCGTTGAACAAGTGGTAGTTGCATCGATGCACGAAACTCAGGTGGCGTCGATCCGGGCTGGGCACACGGTTGGAAAGCTCGCGACGCCTGCAGAGAGATCGGTTGTGGGGCTGCATCGCGTGTGCGTGGGTCGCTGCGTGCGGGGCGGCCGAAAGAACGCGGGGTGGGGCTTGTAGCTGTGCTCAGCACGCTCTTCGCACGGCGCCGCACGTGTACGGGGCGTTGCTCGTCAAGGTGGCGGCGATTCGACAGTTCGCATGTCACCGTCTCACCATCGCGCGGGGCCGCGCCTGCCCTCCAGCCAAATAATGCTTAAAACTTGTTCATCGCTTTGATCGACCGTAAGAGCACCCAGTCCGCAGCCGCACACCCATCAAAATTCACCAAGTTTTTTTGAGGTGAGAAGATTCGGGACTGAATGGCCTACGTTCGCGCCTGCAGCATAAATGGTCCGAATTTGCCAAGCCCGCGACCTGCAAGGACGGCCCGAACCTGGCGCGAAATGGTTGAGGTGAGGGTTTTCGGGAGTTGTTCGAGGTGAGTTGCGCCTCGTAAACTCGCTTCACCCGCAACGGTGAGATGTACGCTATAGACGCGTATCACCGCAGCCGGTATGCTCTCGCCAAATCCCTCCCCGACCAGACG